>DBLW01000092.1:0-16172 GCA_002298075.1 Bacteroidales bacterium UBA714 | reverse complement strand
CTGGAGTTCACTGCCTGGCCGAAACGCCATGTAAGTCCGAGACGGAAAGAAGTATAGGAGAATTTCTGCGCCATGCTGTATGATAGCCTGTCCCCGTCATAAATCTTCAGGTCCGACTTCATTGAGCCGAAGATGTCTTCCACATAGAAATTAAGGGCGAGCTTGCCGTCAAGGAAAGTCTTGGAAAAGTCGAAGCTCATATGCCACATCTGGTCGATGTCATAAAAGCCCTCAGTCTGAGGAGTGCAATACATTCCGGAAAGCCCTGTCTTGAAATTCTTTGGAAGATAGAAAGTGGTTGAGGCATAGCCGTAGAAAGAGTGCCCCTTATTCACATAGCCCTCTCCAAGGCCGGAAGCGACTCCATCATATGCCTTGAAATACGTATAGGCATAATATCCGGACAAGGTAAGGGTCCACCATTTGGTTATAGGCTGCTCGGAAAGGGAGAGCGACACGTATACCATGTCCTTTATGCCGGCATTGTCGAAAACGAGCCCCATTTTTCCGCTTTCCGTGTCAAAGCGCGGCACCTGCATGTCATTGTAATTGCGGACGTTTCCGTAGCCTGAGCTTATAGAAAGCCGGCCGAAGAGCACGGCCGTCAATGCCGCGTTGTGCGAATATGACGGTTTGAGGTCCGCCTTTCCCTGAGTGTATGTGGTCGCATTCACATAAGAGACGAAAGGATTGAGCTGCCAATACTTGGGACGGCTTATCCTGTAGGAATAGTTGGCCGAGAAAATGAATTTCTGTGACGGAATCCAGCTCACCGTAGCATTCGGAAAAACATCGAAGTAGCTGTCGGAAGTATGAGGGTCGTCCTGCCACATTCCTTTTGACAAGGTCATCTCACCGCGCAGGCCTGCCTGGGCGTTCCATTTGGTACCGAACTGCTTTGCCACATTAAGGTAGGCCGCATAGACCTGCTCCCTGTATTTGAAATTGTTTGTCTGCACCGGAGACTCACCCAAGGTCCATGAGGGCACCTGATAGTCAAAACGTGAGAATTTGTTGTCAGTCAGCGAGACTGCCCCTTTCAGACCGGCTTCTATGCGTCCCGTGGATTTCCAGAAAACAGTAGTATAGTCTGCCTTCAATGAAATCAGGTCCAGCACCCTTCCGGTATTCTCCTGAAAACCATAGTCCTCAAAACTGTTCCCGCCGATATCAGAACCTCCAGAGCCGTCAGAACCGTATGAGGCAGGACGTGTCTTCCATATGTTCGTCTGCTCAGTGAATTCCCTGCTGGCATTGCGGCTATAGTCTGCATTTACAGTCAGCTCAGCTGCGCGCGACTCATCGAACGTATGCGTGTAATTGAGGTTCGCATACACAAAATTGCCCTTATCCTGCGAGGCATTGTTGCTCAGCATCACCGAGTACAGTTCCTGAGCCGGAGTACCCCATGCCCTATAGTCGGAAATGGTGCTTCCGTTACCCGAATCCGAACCGCTGTCACTGAACCTCAAGTTCGCTATGGCCCCGAGCACATCCTTGTCGCTTACATGCCAGTCATGCTGCAAACGGAGGCTGTGCCCTCCCCACCTGCTGTTCATGGCGGTCTCAGACTGCTGGAGAGAAGAATAATCCGTCCCGTACCATTTGTTCTCATAGGCAGCTGCGGACATTTCCGTCATTGACGGCGAATAAGTGAACGATGTAAGGGTCTTGTCCGTCTTATACATCAGATTAGCGGAAATGTCACCGTAAGGATTCACCTTGGAGCCTTCCCCAGTTGGATTGAGACGAAGTCCCCCGTTGGCGGTTACAGAGCCGCTAAGCCCCTGCATGAACCCCTTTCTGGTCTTTATGTTGATTATTCCGCCGCTACCTTCCGCATCATATTTGGCGGAAGGGGATGACATCAGCTCCACTTTCTCTATCGTGTTGCCCGGGCTGCCCTTAAGATATACTTCAAGATCCTTTCCGGACATGGATGATGGCCTTCCGTCAATCCATACGGAAACGGTCTGTCCGTTGAGCTTCACGTTGCCGTCCTTGTCAAGGGTCACGCCCGGGGAGTTTTTGAGGACATCCAGCGCATTGCCGGTCTGGGCCACAGCCAGTTCGGAGACATTCAGCACCAGCTTGTCGAAATGATGCTCAATCAGTTCACGCTTTCCGGACACGACAGCTCCGGCAAGTGCCTGGGCATCCTCTTCAAGCACGGCATCCCTCAGAGTGATTATGCTGCCGGAGCTGTTGCCTGCCATATCGCCAAGAGATGCGGTAAAGTCCTTGTATCCGATGAAAGAGCACAGGAAGACAAGGCTGTCTGAAACGGCAAAGCCTTTCGGGGAGATTATCTGCCAGGAACCGTCCTCGCCTGAGGTCGCTCCTGAAATGACAGAGCCGGAAGCATCAGTGATTGCGACTGTGGCATACGCCACAGGATTGCCCTGCAAGTCCGTCACCCGTCCTTTAAACACAAGGCCGTCCTGGCCCGCCGCACATAAGCCGATGCAGGAAATGAGGAGGGCAAGGGCTGAAAGAAATGACTTTTTCATGCTGTCTGTAAAATTCGTTAATAGTGTGTTAGTTTAATAATACACCGCAAATTAAGGCAAATTTCATATAAAACACAAATTTTCAGCACAAAAAATTGCAGATTCCGATTGCGGGTCAGGTATAATTCATTATTATAATAAGAAAAACGGGACCGTCCCACCAGAGAGACAGTCCCGCCTGTTACACAAGAATCATTATTCCCGTTCCGGCTATTCCTCAACAGGAGGGAAAGCGGAAGTAATGTCCTGAGGGATAGAGGTGCGCACATACACGCACACATCAGTAGGGTCGTCAACAGCAGTCCAGACCATGCGGTCGGAAGTCAGCCTGACAATATACCTGTGATTCCACTCCTGTCCGAGAGTAAAGTCATAATTGCCGGCAATCACATATCCGAGAGCCTCGTCATTCATTATGACAAAACCACCCGTCTGCCTGACAAACTCCATGGAGCCGACATTAGAATACATCTCATACCTTGAATCCTTGCGGATAAAACGGATATAGACGGCCACGCCATCTTCCGGCACGGCGCCGTCATTCCATGTCTGAAGCGTCCAGTCGCCTGACAGATTGTTTGCAGTGACCTCCAGATATTCATCAACCGGCTCAACCTGCTCCCCGCAAGAAGCAAAAGCACAGAGCACCACAAGAAGCAGCGCGCTTTTAAATATGTTCTTCATATAATAAAACATGTTTTTACAAAACTTTTCCGCCAAACCGGCGGCATTCCAATCATTGAATCGTAATAATAATCGCAGACTCCCTCGGAGGTGCTCCGACCCCGCCTAACACAACGGCCGTCCTTGACACGTCACGGGAAGATGCCCCCGAAAGCCATCCGGAATTTGCGGCAGCCTGCTCACGGAACTTGTCAGGATCAAAGGCTATGCATATCTCCCCTTCCTTTCCAGGCTCTACACCGGGAGTCTCGCACCAGGCCTTCAGATAAGAAGGCAGCATGGCGGTATCCGGCACAGGAGTGACAGGAACATCACCTGCATTCAGGAAAGCAAGGCAAACCACATCCTTGACATCCTGCCGGAAAGCAAATTCCTTGACCTTCATCCTGATGCGGCCCATCTGATGGGGGAACCACCTGCTCCGGTCCTCCCCCGCCCGCACTGTGACATCAAGCGAAAGCACGGCTGTGGGACGCTCTGAGGACAAATTGGTATAGACGAATATCCTCCGCTCAAACCTCCCCGGATGTCCCTTTGGATGATAGGTCACAGATATGGTGCCCCTCTCCCCAGGCCCAGTCACCCTTGAAGCGCATTCCGCTACCGCACATCCGCATGAAGTGGTGATGCGGTTTACCACAATCGGCTTGTCTCCCCTGTTCACAAAACCATATGAATATACGGGAAGCTCGTCTTCAGCGATTCCGGCCGCGACAATGCGCCTGGTGTCAAATTCCATCAAAGAACTGTTCTCCGCTACCGCCGGGTTGGCAATGCTGTCAAGCAATTCCTTCGGCACGGTGCGTATCTGCGCCACAGCCTGCTGAAGCGGGACAAGGCAAAACGCCAGGAGGCAAAGGGCCAAACGTCCGCGCATCATACTACAGCCAGCCGTGGTCTCCGGCCGAAGTCCTGACCGTTATCACAAACTCATGAACCTTTCCTCCGCCTGTGACGGATGCCCTGGTCATGCCGGCTTTCACTCCCTTTACGGTCAGCTTGCCTGTTGACTTGTCATATGAAGCCTCTGCAATGCCGGTGTCCTCA
Source organism: Bacteroidales bacterium UBA714 (assembly GCA_002298075.1). Lineage (GTDB taxonomy): Bacteria > Bacteroidota > Bacteroidia > Bacteroidales > UBA932 > Cryptobacteroides. Next base: position 11,931 of record DBLW01000092.1, on the reverse strand, counting down.
ACGGAAACGGTGAAATCTTTTGTACCTTCCGCAAAATATATCGCAGGAACGGCAACGACCTCAGCGCCTGCTGCCACATAAAGATTAGGGAATTTCATCGGCGTGCCTGCACCTTCGATTGCTGCAAGGAGCTTGGTCGCATTGACCTGTCCCGCGCCCATCTGGCCCTTGTAATTCAAGGCAAGGCTCATGGAAGAGGGTACACTCTCTATCTCAGTCGCGAAATCACTGTAAACCTTGACCGACGGCCATGTCTTCTCGAAGTCGGCGGCAGGAGTAACACTCGCATAAAGCAGTTCCTTGAACTCGTCAGCAGTGAAATGTTTGCGCAGCTGAGCGGCATATGAAAGTCCGAGAGCCACGACTCCCGAGACATGCGGACATGCCATTGAAGTACCCTCCATATATCCGTAGCCGCTCTCAGCGACGTGCACAGGAACTGTAGAGAGGATGCACCCGCGCTCACCGCGCTTATACCCGGCGGCAGAATCTGTGAAATCCCAATAATAATTCTGGTCACCGCCCGGCGCGCATATGGTTGTTCCCGGACCATAATTGGTAAAGGTCGAAGGAGTCCAGTCAGCGGCAGTCGAAGCTACGGAGACATAGTCCTTGTATTTTCCCGGATAGCATGCCATCGGAGCATTCTCGTTTCCAGCAGCGAATATGGCGATTCCACCGTCAAGCACACCGTTCGGAGAACCTGCGTTATGTATGAAATAATCGAAAGTAACTTTCTCGATAGGACTGTTTTCCATCCACATCTCGTCTGAGTCATATCCCTGTCCTCCGTAGACGTAACCGTTCGCCGCACCTGAGATGTAGCCCCAGCTGCACTGGAGGATGACGGCACCGTTGTCAGCGGCATACTTGATTGCACGTACCTGGGCAAGCGCGCTTGTCTCGATATTGCCCGAGAAAATCTGGCAGCTCATGATTTTCACGCCCGGCGCCTCAGGTGTTCCTCCAGCGATTGAGCCTATGCCGACCCCGTTGTTGTTCTGGGCAGCTATCACTCCTGCCACGTGCGAGCCGTGTCCGGTGTCATTTATGTCATTGGTAGTGATAAGGCCGGTGTTCCTCACGAAATTGTATCCGTGCCTGTCTCCGGCATATCCGTTGCCGTCCATATCCTCCGTTCCTCCGTAAACGGGCTCACCGGGATTCGTCCACATGCTTGGAAGCAGGTCCGGATGAGTGAAATCCACTCCCTCGTCAAGCACAGCCACAATTATGGAAGGATCGCCCGTACATTTCTTCCAGGCCTCCTGGACCTGGACGTCAGCACCTGCGATTGATTTGCCAACACGCTCTCCGGCGTCATTGACCGAGAACATGGTGCCGTTATTGACCAAATCCCACTGGTATGCGAGATACGGGTCATCAAACACGCCAGCCTTTGTCATCACCGCTCCTGCAGAGAACGGTATTGCCTTACGGCTGTTGTGGCGTTTCATTGTCCTGTTAAGCTCGACCTGCTGCACCTCTCCCAGAGCCGAGAGCCTTTTTGCGACCTCGTCAAGCGTGAACTCGTCACTGAAACGCACCACATACCACAGATGCAGCCCGGCCTTGCGGGTAGCCTCCTCAGAACGGCTGTCCTTAGGGAAAACCCTCTCTATCTGATAAGTCCCGACAAGGTCAAGGACTTCATCGACTGAAACGACTCCCGAGCGTGTTGCAGGACCGCCGCTTTTGGTCGCGGGAAGAAGATTATCCAGGATTCCGCTCACCTGCGGACTGAACTTGACAAGCAGTTCACCGGCCACCGCATCCTGCGGGATTGACGGGGAAGATGTCCCGTTTCCGTCAGGAGTCGGTACGTCTTCAATTGAGCAAGATACGGCGGACAATGCCAGGGCCGCACAAAATATATAAAGATATTTTTTCATTCCTCTCATTTATTTGTTGTCATCCAGTTTGTAAGGATGGATATCATAATAGCTTCCATGGTTGCCTGGAACATTGCTGTAATTGCCCAGGCTGATAGGTACATTGCTGAATTCAGCCTTGACGCCGTTCTTGTCAGTTCCCTCCTGATTGAAGATGAACGAGTCAGGCAGCCAGTAATTGAAATTCGGATGATAAAGTATCCACATTGGCAACTCGCCGTTGAGCCTGTTGTAGTTGAAAGCGAAACGCTTTATGTTAGGCAATACGCGAGGCAGCTGAAGGTTGATGAAATCAACTGTAAGGGAGTCTCCCCTGTCGGCTGAGGTATAGTCCCTGATGCCCATGTTCCTTACTGCCGCGTCACTTGGAACCGTACCCTGCAGATAATTCACAGACATCATCAGAGTATCGAGCTTCTCCCATGTAAGAATCCTCTTCCAGAAGACATTTGCATTATCCATTCCAGGGTTGGTATTGTCAATGAATCCTCCGAGATCCTTGTCAGACGTATTTGAGAGGTCATATATTACCCTGCGCTGGTTTGCATTGAGCACAATGCTGTGAAGCTTAGGGAAATTCTGCGGAGTGAGCACGCCCGGCCATGCCTGGAAATTGTTGCTTGAGAAGTTCACATATTCCAGATTCTTCAGAGCCGTTATGCCTGAATGAAGTTCGCTGAGTCCGTAAGCGCTCACTGTAAGTCTCCTGAGCTGGGTAAGGTTGTTGAGATACTCGCCTGTGCTGAGGCTCTTTATAAGGAAGGTGTTGGCGTTGCTCATGAAAATGAGCGACTCGGCAGCCCTGAGGTACTGCACCTCCTGAGGAAGAGGCTCACGTGTGGTGAACATCAGGAATGAAGCCTTGCGGACACGTCCGACATATGACTGTGCCTTGGCCTCAAGATAATCCTCGTCGCCGAGGCTCTTGAGCGGATCCGTATCGTCAAGTTCAGCACGCTCTGCAAGCAGATGCTCCCTGTCGGAAGCGACAAGCGCCCTTATGTCATCCATATTCTCCTCACGCCACAATGAGATGCCCTCCCATCTGTCCATAGGAAGCGAGGAATCGAATTCAGTCCATACGGCAACGGAGCGACATGCCCCGAGCACCGCAAGAGAGTCTCCCCTGCGGTCCTGCGTAATCTCCTCGGCGGGACCCTGCACGACTGTAATGAAGTCCTGCCTTACCAGAGACGCTGACTGGTCCTTAGGTATGAACTGCACCTCTGCAATACGCTCCTGGGGCACAGAGCTTACATTCCATCTGAAACGCACCCTGACCTCGCGCGGACGCACGCCGCGGTCAAGTTCAAGTTCCTTGTTCGAGCGGTCGAGAGTAAGCCATGACGCATTGTCAGGAAGCTTGACGTCAAACGGGATGTTCGATTTAACCTTCACGTCGAAATAACGCTTATCCAGCACGTCGAACTCAGGTATTGAAATTTCAGGCTTGTCAACCGTAATCGAATAGTCGAAACCGGCCTGGGTAACATTGATGCTGACAACCTCGTCATCAGCGATTTTCCTTATGTTCACGACACCTGTCCTGTTGTCAAGCACAAGAGAGGAGTCTATTATTACGTCACAATGGCCGCTTCCCCTGCCGTTTGCAGGAGAAATCGTTATCCAAGGCTCACCAGAGGATGCCACCCACTCCCCGTCAGAGGAGACGGATATGGTCTTCCTTCCGCCCACAGCCTCGAACGTGAGGTCCGATTCCCCTGTACCGAAAGGAACATCTGCCTCGGGAGTCACGCAGGCCGATACGGCAAAAGCCATTGCCAGAGATAAAAGTATTGTTCTATATGTTTTCATTTCAGCCTTTTTTAATTGAGCATTTCAGGACAATTGAGGATATTCTGCGACTTGTCGTAGATGAGCTTATATGCTCCGGCACGCCAGGCCAGGCAGATGTCAGACGCGTCAAACTCAATGTTCGGGTTGTCGCTGATGTCGAAATAATATATCAGCTGGGATATCTTGTCATCTATCCTTTCATATGCGTTGGAACCGATGTAGAATCCTCTCAGGCCCCTATGGTTGTAAAGTCCTTCAGGCCACTGTTTGAGAATGCGTTTTCCGTTGTCGTCCCTCTGGCCCCTTATTGCATATGCTGTAAGGCTTATGTAGTTGAGAGGCTCATAAGGGAACTCCTTGAAAGCGTTGTACGAAAGGTCCACGCTGTAAAGGTAAGGGAAAGCCGAGTCACCGAAAGTCACAGGAAGGTCGTCGAGCCTGTTGTAAGTGAAATCAAATGTCTGCGTATATGTGAGCTTGTCCCTGTTCGGCTTGGTATAGTCGAATGCATCCTTGTCAATCGTCCTCATGCCGTTTCCGCGGAAATTATATACAGACACAACTGAGTTGCTGTGTGTGAACTCAAGAGGATATTCGGTGAACTTGTTGCTCGCGAGGCTCAGTGTCTTTACATTGATGCCCTTGAAGTCATCACCTCCGGAAATCCTGTCAATATTGTTGTACGAGAAGTCAACCGAGCCTATAGTGAAGATGCTCTTTGCGTCGAACACGTCCGGGAAGACCTCCAGCATGTTGTGGGATACGGAGAAAGCCTCGACATCGTCCATTGTGAAGAGAATTTCACCGCCCTCGTTGTCAGGAATCTCCTTTATCCTGTTATAGTCAAGATAAATCTGCACAGGAGCAATCTCGCTTCCCAGTCTCTCGACAGTCTCGATTTCGTTGTTGACAAGATCAAGAAGGCCGATTTTCTTGAAGCGGCTGAAATATTCGCTCTTGAGAGCATTCAGTTTGTTGTTCCTGAAATAGAAAATCTGGATTTTGTCGCTGCTCGGACCATAGGCAAGGGCGCGCATGAGCTTGTCGCACTCCTGGGATGTCCACTGGCCGTTGTTTCCGAGGTTGATTGAAACCAAAGACGGCATGGCACCCAATGACGCGATATTGTCATCAGTCATCTTGAGCTTAGGGCAGTTATATACCTCAAAGTCGGTAAGAGCCACAAGCTTTGACATGGACTCGGCGCTCGGAAGATTCTCAATCTCGCAATTGGCGATATAAAGATACTCCATTTTAGTCAAGTTTCCGATTTCCTCCGGAATCGACGTGAGTCCATTGGTAAGCGTTCCCGGATTGTTGTCCATGGGACGTATTCCAGTCCCTTTCTCCATTGCGTATATCTGGCTTTCCGTGTAGCCCTTTGCATAAAGGGATACCTCCCTTATGGTCTCTTTCTTCTCCGCGAAGCCGAAAGCGATAGGCTCTGACAGCTGTGTGAGAGGGTGCAGTTCTGCCAGATATTTCTTGTGACGCTCCATTCTGGTGCGTGAGAGCATCTGGGCAGACTGTCCCGGGTCAGTGAAATCAAAATTATTGATGTCGTTATGGGTGCTCAGATAGAACTGCACAAGCTCAGTCAGCTGGCCAACGGCAGGAGAAAGGTCTCCCTTGATGCCGAAATCCGTAAGGTCAAGAGAAGCCACACGGCCGTTGCTGTGAAGCCTTACGCCGGACTGGTCACCCCAGAGGTCAGGGTCTTTGTTGAAGTCCCAGTTGGTTCCCTCCGGATAATTCTCTCCGCGATAATACCAGTTCGGTCCGTCAAGAGATTTCCATATCTCGTAAAGGGCATAATAGTCCTGAAGATACGGTGCATCCTCGCTCAGGGCCACAGGAACTTTCACATCAAGAGTCTTATTATCCGCAACATTGAATACAGGCGCTGCAGAGCGGTCAAAGCTCCTTGTCTCGAATGCTGTCTTCGTACCGTCCGAGAGTGTATATGACCTGACACGGTAGTCACCGGCAAGCAGATAAAGAAGCGAATCCGCCTTCAGGGAAGAAGTCTGGTAGCCGAAATTATCCTCCTTGCCGTATCCGTCAGGATAGATGTTGGCATCATCCTCCTCATTGAAATGAATGGAAAACTTGACAGGAATGTTCGCAAAGGAAATCTGCTCATTGCTGGATGTCTTTTCAACACGCATTGTGATGTATTTAGCCTCATCAAAAGTGTGGTCCTCCAGAGACCTTGTAGGCAGGTTCCCGAAGTCAGACATGTCCTTTACAAGAGTGAAACGGATATTTCCCCTTGAAGGCACTACAGATGTCCCTACAGTCATGTCATGCACCGTCATTCCGCCTGCAGTGACAGTAAACCTTGGATTTCCGATTCCTGATACGGAAGGTCCCTCGTTATCATTCTTGTCATACACGACAAAAGACAGCACCTCATAGTCACCGGCAAGGAGCTGCAGCTTTTCACTGCGTATTCCGAACTCGGCCGAAACATTGTCGGCTGCTGAAAAGACGAGGGTCTGGTTGAGCGTGCTCCCCTGGTACCTCATCGTAATCCTCGCCTTGGTAATGTCAGCGAGATAGTCTATCTCCGCTGCCTTGGAGGCCGGCACATAGGAAGCCTCCTTATACAGCTTGAACTGCACATAGCCATAATCGCCCGCACCCTGGGGATCTTCCACAGAACATCCTCCCAAAGTTGCCAAAGCGGCTGCCGCCGTCATGAGCATCATGGCAAATCTTAAAATTCTCATATCTGAAACTGCTCTTTATTATTCAATTATAGTCACGTTCCACAAAATTACAGCGCAGGATTATATTTGCACACGATGGCGAGCACCGGCATGCCTGCATTCGTAAACACGAGAGCTCCCTGCTTTGCCTCAGTTGTCTCCATATTGATGAACAGGTTCTCCGCGCTTCCTTCAAAAGTAAGCCAAGACTGGTCTTCATCCAGAATATAGAACGCATTGTCAAACCCGATTGTTGACTCAAGCGTAGGCATTGAAATCTCCTGTCCGTAAGTAAGCTCGTAAATCTCATCAGAATTCCAGAGCTGCTCCTTGCAAGCCCAATAATACTCTGATTCACCATCCTCAGTCTCGCTCATCTTGCGCAGCACGCATCCTGCACCGCCGCCCCACTGGGCATATTTGAATGCAAGGGCGCTGCCTCCTGAGATGGAAGCCTCCGGGTCATACAGAACCTTGATTACCGCGAAGTTCCTGAGTTTTTCCGAATCATCTCCGGTCTGGCATACAATGAACTTGTCCTTATAGGCATCCTCCTCTGCGAGGGAGATATAGAATGACGACTCAGACTGCGGCTCAAGCCATGGTACCTCGCTGAGAACCAGGCCCTCGAGACCTACTTCATAAAGTCTTACATCCCATACGTTCTTTACAAATGTGAAGTTGTATGTGCCGGAAGTCCTTGTGACTGTCAGCTGGTAATAATTGTCCAGGCCGACACCGAACAGTTCCTCAGCGACAGAAATCCATCCGTTCTCAGGATTTGACGCATCAAGGCTCTCGAACCTTGCTCCCTTGGCTGCCAAGGCATCATTGTCAGCGCTTACAAGTCCGCCCTCAGAACCGCCAGCCGAGCCTTCCTGCGAAATGAGGCTATAGACATATCCAGCCAATTCATCCTTGATGGCAGTAGCGGTATCATTGAAAAGGTCGTAGTCAGGATCATTGATTTCAACGGTTCCCGGGATTATCATAAGCTCAGCCTTGCGTGAGGCTCCCTCGTTGGCATCCACGCTTACTGTGAAAGACCAGTCTTTCAGCACATCCTCAGGCTCATTGTCCGTGAGAGTGAAATTCACCCACTCACCATACAGGCTGTACTGCTCAGAAGAGCCGACAACTGAATACACACCGTCCTGCATCTGCACGGCAAATATCTTCACTCCATCAGTACCGATTACGCTGCCCTTCATAGGATAGCCTTCCTGGTACTCGCCGTTCATCTCATTGTAATAGTGTCCGGCCTTGTTGAAACGCGCTGTTTCCGACAATGGGGAAACCTCAAACACATTCTTGACAGGCTCAATCGAGAGAGTTATCTCCTTCTCTACCTCCATCGGATTCTCCGAATTGTCATTCACGATGAACACAAGCTTTCCTTCAGCACCGTCAAGAGGATATTTCGCATTCACTCCGCGAAGACAGATTGCAGCCGGAACATTGGCCTTGGCAGATGTCACATACCTCCCTTCAACCACGTTCGGCTCGACCCACTCCGGAGTCTCCTTGAGCGCCCAGTCGAAGTTTGCCTCGACCTTCATGTATATCTGGAAGATGTTGCCGTCGAAATAGAGATCAATGTCAGCACTCTCGTTCTCAGCATAATTGTATCCTCCGACATCGTCGCCATAGTCAAATCCATCCGAGGTTATCTTGACAGGCCACAGGCTGAATATGCGGTCCTTGCCGTTACGGTTGATGACAGCAATCTGCTTTTCCTCCTTGCCCATGGTCATGGTAAGGATGCACTGGCGCTGCTCAAAGTCGCTTTCATCGACAATGGCCTCCACAGTAAGCTTGTGTTCTCCCGCCTGTCCGCTTACTACCGGCAGAGGCTCCCCTCTTGAAATGAGACGGAAATATTCCGTGTCACCTGATATTGCCACTTCCCAAGGGAGATTGGGATTTATCGTAAGTTCATAAGATTGGCCTGGCTCAATGGTCTCATTGACCTGCTCGGGGAAGATAGGGGCAATGTCAACCGGACCTTCAGCAGGCCCGTTGCATGAAACTGCGGACATGGCAAGCACCAGCGCTGAAACTGAAGCGGGTTTCCAAAATTTTGTTCTCATAAGTCCTTTTCTTTAAATGACTGTAAATAATTACAAAGAGTAAGAATGATTCCGGGACAGTCAGTCTTCTGTCTGTCCTGAAGGCCTTGAAGGCAGTTTCATTCCCTCTTCCCTCATAAGCCTTTCGGCCTCTTCGGCACTTATCCATTCCATTATGTTATAGAAATGTCCCACTGTGCCATATTCTCCTCCAAGGGATGATACATAGACCCTGTAAGAGACTGTGATGTAATCCTGGCATCCGTAGATGAACGAAGGATAGGCAGCGCTGCTCTCCACGCGTATCTTGTTGTCCCCCCTTATGATTCCGAAAGCAGTCCACTCGTCTCCGATGACCTGCCCCTTCTCCATGGAGACAATCGGATATGTCGGGTCTTCCGGTTCAAGTGTAAGGTTCACGTCATAGCCGTCATAGAGCCAGTCGTAGCATACAATCGTATTCTCGAGCGTCTTGTGCGGCTCAGTCCAGATGAGCCTCTGGTACGAACCGTCAAGCGAATAGTTATACAGATAAAGTGATGAAAGCATACAATATCCTGAGTATGCGCTGATGTCAAACGGGCATACTTTCAGCAGCACGCAATTGGTCTCAAGGCCAAATTTTTCATCCGTGCCCGCCATAGGCATCTCAAGTTCAGAAGGAATCACGAGCCTCAGCTTGAAGCCGAGCGAATCAGTGTCACCGATGTTCTCGTAAATGCCCTCAACCTCGACATCAGTGCGGAGTTGTCCGGCAGGAATGACGATGGTGTTGGATTTGAGGCGGTAATGCAGGTTCTCAATGGCATTGCTGCCCTTGTCAATCACTTCCACTGCGAAAGTGCGGTCATAGTCACATGCAATTGTGGAAACGACAGGAACCTTGAATGTCTCGTTCTGAATCACAGGATATGTGCCTATCGTGTCCGCGAACATTATATATTCAGCTCCGTCAGAAGAAAAGCTGCGCTCCTGAGTGCTGCATCCAGTGGCACATGCCGCTGCAAGCAAAACGGAGACTGACAATATTTTATAAAAACTTTTCATATATCTTCTTTTATCAGAGTTACTTACCTAAAGTCCCATGTAGCCGGGATTCTGCTCAAGAGCCGTACCCGGAGATTCGATTTCATGATTCGGAATCGGCCATACAAAACGGTAGTCCCCGGCCTCAACCTTAAGCGAGCTGCCCTGTGCCAGTGAGCTTGTCTGCGGCTTGCGCTCGAATCCGCGTCCCCAGCGCTTGAGGTCGTTCAGACGGAAGCCTTCCATATAGAGTTCCCTCACACGCTCGTCGGAAATCACGTCAAGCCAGTTCTTCTCATTGACACCGATATTTCCTCCGGCGTTCATACGTGCCTTGCGCAATGTCGAAAGGTCAGCCTGCGCACCGCCGAAATTCCTCTGGTGGCATCTTGCCTCAGCACGGATGAGGTACTGCTCAGAAAGCCTGAGGACCTTAGGCATGCTGACATGATATATCTTTGCCTGGGAGATGAATGACCTGTTTCCGTAATATTTCACAAGAAGCGGCCAGGTAAGCCCGTGGTCATAGCCGGTGCTCTCGCTAGAGAAGAATGCGGAAGCCCTGAGGTCGCTGTTTCCATAGAGGTTGATGGCCCATGTGGCAGGAACATAGTCAGGGTAGAAATACCTGTAGTCATTGGTGAAGTTCAGGAAGATGCGTCCGAGCGCACCGCCATATGAATTGATGTTGAATCCTACTTTCCAGATGACTTCGAACGATGAGTCATTGGTCCACATGTACTGGTAGTAGCTGAGAGGACGGTTGTTCTCATCGGTGGTATATGTAACATTCGCATCAGCCAGCCGGAATCCGGCCTTGCTGTTTTCTATCACCATGGTAGAGTACTTCACGGCATCATCCCAGTTGCCCATGTACAGGGCAACCCTCGCATGGATAGCATGAGCGGCAGCCCTTGTGAACCATATGGCGTTGTATGCGTCATCATCCTCCATTATCATGGTCTCGGCTTTCTCGAGATCCCTGAGCACGAAGTCCCATGACTCCTTGAGGTTTGAGCGTCTTGCGATTTCTTCCTTATAATAGGAATCACGCAGCATCACGCCAAGTTCAAGTTCGGCCTGCGCATCATCTCCCTTCGAATCGGGACTTGACGGCTCGCCGGTCAGAGGATAAGCCTTGCAATAGCACTTGATAAGCTCTGAATAAGCGAGGGCGCGGGCGCAATAGACTTCTCCGGTCCAGCTGTCGAGATGCTCTATCTCATTGTCATCCACAAGCGATGCACGCAGCTTCCCTACTTTGTCAAGAAAGAAATTGCACTGGCCGATGATTGTATAAAGTGAAGCATAGACAGCCTCCACTTCCTCATTGGTAGTGCGGATGTTCCACTGCCAGATGTCACCATGGATGTTGGAAAAACCGTCAACTGCATAAGCCAGGTCAGCCTGGATGTCAGGAAGGTAGGTAAGATATCCGCTATAAAGCGCAGATGACTTGAAAGAAGCATACATACCTATTAGAGACTGCTCGGCATCTGAAAGCGACTGCATCGCAGCATCCTCAGGCAAGGCATCTCCCGGATATTTCTCAAGGCATGACTGTGCTCCTGCAAGTATAATGAGCATCACGGTCATGCTGCGCGTAATATTTTTCAATATATTCATTTTCACGATTTTAGAAAGTTAAGTCCAGACCGAAAGTAAACTGGCGTGACATAGGGTATGCAGCCTGGTAAACATTGCGTGATCCTTCCGGGTCAAGTCCGGAGAAGCCGGTCACGGTAAACAGGTTCTGTCCCTGTGCATATACCCTGAGTCCCCTGATGAAACCGGTCTTCTTCAGAAGTTCCTGAGGAAGTGAGTAGCCGAGGGTAAGGTTCTTAAGGCGCAGGAATGAAGCATCCTCAAGAAGACGGCTGTCAAACTCCGTATATATGCCATGACGCGGAATTTCAGTCACATCACCAGGCTCTTTCCACCTTTCAAGCAGGCGGCGTGACTGGTTGTAGGACATGAAGCGTCCGTTGGACTCGTCGAAGTAGCGATCATTGTTTATCATGTACCTGTCAGCGACCCAGCTGAACTGTGCTGAGAGTGAAAGGCCCTTCCATGAAAGCGCTGTACCGAAACCTCCCATCCAAGGGGCTATCGAAGATTTGCCTGTAAGCACCTTGTCAGAGTCGCGCAACTCGTTGGTTATCTCACCGTCCTTGGTAAGCCAGAGGGCGTCTCCGTTGGCAGGATTGACGCCATAGTAGCGGTTCATGTAGAACTGTCCGAGCTTCTGTCCCACTACAAGCTTGGTGCTGGTATTTGACGGCTCGTATTCGGTTACGCCATTGTACAATTCAATGATTTTGTTGGAGTTGTAGCTTACATTGGCATTGATGCTCCAGTTGAAGTCGCGCCATGTTACCACGGTAGCGGCAAGATTCAGCTCGGCACCGAGATTCCTCATCGCTCCGACATTGTCCC
>DBLW01000107.1 GCA_002298075.1 Bacteroidales bacterium UBA714 | reverse complement strand
ATTCTCAGCTGGCCAAGCAGGCCGGCCGTCTCTTTCGCATCTTTGGCGGATGCCGCGTCCGCAATCCTGTACAGCAGATCGGTAACTTTGGAAAGTGCCGACACCACAACGACAGGGCGGCTCGCCAGCTTGCTCTCCACAATGGAGATTGTTCTTGTTATTGCTTCAAAATTTGCGACAGACGTGCCGCCGAATTTCATCACTATCATATCATTATCTTTTTGTCATTATCTTTTTTGGCCGGCTTCGCCGCATATGTGCTCAAATATTTTCACATAATTGCGGGCCGCCTCCTCAATGTCCGCAAGCATTATATATTCGTCCGCCGTATGGGCCACCAGTATGGTTCCGGGACCGCAAAGCGCCTTATGCCTGAAACGCGTAAGGTGCGGAGCGTCACTGCCGAATGCGACCGGCTTTGTCCTGAACCCGGGGAATGTCTCATATCTTGACGGAACGTCTCCTCCGAGACATTTTACTTTCACCGCAATGCCGGCATGTTTTCCGCCATCAGGTTGTGGAGTGCTATCCGGGCATCCTGTGCCGTTATGTGACGCCGTGCAGAGAGAATATTCCGCCGCAACATCTGCCGCAATCCGTTCCATAATTTCGGCTATCATGCCGTCTGACTCGAATGTAGTCCGGAAATAAATCCGGCAAACAAGGCTGTCACTAAGGATATTCTGCGGATTGTCACTGACCAGGCGTCCGATATTCCATGTCGTGTCTCCGAGAATGTCATCATCCGGAAAATCTGTGGCCCGCAGCGCATTCACAAAGTCATTGAACATCATTACCGCACTTACCCCGTGCTGAGGATATCCCGAGTGGAAAGGCTTGCCGCAAAATTCAACCTCAAAGGCTTTCGTGCCCTTGCTTGCTGACACCATGCAGTTATCAGTCGGTTCCCCCACAATGACCCAGTCTCCTCCGGGATGCTGCTGCGTGAAAGCCTTGGCACCGAAAGACCCGGTCTCCTCACCGGCAAGAAGCAGAAGCGCGAATCCCGTCCGGTCCCTGCGTTCGAGTTCTATGCATGCCCCGTACATGGCGGCTATCTGACCTTTTGCATCACATGTCCCACGGCCACGGAACAGGATTTCGCCATCTTCCTTATTTTCAGTTGCCATTTCCGCGCAATGCCTGTCTTCTGCCGAAAAGCAAGGCTGCTTTGCAGAAGGCACAGTGACGCTGTACGGAGGGATATATGGAGGCACTGTGTCAAGATGAGTGCAGAAAAACACTTCCGGTTCTCCCCAGCTGACCAGCACATTACGCGTGCCGTCTCCCACTTCAAATGTTTCCACGCGACGGCCAGGACCAGAGAGCCTTCCGGCCATCATGTCCGCAAAATCCCCCTCCTTTCCGGAAGTGGAGTCAATGCCGAGCATTTCAAGAAAAAGATGTGTGTCCATACTTTAAATCTGCCGTTCCAATTGTCCAAGGAAGCCGTCCCGCATCAGGAGCGGCCCTCAAAATCACTGATACGCAAAAGCGCATTTGAGGCAAAGATACGAAAAAGACTTTACAGGGAGTCAGAAACTTCAATGCGTTTTATGATGCGGGCAGGGTAACCTGCAATGACGCAATGGTCCTCCGGGAAACTATGCGTTACCACACTCCCCCCCCCACGACGGTATGATCTCCAAGAACCACTCCCGGAAGAACCATCGCATTCATTCCTATCCAGCACTTCTTCCCTATCCTGACATCCTTTGCCCCGGCACGCTTGTCCGGGTCGTAAAGGTCATGGTTTTCTGTAATGATTCCAACGTTAGGAGCGATATAAGAGCCTTTCCCGATATGAATCTTGCCGATTGCCTGGAAATAATTGCCTCCTGTCTGGAAATTGTTCAAATCATCCGGATGGAAAATGATGTTGCCGGGATTGCAGCACAGCACGCGAGAAGAGCACGGCCACGGGACATGCCTGTTTATCCCCAAAATCTTCTGGGTGAAAAAGCATCCCGTAACCCATGACCACCCCGGTGCCCCCGGGCCGCCCAAAAACCAGCGGCTCCGGAAAACATAGGCCGGATATGCCATACGGCCTATCGACTGCCCGAACAAATAGCACGCAAGCAAGCTTGAATAATGTCCGGGACGGCACAAGAATTTCCGAAGCCTTTGCCTTACATCAGTCATATCATTTTCCATCAGTCTTTTCCAAAAGCCCGCGGCATCCGCACATTACGTTACGGAATGTCTTTGCGAAATCCCCTGTGTACCACGGGTCTGCGACATCCGAAAACTCGCCCGCAAACTCCATGAGCAGATGCACTTTCCCTTCTATTCCGCTTCCTGCAAGCGCCTCACCGGCAGGAACTGACGAGAAATCCCCTACAATTCCGGCAAGTCTCCGCATATTGGACCTGTCCATGACAACCACAAGGTCTGCTTCCTCAAATTCCCGGGGCGAAATTTTATGTGCACTATGTTTTCCGGACGGTATGCCGTTCTCATTCAGCACACGAAGTGCCGGCGGATAAATCGGGTTGCCCCATTCCTCATCCGAAACCGCTCCGGACGTGATTTCGTAATCGTTCTCCAACCCCTCCTTGCGCACAAGGTCTTTCATCACATATTCCGCCATCGGACTTCTGCATATATTGCCATGGCAGAGGAACATTATTTTCTTTTTCATGCTTATCACTATTCTCCGATACAGCCTCCAAATGTCCGCAAAAGTCAGTAAAAAAGCAAGAAAAACTCATGTACCTCCCAATAAATCTCCCAATGTCAACAAATTCAGAAAGACAAGGTCCCCAAACTGCCCGTCACTTAAAAACGGTTTAAGAAAAGCCCCGGATTTTTACGGAATGCTCCCAAAAAGAAATTCGGTTTAAAGATCGGCCGTTTTTTAAACCGAATCATCTCGTTTCACCAGTCTGCCGGAAAACGATTCCCCTGGAACGTGGAACCGCATCCCAAGAAAATACTGATTATCACGCCATTATAATCCATGCGGAAGCCCTTTGTTTTCATGGGAAGCAACGTTGTGTAACTTGCAAAGCCATTGAAAAGTACACGCAAGAAGTGGTCAATGCAGATTTGGTCAAAAATGGTAAACTACGTTTCAAAGAAGTCGATATCTCGTGTCGAGATATAGTTTTTGGTTCATGTAATTGTGCAGGCGTTTTTGTCAATTATATCGCGAAATGGAAAGATACAAAAAAGTGCTGCACTTCGCTTTTTTAGCGATTTGTGCTGCACTTCAGTCAATTTAGCCTCTGCTATAAAATTGCAATTAATTTGTTTTACAATTTTCAGGCACTCTGTGATCCGGTTGGGATTCGAACCCAAGACCCACAGCTTAGAAGGCTGTTGCTCTATCCAACTGAGCTACCGGACCAATCCTTGTTTTTTGCGCGCCCCGCGTGTGACGGGACTAAAGCGGATGCAAATGTAGGAATTAATTTGCGAACGGCCAAATAAACTTACAAGGTTGAGTTGGAAGAACCGCATAGCAGAGTGCCTGCGGAACGACCTTTGTATTACTTGCCGGAGGTACCGGTCCGATATTTCCGCAAATGCCCAAGACTCCCCGCATATATCTTGGACACGGAGGACGGTCCTAAGACAAACGGATTTAAAAATACAGAATCATGAAAACTACAGAAAACATGACAAAGGCTCCTTGCAAGACACAGCAGCCAAAGAAGCAGGAATCCTCACACAAAAGGCATCATGTCGTGACACAGCTCACACCGGACGATCTTATGACAGAAGCCTGCCTGAGGAAGTCAAAGACAGGAACAGACGGAGAACCGACCGCACAGCAGCTCAACCAGGAGGTCACGGCCATAAACCCGTCTGTGGAAAGCATGGACGGAAGAGGATAATAGAAATCCGATGTCCCAATCCAGAGACATCGGATTTTCATATGCATATGGTAGCCAGCCAATTGGCCATCACGACAAATTAACCTATTTGTTGAATTCCCTGTCCAGAAGGATTGCACGCTTTTCTGACAGGTCACGGATCCGTTCAATCTCCCCGGCATAAGTCTTGGCCGGCATCTTGGCTTCCTGGCTGTACTGATAATAGAACTTCCAGACTGTGAAATTGGCATCTATCGCTTTGGAGGCCTTGGCAGGAATCTCATTGAGAATCCTGTCTGTCGCAGCCTGAAGCTCTCCTTTCTTCGCATCCCAGCGCTTGGCCACAAATGCCCTGAAAGTCTCGTCCTGCCAAACACGCTGGAACCAGTCGTTGCTGATATTGTTCGGAAGCCAGAATCCCGCAAAAATCATCAGGCTCGACAATGGCCGGTAGTTCCAATGAGGAACACGCTTGTCATTATCCCAGCCCTTGTCACAATCCCACACAGGACCGAAGAACAATTTGTCATAACCGCGGCGCTTGTACATATAGGTCGCCGTATAGCCGTCCATGTCGCCGACAAACTCTTTGAGAATAATATAGTCCGCAAGCGTCTTCTCATCAAACCATTTCCTCCATCCGTTCACAGGGTCCTTGAAATTGCTTCCGTACAGCGCATTCTCCGCATCACCGATGAATTTCGTGATATAGTCATACTGGGCCGGGTCGAAATTGTCATCCTCAGGATACTTATAGGTCATCTTCACGCCCATCCTTGGAGAATAATGATT
>DBLW01000045.1 GCA_002298075.1 Bacteroidales bacterium UBA714 | reverse complement strand
AGGTTTCAGCGACCCGATGTTCCCGACAGTTCTTGTCGGTGCCGTAAATATGCTGACAAGCATAATCGCAGTCCTTATCATTGACAGGGCCGGACGAAAAAAGCTGATATACTGGGGAGTGTCGGGAATGATAATATGCCTTATCTGCATCGGCACCTATTTCGCATGGGGCGGGAAACTCGGTCTCGGCAACGGGTTCATGCTCACGTTTTTCCTGGCCTACGTGTTCTGCTGTGCGATTTCCATATCCGCGGTAGTGTTCGTGCTGCTGTCCGAAATGTATCCGAACAGCATAAGGGGACGGGCAATGTCTGTGGCAGGCGTCTCCCTATGGACCGGAACATACCTGATAGGCCAGCTGACTCCGGTGCTCCTCGGATGGAGCCAGGCCGGGACATTCTTCCTTTTCGCCGCCATGTGCATGCCATATATGCTCATCGTGTGGAAGATAATTCCGGAAACCGCCGGAAAAACGCTCGAAGATATTGAAAGATACTGGAATAAACATTAGATTTGTGCCATTAATCTTCCCGCATGATGAACAATTCCTTTTTAAGCAACATAGACGGCAAGAATGCTGTCCTCAAGCAACAGATACTCGGTCTGTGCATAAATGACGGCGACTACAGCATAGCCGACTTGAGCAAAGAGATGAATACAAGCGTCCCGACCATCACAAAGCTTGTAGGAGAGCTGATTGAAGACGGTTTCATAACAGAGTTCGGCAAAATAGGGACGGGAGGCGGACGCAGGCCGAGCATATACGGGCTGAATCCGTCCGCCGGGCATTTCGTTGGAGCGGACGTCGGACGCCATCATGTAAGCATAGCTGTCACCAATTTCAAGGGGCAGCTCCTGGATTTCATACCGGACATTCCTTTTATGCTCGAAAGTTCAGAGGAGTCGTTCAGGAAGCTGTGCGAGGTCACCAGAGGCCAGCTGGACAAGCTGGACATCAGCGCTGACAGTGTCAGGGCATACGGAATCAATCTTACAGGGCGCGTGAACAACAGGACCGGATACAGCTTCACATATTTCATAGGCGAGGATATGCCACTGTCAAGCGTCCTGGAGCAGGAGCTCGGAAGCCCGGTGTTCATAGAGAACGATTCAAGGGCAATGACCTACGGTGAGTATATATGCGGTGCATGCAGGGATGAGAAGAATGTACTGTTCCTTAATGTCAGCTGGGGACTGGGAATGGGGATGATAATTGACGGAAGGCTGTCATACGGCAAATCAGGCTTCAGCGGCGAGATTGGGCACTTCCCTCTTCTGGACAACAACATGATATGCAGATGCGGAAAGACAGGCTGTCTTGAGACCGGGGCCTCAGGATCGGCCTTGCACAGGATTTTTCTCACCAAGCTGCATGATGGAAGGAATTCGATGCTTTCGGACAGTTTCAAAAAAGGTGAGGATATATCTCTTGATGCAATCCTTGACGCCCTGGCCGAGGAGGATATGCTCGCTATTGAGGCGGTAGAGGAAACGGGTACTGTGCTCGGGCGTGCCATCGCAGGACTTATAAACATCTTCAATCCGGAGCTTGTAATTATAGGCGGACGCCTTGCGGTTGCGGAAGAATACCTCCTGCTGCCTATAATGAATGCAGTCAAAAAACACTCACTCAACATGATAAACAAGGACACGGCCATAAAATTCTCAAAACTCGGCAGAAAAGCCGGGGCCGTGGGAGGGTGCATGCTGTCAAGGAGCAAGCTGCTCGGCCTGCTCTGAAACGGCGTTCGTCAGTGCAGTGGCCGGTGACGCAAGGCTTTCCAATTGCGAATGTTCTCCGTAAGCCGGCTGTGCTCACATTCCGGGAGAGCCCAGTCAAGGAAGCGTTCACAGATATATCCCACTGCCTGCTGTGATGGATGGCACATGTCTTCCGCATAGAAACGGTAATCACGCAGTTCGTCATTCATTATTTCGTATGACGGGAAATAGTCAGCCTGAGGAAAATCCACCAGAATCTGCTCCACTCCAAGCAGAAGCGTTGACTTGCTTATCTGGTTGGCATGCGCACCATCACGGAAATGCCTGATGGGACTGACCGTGAAAATGAATTTCTTGTCAGGGCACATGCCCATAATCCCCTCCAGGACCTCCACGACCAGACCGACCGGGCATAATTGCCGTTCAAATTCCCTTGCATCACGCTTCAGGCAATTCGAAACGACCATATCCCTTTCCATGTGGCGGTAGCACCAGGCCGTGCCGAGAGTTATTATGACTTTATTGCATGAGCGGAAAAATGCGGAAGCCCCGGCAAGTCTTTCATTGGCGTCATGCAGGAATTCCTCCACCGTACTCCTCGCGGAAAGAGTCCCATGGCTGAATGAGCAGAACAGTCCGGAACCTGCTCCGAGCTGCACGACATCCTCAGAGGTAAAGCTCCGTCCGCTCACAAGACGTTCAACAGAGGCCGCTATGGACAAAGGATTATACAACGTGCCGAACGGATTGCGGCACACGTCAAACCCGTAACTTCCAAGCAATTCCCCTATGCTGTCCGTGAAACAGCTTCCGAGCATCATTATCTTGTCTGAATAGGATATGCCGGTCTTGCACTTGACATCGGCAACAGGAGTCTGCAATTTCATCATAAATCCGTATTTCATAAGGCGGAGCAGTCCGCCTGGCAAAATTACAAACAATTCCGGCAATAGCCTACCGTTCACGCTTACATTTGCCTTTATTCGCCCCTGCATGCCCGTCGCACGACATACCGACGCAATGCCTGTAAGACGCCTGAGACCGAATTTGTGGCAAAAAATTAAGCCGCATCCTGCAAAAAAGATTATCTTTGGAAGATTATTCTAAATTCATGAAAATTAAAGGGAACATACTCAGACATGCGGCCACAGTCCTCACTGCGGCACTTCTTGCCGCATATGCCATGGCTGCGGAACCGGAAGGGAAGTCCGCGGACTTCCGTTTTGCATATGACGTGGACTTCGAAATGAATTTCGACAACAGGGAACTTTACAAGAGCAGGTTCTCAAGGTCCATGACCATATTCGGTGCACGGCTCACCCCTTCCGTAGGCCTTGCCGTAAGACAGAAAAACGGCATGTCCCATAAAATAATGGTCGGGATTGACATCATGAAGGATTTCGGCAACTCTCCTGTACCGCCAGAATTGACATCAGGCTCCTCAGGCGAGACATCGGAGCGCCTGAACAACACTTCCCTGCTCCGTGAGCTTACCCTCTATTACAGATTGGACAAAAGATTCGGCAAAACTGCAATGACAATGTATGCGGGAATATTCCAGCGCAGGTTCACCGATGAAAAAGGATATTCAAAAGCATTCTTCTCAGATTCGCTTGCATTCTATGACAACAATCTTGAAGGACTGCTCATAAAGTTCAGCCGGCCGAAAGCGCATTTCGAGATAGGCTGCGACTGGATGGGACAATACGG
>DBLW01000142.1 GCA_002298075.1 Bacteroidales bacterium UBA714 | reverse complement strand
CTATAGAGGAAGGCCTTGCAGCTGCAGAAGCCGCAGGCAAGCCTGTTTTCGTTGATATAACCGGACATGGCTGCGTAAACTGCCGCGAGATGGAATCGCGCGTTTGGAGCGACCCTAAGGTCCTTGAAATGCTGAAGAACGATTTTGTGATTGTCGCTCTATATACAGACGACAAGACCAAGTTGGAAGAGGAGGACTTCCTTACTGACGCAGGTACAGGAAAGGTCTATAAGGACCTCGGCCGCAAGAACTCCTACATAGCACGTGAGAGATTCGGCGTGAATGCCCAGCCGAACTACATCATCCTCTCCCCGGACGGAAAACAGCTGGTTCCGACACGAGGCTACGACCTGAGCATTGACGGCTTCATCGCTTTCCTGCAAAGCGGTATTCATGGCATGAAAGCAGAATAAGGCCAGGATATAATGAAAATCGGGACCGCACCAGAATTTGGGCGGTCCCGATTTCATTTATATTGCAGGTTCAAAAGCCGCTGCTCATCAGAACTTGAAGCTGTCTTTGAGCGCAGTTGTCTTGTTGAACACGAAATGTTCTGAAGTGGAATCCGGGTCCTTGAAGAAGTAGCCCACACGCTCGAACTGTACCGCGATTCCGCTGTTGTCCTCAAGTAGGGCCGGCTCGGCATATCCTTTCGCAACTACGAGAGAATCTGGGTTCAGATAGTTCTTGTAGTCCTGTCCCTCCGGAATAGAACCCATCTCGGCCTCGGTGAACAGCTTGTCATACAGACGGAGCTCAACCTCTTTGGCATGGCCGACAGACACCCAGTGGATTGTGCCCTTTACAGAGCGCCACTCGCCTGCCCCCGGCTTCGATGTCGGGTCATATGTACATTTGATTTCAACAATGTTGCCTTCAGCGTCTTTCACTACCTCCTGACACTTCACGATATAAGTGTATTTGAGACGGACCTCTCCGTCAGGCTTAAGGCGGAAGTATTTCTTTGGAGGTTCCTCCATGAAGTCGTTTCTCTCAATATAGACCTCACCAGTAAACGGAACCTTACGTGATGGTCCCTCAGGATCGGCAGGATTCAAAGGAGCATCAAACCACTCTACCCTACCCGGCTCCCAATTGGTTACCGTCAGTTTGACAGGGTCCTGCACGACCATATATCTGTTGGCCCTTTCATTGAGATCCTGGCGCACGCACCATTCCATAAGCTGCAGGTCAATCAGCTGCTCGCGCTTTGCCACCCCGACTTTCTCGGCAAACATCCTAATAGACTCCGGAGTATATCCGCGGCGGCGTATTCCGCATATCGTAGGCATGCGCGGGTCATCCCACCCGTTAACGAAACCGTTGCGGACAAGCTCCAGGAGCTTGCGTTTTGACATTACCGTATATGTCAGGTTAAGTCTTGCGAACTCATACTGATGGGACGGGAATATATCGAGCTTTTCAATGAACCAGTCATAAAGAGGACGGTGTACGTCAAATTCCAGCGTACATATCGAATGAGTGATGTTCTCAAGGCTGTCAGACTGGCCATGGGCATAGTCGTACATAGGATAGATGCACCATTTGTCTCCGGTCCTGTGATGCGAGGCATGTATGATGCGGTACATCAGAGGATCACGGAAAAGCATGTTCGGATGCGCCATGTCAATCTTGGCACGGAGCACTTTCTCACCTTCTGCATATTTTCCGTCCCTCATCTCGCGGAAAAGCTTAAGGTTCTCCTCTACGGAGCGGTTCCTGTAAGGACTTTCCGTACCAGGCACCTGGACTGTACCGCGTCCTGCGCGTATTTCCTCCTGAGTCTGGTCATCAACGTAAGCGAGACCTTTCTTTATGAGTTCCTCTGCCCATTCATAGAGCTGGTCAAAATAGTCCGATGCATATCTCTCGTTTTCCCAATCGAAACCGAGCCACTTGATGTCCTCCTTGATTGAGTCCACATACTCAGTGTCCTCCTTCACCGGATTGGTGTCATCAAAGCGGAGATTGGTCTTTCCGCCATATTTCTTGGCAAGGCCGAAATTGATGCAGATGCTCTTTGCGTGGCCTATATGAAGATATCCGTTAGGTTCAGGAGGGAAACGTGTCAGAACACTGCGGCACTTTCCCGAGGCAAGATCCGCCTCAATGATTTCCTCCAAAAAGTTGAGATTCCTGGTCTCGTTGACCTCTTTATTCAGTTCTTCCATAATATGTGAAGTGCTTAATTTCAAAACAACTTGCAAATATAGCAAAAGTCGGGAGCAAAAGCAAAGTTTACTTTGATTTTGCCGAATTTCGAGCTGCACATAAGCTTCAGGAAAAGGCCGGAGGAAGCCGGCAAATTCTTTTCCGTGACACCGGACACTTACATGCTCTGCTTTGAAAGGCTTAGGGGAAAGCCCGGCCTGCCGTTCGTGTATTTCATTTCATATTTCAATCCACAGATTCCAATGACAGTGGAAGAGGACATGACCTCTCCCTTGTACGAGATACTTGAAAAGAAATACGGAATATTCGTGAAGACCTCCAAAGAAATGGTATTTGCACGAGAGGCTGATGCGGAAATGGCAGCCAAGCTCGGAATTAAGGAGGGAGACCCCGTCCTTGTCCGTAAGCGTTTCGTGCTCGACAGGAACAACATTATCAAAAATGATTGACAGAAATTTCACAAAGGCTCTTCCTGTCCTTTTCGGATTTTTCGTGATGGGCTTCTGCAATGTGGCCGGCATTGCCACAAGCTATATAAAGAATGACTTTTCGCTCAGCGAGACGGTCGCAGGCTCCATACTTCTGATGAAAATGAACGATGTCGCATATTTCAGGGCCAACATCATATTGGCGCTCGTGGGAGCAACCGGCTTCTTTTGCTCAAGCATATTCTCCATAAACCAATGAGATTTCCGGCCTGATGATTATGGGAGTATGCGGAGGTGCTGTCATTCCGCCTCTCATGGGCATGCTCGCAGACGCCGTAGGCAATCAGAACGGCTCCGTAATGGTCATAGGAGCCTGCTTATGCTACCTTGCAGCAGCATCTTTCACCCTGGGCAAGGGACAGGCCGCAAGAAGGTAGAACGACATTTCGCAAATTCTGCAGGCCGTTTCAATAGATTTTCCTTATTTTTGTGCCGCTAAACATACTTCAACACAATGATAAGATCAATGACAGGATACGGCAAGGCGGAGACCATGCTGGAATCAGGAAAAATAACCGTAGAAATACGTTCACTGAACGGAAAGACAGCGGACATAAGCATAAAGACGTCCCTGCTTCCGAAAGACAAGGAAATAGCAGTGCGCCATAAGATTGCAAATGCCCTGCAAAGAGGAAACATAGACTTTTTCATGACCTACGAGCCGAATGCAGCAGAAAACGCCAAACAGATCAACATGGAAATGGCCGTCGGATACTATGGGCAAATAATGGCATTGGCGGAGCAGATAGGTTCCGCCGGCAGGCTGAACGACAACGCGGCCGAACTGATTTCGACACTGCTGAAGATGCCGGATGTCATAGACTGCAAGAAACAGGACGTCATAACGGATATCAACTGGCCTCAAGTGGAGGCTTGCATAGACAAAGCGCTCGACAATATCAACGAATTCAGGGCACAGGAGGGTGAAGTCCTGTACGATGACGTCACGCAAAAAGTCGCCAGCATTTTGGCATATTCCGAGCAAGTGGAGCAGTTCGAGAGCGAAAGGGTCGCGGCCGTAAGGGAAAAAATTTTGGCCCGCTTTGCGGAATTGAAGGCTGAGCCGGAGATGAGCCGCCTTGAGCAGGAGATGATTTATTACATCGAGAAACTGGACATCAATGAGGAGAAAGTTCGCCTGCGCCAGCATTGCAAATATTTCCTCGACACAATCAGCAACGAGCCCGCTCCAGGAAAGAAGCTCGGCTTTATTGCCCAGGAAATGGGACGGGAAATCAATACGACAGGTTCCAAGGCCAATCACACGGAAATCCAGAAGATTGTCGTGAAAATGAAAGACGAGCTGGAGAAAATAAAGGAGCAGAGCCTGAATATCCTTTAGCCGCTGCAAGACTGAGGAGCCATTTGGCAGAGTTTGTGCTATACGGCCCTACCTGTTAGTTTTTAATTGTTAGGGTTATGAAAGAAAAGAACATTTATGATTTCACCGTATCAGACATGAGCCAAAAGCCGGTGGACCTCAGTATTTACAGAGGCAAAGTGATTTTAGCAGTAAACACAGCAACTGGATGCGGTTTCACTCCCCAATACAAGGGTTTGGAGGCTCTTTACAGGAAATACAGGGACAAAGGTTTCGTCGTGCTGGATTTCCCGTGCAACCAGTTCGGGCACCAGGCTCCGGGAACGGAAAAGGAAATAGCGGGCTTCTGCGAGCTTAACTATGACGTCACATTCCCGCAGTTCGCAAAAATAGAAGTGAACGGAGAAGGAGCGGCCCCGCTTTATGTATGGCTTAAGAAACAGAAGAGAGGTCTTCTCGGCTCCACTTCAATAAAATGGAATTTCACAAAATTCCTGATTGACAGGCAAGGCAACGTGGTGGAAAGGTTCGCACCGGGCGATACTCCGGAGCAGATTGAGCCGCACATCAAGAAACTTCTCGGCTAAGTTCCTTCCCATCAAGCTACATCTGCCAAAAACAGATAATTACCAAACAACTGAATAATGAGCAAAATTACGGAAAAGATACGCTATGTAGGCGTCAATGACCATGAGACCACATTGTTTGAAGGCCTGTGGCCGCTTCCATACGGAGTCAGCTACAACTCATACTTGATCATTGACAAGGAGAATGCGCTGATAGACACTGTCGATGCGCGATTCAAGGACAAATTCATTGAAAACATCAGGAAACATGTCGGAGCCTCTCCGATAAACTACTTGATAATCAACCACATGGAACCGGACCATTCCTCATCCGTATCTGCCGTAATGGAGTTGTGGCCTGACATCACGATTTTGGCAAGCTCACGGGCCGTACCGATGCTCACTGGCTACTACGGGATAAGTGCTGAAAAAATCAGGACAGTAGGTGACGGGGACAGCCTTTCATTGGGAGAGACAGTACTTTCGTTCCATATGACCCCTATGGTGCATTGGCCTGAAACAATGATGACATGGGACGAAAGCGAAAAGACTCTCTTCTCGGGAGACGCTTTCGGTACTTTCGGCATACCGGGAACCGGAATCACGGACAGCGATCTTGAAGACCTCGGGCCATACCGCGATGAGATGATACGATACTATTCGAACATCGTCGGCAAATACGGCAATACAGTGCAGGCCGCGATGAAGAAACTCTCAGCACTTGAGATAAAGCGAATCTGCAGCACTCACGGTCCGGTATGGGAGAAGCTTGCGGCAGATGTGGCAGGACTTTACGGGAAACTCAGCAGATATGAGGCTGAGCCTGGAGTCTGCATCGCATACGGCTCAATGTACGGCAACACAGCAGAAGCAGCACTCTGCCTGTCAAAAGAACTTACAAAGGCAGGCGTACCGAACGCCATTCATCCTCTCTGCACGGAAAACATATCCGATGCACTACGTGATGTGTTCAAATACAACACAATCGCCATAGGTTCCCCGACATACAACGGCGGCATCTTCCCTCCTGCCGAGACATTCATGAAAGCCATATCAGCACGCAATGTAAAGGGACGCAAATTTGTTGCTTTCGGTTCATATTCATGGGCGGCCGCAAGTGTGAAGCTGCTCGCCGAACAGGCTCAGTCCCTCGGTTTTGAGCTTATCGGACTGCCGGAAGAGACACCAGGCAGCCAGAGCGGAGGCATATCATTCCCTCATGCTTATTCACCTGAGAAGTGCGACATGAAGGCTCTTGCCGAAATCATCCGCAAGTCCGCAGGTCTGGCATAGAATTGGATATTGACATGCACAGAACGAATTTAACAGAGCTAATAACAAAGCAAAAGAGCCGGGTCCGCTTGACGCCCCGGCTCTTTTCATTGTCAACAAAAGTGCTACTCCACGTAAAGCAGCAGGCCTTTCAGATACTCCCCTTCCGGATGGTAAATGTTCACGGAATGGTCAGCCGGCTGGTTGAGCCTGTCCAGTATGCGCACGCTCCTGCCGCACTGCGCGGCAGCAGAGAATACTGCAAGGGCAAAAGCTTCCTTGTCAACTACCTGCGAGCAGCTGTACGTGAAGATGAGCCCTCCCGGAGCGACCTTGGAAATTGCAGCGGCATTCAGTCTCTGATATGCCCTGAGGGCATTCTTCAAAGCTCCGCGATGCTTGGCAAAAGCAGGCGGGTCAACTATCATAAGGTCATACTTCCCCTCCGGAACATCCTTCAGATAATCTATGGCATCGCAGCACAGGCTCGTATGCCTCTCCGGTGCAAAACCGTTTATCGCCACATTCCTGTCAACCATGGCCATAGCCTTTCTTGAACTGTCAACAGAATCAACATGGAGCGCTCCTGAAGCCAGCGCATATATGGAGAATCCTCCGGTGTAGCAAAAAAGGTTAAGCACATTGCGCCCACGGGCATGTTTGCCTACAAGAGCCCTGTTCTCCCTCTGGTCAAGGAAAAAGCCGGTCTTCTGGCCTTCCGTCCAATTGACAATGAACTTGTGCCCGTTCTCAAGCACGACAACCTCATTCTCCACGAAGTCCTCCCTGCGGTACATATATCCGTCAACAAGCTCGAGTCCGGCCTTGAAAGGCGCAGTACCGGAGCTCTTGTCATAAACCGCCTTCAGCGTGTCACCATAGACCTTGCACAAAGCCTCCGTAATCTGCTTCTTGGCACGGAACATTCCCACGGAATGAGCCTGCAGAACGCATACGCCGTCATAATAGTCGATTATAAGGCCAGGAAGATTGTCTCCCTCACCATGTACAAGCCTATAGCAATTGGTAAGGGCAGCCCCGTCAGTCGCAAGACCTGCTGAGATGCGCACAGCAAGGGCACGTGATATCATTATCTCCCAGAAATCCGGGCTCAGCACATCTGAGTCAAAGCTTAGGATACGCACGGCAATCGAGCCGATTTGCCAATGCCCACAGGCCAGGAAACGCCCGTCAGATGCATGTACAGC
Organism: Bacteroidales bacterium UBA714; assembly: GCA_002298075.1. Lineage (GTDB taxonomy): Bacteria > Bacteroidota > Bacteroidia > Bacteroidales > UBA932 > Cryptobacteroides. Next base: position 6,119 of record DBLW01000142.1, on the reverse strand, counting down.
CACGACATCACCCTCCTCAGGAGTTCCGTGCACCTGTGCGATTGCCCCGGAGAACACCCACGGGTGGAACCTGTATAGGGACTCCTCCCTGCCTTTCTTCAATACTGCCTTTATCATAATAAATTCTCGTCTTTCAAAGGATTCTTTTCTGATGCCATGAGCCTGATATACATCTCACGGCACACCCATGCGTCAGTAGCCGCATATTTGCACTGTGACTCGGACAAGGCAGGAGCCTCCCAATTGGAAAGCTGCTGCGTTTTGGAAATGCGGAAGCCGAGAATGATTGCGGACATCTTCTTGACACTCTTGTCACGGATTCCCCACTCCCACACTATCTTCTGCAAATCCACGAAACCGGCAGGCACAAAATCATGATGTTTCTGAAGCCCCCTGATGTCGTCATGAATGGCAGCGCCGACCTTGATAACCTTTCCGTTGGCGAGCAGGCTGCAAAGCCTGCGGTGCATTCCGATATCCTTTATTCTGAAGAGGAAAGCCTTGTCCGGCCCGGAAAGCTGCAGCAAAGACACCCCATAGCGGGACTGGCCCTGCGAGAAACACGGACGCGTCTCCGTATCAAAGCCGATTATGGGCTGCGAGCGGAGATAGGCAAGCGCACGGTTAAATTCAGCGCCGACGGAATCAATCACGTATATCTTTCCGGGAAAAGACACGTAATCAAGTTTTTCAAGTTCCTCTGCACTTATACTTTCAATATACATAACAAACAAAAAATCCGGGGCTTCCGCTAAAAGAACAGAAGCTCCCTATATTTAGGCAACGGCCACATCTCATCGTCAATTATCATCTCAAGATGGTCCGCACTATAGCGCACTTTGTCCATCATATCCTTCACTTCGTGAGAATAGGTCTTCGCCCGCTCCCCTATGCCCTCAATCCTGTTCGCTTTCTTGCGGGCATCCACAAGCCTTACTACATCCGCGGACAGGTTGTTCATATGGAACGATATCTTTTTAAGCGTGTCGATTTCAGAAGAGCAGAAATTCATATAGTCGTCTCCGAAAATGTCCTTGATGCCCTTCACATTCTCTATAAGGACGTTCTGATACCTCACCGCAGCCGGTATGACATGGTTAAGGCAGATGTCCCCGAGAATGCGGGCCTCTATCTGAAGCTTCTTCACATAGATCTCATTGAGAATCTCGAAACGGGCTTCCACCTCATTGGGAGCAAGAACGCCAAGCTTGTCGAAAAGCTCTATAGTCTGCGCCTCATGATAGACCTCATAGGACTCCGGCACATTCCTCACGGCCCGAAGCCCGCGCGCCTGGGACTCTATTTCCCACTCCTTGCTGTAACCGTTGCCCTCGAACATTATGTCCTTGGCCTCAGTTATGAACTTGCGCACGACAGCCATAATGGCAGAAGAGCGGTCCTCACCTGCCGCTTCGAGAACATCCACTTCGTGGCGGAAGTCCTTGAGGCTCTCGGCCACGATGGAATTTACCACATAAACTGCTGAAGCGACATTCTGCGACGAGCCGACTGCGCGGAATTCAAAACGGTTTCCGGTAAATGCAAACGGAGAAGTCCTGTTCCTGTCCGTATTGTCCGGGAATATCTCCGGTATGGCATTGACAATCTTGATAGACTCCTGTGAAGAGGCGGTCATGCGGGCATCCCCGAGCTCCATGATGGAGCGGAAAATGCCGTAGAGAGTAGAACCGGAGAACACAGAGGCAACCGCTGGAGGTGCCTCATTGCCGCCCAGACGGTATGAATTGCCGAGTGTAGCGACAGATGTCATAAGCAGATAATGGTGCTTGTGAACGGCCCTGAGCACAGAAGCATAGAACGAAAGGAACTGAAGGTTCTTTGTCGGAGTCTTGCCAGGTGAAAGGAGATTCACGCCGGTATCAGTCATGATGGACCAGTTGCAATGCTTTCCGGAGCCGTTCACCCCGTCAAAAGGCTTCTCGTGGAAAATTACCTTGAGATGATGCTTCTCCGCGACCTTCTGCATCACTATCATGAGCATCATGTTCTGGTCGATGGCCTTTGTGGCATCACAGAATACGGGTGCACATTCGAACTGGTTAGGAGCCACTTCATTGTGACGGGTCTGGAGAAGAATGCCGAGCTTGTATGCCTCAGTCTCAAAATCTTTCATGAAAGAGCTTACCCTTGAAGGTATAGCCCCGAAATAATGGTCTTCAAGCTGCTGGTCCTTTGCCGAGGTATGCCCCACCACTGTACGTCCCGAAAGCATCAGGTCCGGCCTTGCGTTGTAGAGAGACTCGTCAACGAGGAAGTATTCCTGCTCAAGACCGAGATTTACTTTTACAGCCTTGACGCTCTCGTCAAACAGATTTGCCACTGAAACGGCGGCCTCGCTGATGGCGTGCATGGATTTGAGATGCGGAACCTTGGTGTCAAGAGCCTCACCCGTATATGACACGAAAACTGACGGTATGCATAAAGTTCCGTCCATCAGGAACACCGGAGATGAAGGGTCCCATGCGGAATAACCCCTTGCCTCAAAGGTGTTGCGAAGTCCTCCGTTCGGGAAACTTGAGGCGTCAGGCTCCTGCTGCACTAAAGCGCTTCCGTTGAATTTCTCGAAAGCCTTGCCGTCCTTGAAAGTGACAAAGGCCTCATGCTTTTCAGCAGTGGAATCAGTAAGAGGCTGAAACAGATGGGTGTAGTGGGTCGCCCCCTTTTCCATGGCCCATGCCTTCATTCCTGAAGCTATTTCATTGGACACGCTGCGGTCAAGCTTGGCTCCGAATTTCACAGATGCGAGAACAGCCTCATAAGCCTGCTGTGACATGTAACCTCTCATCTTGTCAAGGTCAAGCACATTCTCCCCGAAATACTCAGAAACAGGTCTATTCTCAACGTAAAAACGCTCCGTCTTGTGCAGAGCAGACTCATTTAGAGCCATTTGCCTGAAAGTTGCCATAAGTTTTATCCATTAATTTGTCAAGTCGGGCGCAAAGATAATAAAATATCGCTATCTTTGTCCTTGGTACATACGAAAACAACAGGATAAAATGGCCAATATTTCAACCAAAGCCCAACAGATGCCGGCATCTGCAATCAGGAAGCTGGTACCTTACGCCGATGCAGCTAAAAAGCAGGGCGTGAAAGTATATCACCTCAATATCGGACAGCCGGACATCGACTCTCCGGAATGCGCGCTCAATGCCGTTAAAGGCAATATGCCGCAGCACGTGTCATACTCCCATTCCGCAGGAATCATGGAGCTGAGACAGGGACTCGTGGAAAAATACTACAGGAAAATAGGCATTGACATTGAAGTGCCGGAAATCATCATAACTGTTGCAGGAAGCGAGAGTGTCAATCTCGCCCTCGAGATAGCATGCGATGCCGGAGACGAAGTGATAGTGCTCGAGCCGTTCTACACTAACTACAACACTTTCGCCTTCCTGAACGGCATTACCCTCAAGGCCATCCCGACAGACATCAGGAACGGCTTTCAGGTCCCTCCTATCGAAGAGTTCGAGAAGGCGATAACTGACAGGACAAGGGCGATACTCGTCTGCAACCCCGGCAACCCGAGCGGCACACTGTATTCCAAGGAAAACATGCTCGCCATAGGTGAAATCGCCCGCAAGCACGACCTGTTCCTCATTTCTGATGAGGTTTACCGTGAGTTCTGCTACACGGATGAGCCGCATTTTTCCGCAATGAACATACCTGACCTGGACCAGAACGTAATACTCGTAGATTCCGTTTCCAAAAGATACAACCTGTGCGGAGTCAGGGTCGGATGCATCATCTCACGCAACAAGGAAGTGATGGCCGCAGCCATGAAATTTGCGCAGGCAAGGCTCTGTCCTCCGGTATTGGGCCAGATGGCGTCAATCGGTGCACTTGACACGCCGGACGAATATTTCACCGCAGTGAGAGAAGAATATATCAGGCGCCGGGACTATATGACAGGGCGGCTCAACAAAATGGAAGGAGTATTCACCCCTGTGCCTATGGGAGCTTTCTACACAATAGCCGAACTTCCGGTGGACGATGCTGAAAGTTTTGCAAAATGGATGCTCGAAGAATTCCGCATAAATGGAGAGACAACAATGATTACTCCTGCTGCCTCATTCTACAAGACTCCCGGATACGGAAAGAACCACGCGCGCCTGTCATATGTGCTTGAGATTCCTGAAATGGAAAAGGCCATGACGATTCTCGAGGAAGGTCTCAAAGCTTATCCGGGCAGGACAAGCGGCAAATAAGCCCTAAAGACTTAATATCAAACAATAAAACAGAGATGTTAATATTTATAACATCTCTGTTTTATTGTTTATATCCCAGCACTTCAAGTATTTTTGGCATAAGCAAGGAATCAATGAACTCTTCTTCCATGAAATGCGTTCCGTCATACATCACATATGAGTTCCCGAAATATTTTTCCCAAGTGTGCACGCTCACAATTCCGCTCTTCCTGTAGTGGTCCCGCATGCCGAAAAAGGCAAAGTGCTTGTCCAGGCTTCCGGTCCGGACGGAATTGCTGAGAGCCATTTTCCTGTGCTTTCCGTATTTGCGCAGAACTCGATACGTAAAATGCAGCTTCTGCCTGTCGCCGTCCTTAGGACGGTATATTCTGCCAAGCAGTTCCGTCACACCCGGCAGGACGGACATCCATGCCAGATACCGGAAAAACAAAGGAGTATTAAGGGCCGGGGAAACGAACAGATGCGGCATTCCCACAATCCTAAGGGCGTGCAAGGCCCCAAGTGACTCCCCGATTACAAGGGCAGGCCGGAGTTCCTCTGTCCATGAGGTGATTTGGGCATGCGCAATCTCCGGGTCGAAGTCGTAAGTCCGCACAACTACATTGACTGCCCCGCAACCCTCCAGGGCATTACTACAGAAACGTTCTCTGAGTATGGACGGGATTCTGCTGTCCCCTCCTCCTCCCATGCCATGTATATACAGTATATTGGTCATAAATGCATCCGTTTTTCTTCACACCGCTTCCGGCGCGGGCTGCAAAGTTAAGCACTTTTGGCATTTTACATCTCAGAAAGTCATGAAATTATAAGACAGCCCAACACCCACATATGGCGCATGATTTATCGCATTGTCCTTCATATATATTCCATATCCCGCATGAACACCGATGCCCCACCTTTTCCGCAAAGGGACTGAAACAGTCCTTACTGTTGTTATGTATTGCCGCAGAGGATATACTGAAATAGTATCCAATGCCGGCTTATACCCCGAGACCACAGCCCGATAGGTGCTGTCGCAATAGACTCTCTGCTGCATCGGGAGCATTACATATGAAGTATCATGTAAAACAACAGTATCAACCACTGCAATCATAAGAGTATCAACCGTCCGGATTTCCATAGGCACAGGCCTTTCATATAGTACCGTATCGTGCATAATAAGCGTATCAGCCTTGACATTCAATTCTCTACCGTGAAATTCCACAGAATATTTAACTCCACATATGAATCCGGCACATACGGACACAAGCAGTATCATTGCATATTTTAGACATTTCATATAAATCCCGTAAAAAATGCAGGGCATGACTGTCCTGCACATTAAATAATCATAATTTCAAGCCTTTATACGTGCTGCTGTAAAGTATCTCTCCACGCTGCTGTCCATTGTTTCTATAACTGAAATGCACAAATGCGGGATACAATATAATCTGGTCAAATGGCAGCTTAAGCTGCAAAGCCAGAGAAGCAAGTTTATGAGGCTCACTGCAGGCCACGTCGGCAGCCTCTCCCTTAAGATGCTGGCTTGTAGGCACACCGCCGACAGCCCGATTAAGTTCCAGGCACCTGAAACCGCTGTTGATTTGCAGCGGCGCTCCCCAATGATCACGCAAAGGCTGAAGCACATTCAAAACCAGAGCACGGATTGCATTACGCACATCATCACTATCTATCTTATTTACAATCCCTTTGCTTTTGGATATGCCGCTTGCCTCAAACTCGTGATAACTGAAATTACGGCTTATCGTCCCCATCACTGACATTTTTCTTATACCGGTAATGATAGTCAACTCCAATCAGCGCTCCCGCGAAAGTCGCAGTTTCCCCGAAAGCGACCAGCACTGACGGGTCAATAGTCCCGGCAGGAGGCAAGAAACATCCGATGTACAAAAG
>DBLW01000208.1 GCA_002298075.1 Bacteroidales bacterium UBA714 | reverse complement strand
TTTTAATGGGACAGTAGTGATTAAAAGTATGAAAAAGATCAGTATCATCATTTCTGCCATTGCCGCAATGTTCTTTGCGGCTGAGGCCAATGCCCAGCTCGGCGTAGGTGCCGGCTATAATTTTGAAACCATGACCACCAAGGTCTCAGACAGCAAATCTTCGGACAACCTTAACGGCTTCTATCTTGAGGCATATTACGGGATACCCCTTGCTGAGGGACGCTGGGGAGCTGTAGGAATCCAGCCGGGTGTCAGGTATTCTTATTTCGGAAAGACTGACAAGAGTGACGAGGTGCTTGGTTTTGTTACAAAGACGAGCCTTACGGAGCATTATCTCGATGTTCCGGTCAATTTCAGGTATTCTTTCAAAGTCGCTGCACCTGTGAGAGTGTTCGCCTTTGCCGGGCCGGTGTTCTCTTTCGGTCTGGACTCCGCTTCAAAGCTGGCCGTTTCCGGGCATGACAAGGAGTATTCTGTGACAAGCCACAATTATTCCGGAAAAATCGTGACAAAAGGTGACAATATATCCGGAAGCACGACAGATGCCGGCATCAAGGACTACGGATGGTTCGACCTGAAGATTGGATTGGGTGCCGGAGTGACCCTGTTTGATATTGTTGACGTCAAGGTTGGGTATAATTTCGGGCTTCTGAACCGCTATACTGGAGATGTTGACGGATACAGGCTCGGCACCAACGTGTTTACCGCCGGAGTCGCCGTGAACTTCTGATGTTACCCTTATAATGATGAAAGAGACTGCTCAAAGGCCTTGCGGCCCTGGAACAGTCTCTTTCTTTTTTGTCATGAGCGTCAGTGTCTCGGGAAAAGCAGCTTCATGTCATTGTCAATCAGCTTGCCGGCACGCTCCTTCGGGATGAATTCCCAATGTCCTATCACAGCCGGGGCGGATATGACTTCCGGGTCTATGCTTCCGTGCTCCATCAGATAGCCGTACAGGATGTTCCTTATTTCCGGATAATATGCCGCAACTCTTTCGCCTATCCTGTCCGTGTCGATTCCGGCTCCCATGCGCATTATCAGGCCTCCGCCGCTGGCACGGTATGAGGTCATGGCCACATTGTATGTCTGCTGCAGGCTGAAAGGCGAGAAGTCCGCAAGAGACTTGATAATCACCCTCTCTCCTTCCGGCTTAGTTACGTCCACGTCATATATGAGGCCTGCCGCCGAGTCGAAATTATATGCCCTGTTGACAAAAGACCAGCGTTTCTGTCCTGTGCGCGGGTCCGGCTCATTCACTATTTTAAGTACATGCTGGCTTTCAGGTCCGAGCGTGTTGACCCATGTGCCGTATGAATATTCCAGATAGTCCTTTATTTCCCGGCCTGTCATCCTTACAACGAACAGCTGGTTCTCGAAAGGATATATGGTGAAAAGGTCATTGTACAGGAGAGTGCCTGCCTTTACGAAGCCGTTGAATGTGAGAGGAGCCGCAAATGAAATCTGTGCCGGCGTGCAGCTGAGCGAGAGTGTGTGTATAAGATTCATGTAGTCGCACATGCCTCTGTATGCGTCACGTGTGCGCAGGTCGGTCTTAAGTTCACCGACTTCTGTAAGCGTGAAGGCCTTTACTGTTTCATATTCAGGCGAGAACAGCTCGCGCATCTTCACGTCAACCTTTCTCTTGTCCACGTTTATCAGGTCTGCCGACAAGGCCCTGGATACCACTTTACCTTTCTCAACCTTAAGGGTCATCGTGCCGAAACCTATGTTGCGGCAATGGCTGCCGGAATTTATCAGGCAGATGCTGTCGCTCATGTGTACGGCAGGCCTGTGGTCATGTGAGCAGATTACGAAGTCAACACCATTGAGTGATTTGAACAGGTCAAGTCCCTGGCTTTCGTACTGTTGTCCGTCTCCTTCTCCAGTCCCGGAGTGGATGGCTACTATCACTGCATCTGATTTCTCCTGCTTCCTGATTCTGTCAACTGTTTCCTGGGCAAGCGGAATTAGGGATTCGAATTCCATCCCTTCCCAAAGCAGGGGAGAGAGCCAGTTCTTTATGTTAGGGTTAGTGAAACCTATGATTGTGATTTTCAGCCCGTGCCTGTCAAGGGTGACGAACTCGGGGAAATATGGCTTGCCGTTGTCCGTGCGTATCGCGTTGGCAGCAAGAAAAGGCACGTCCATTGTCTTGAGAAGCCTGTCATAGACGCGGTGTCCTGTCTCGATGTCATGGTTCCCTACCGCTATGGCGTCATATCCTATATATTCGGCCATCCTTGCATAGATGTGCTTGGATGTAGTGTCAACATAATTGTAATAGTAGGCGGCGTTGTCCCCCTGAAGGCAGTCTCCGGCATCAATGACTATTACATTTTCCGCTCCGTCCGCAGTGCGCACACTGTCCACGTACCATGATACCGACAGAAGTGACTCCTTTGTCTTGCCATTGACATAAAGAGAATCGAAATAACGCCCGTGCACGTCATTTGTCGTCATGATACGGAACGTGTATTCTCCGTCCTTGGGACCGCAGCAGGATGCCGCGAAAGCAATCGCCGAGATGATTGGAATAAATATTTTTCTCATATCATAAATTGTTTGTCATTATCGTTTTTTCCTGTCCAGAAGCCGCTGCAGGTTGAATTTGAGCGAGACTGTCTGCTGGCATCCAGAGTAGCTGCGTCCGTTGAAATGAAACATTGCCGAGACCCTTATTTTCAGGAAGTCTCCGATTTGCGGCTCGTAGTATGCTTCAAGCCTGTCATAGAATCCGGGAGCTGTGGAGCCGTTGTCATGTACCCTGTAGAACGGGTCTCCCATATATAGCGTGTTCCCGTATTTGTATCCTGAGGAATCCTTGCTGTTGTAATACGGCATCATGTCATTGCCATAGAAAAGACTGTTCGATATCCCGACATTCCATTTCCTGATGTCAACGTCCATTTCGCCTCCGCACGGGAAAACGTAGCTTCCGACATTCATCCTGTCCTGCTGGAGGGACTGGAGCCATCCCAATCTTACTGAAAACCGCTGCATGGCAAGCAGAGGGGCGAAATCGAATTTCAGGTAAGGATTCGCGAGGAAATTGTCCACGACCCCTTCATAAAGTTGTGAGCAGGCGAAATGGTACATGTAGGCTGAGTAGCCGATTGACAGTACCGGGGCAACCATGCCTTCTCCATGGGAGAATATCATGAATTTCTCGCGCCTTGCCACCCCGTATTGTCCCATCCAGTCGC
>DBLW01000076.1 GCA_002298075.1 Bacteroidales bacterium UBA714 | reverse complement strand
GATTTCACGCCTGCAAACCGCAAGGAGATTTTCTCGCAGATAAAGAACAACAACTGGGATTGCGTGATACTGACCCACGACCAGTTTGCAAAGATACCCCAGTCACAGGATACTATTGCTGCAATCTTCCGTGAGGAACTTGCCGATGTCGAGCGTTGCCTTGAGGTTCTCGAGAACTCCACCATGCGCTACCGCAGCTCAAAGATGCAGACAGGGCTTGAGAAACGGCAGGAGAACCTGACCGCCAAACTCGCCGAATTGCGTCACGACATAGACCAACGCAAAGACAATACGCTGGATTTCAACACTATGGGAATAGACCATATTTTTGTAGATGAATGTCATGCGTTCAAAAATTTAATGCTGCAGACACGCCATACAAGGGTTGCGGGCATCGGAAACACCAAAGGCTCACAAAGGGCGATGAACCTGCTTATCGCAATCCGTGACATTCAGAGGCGCACAGGCCGTGACCTCGGAGCCACATTCCTGTCAGGCACGGTTGTTGTCAACGCTCTTACCGAGCTGTATGTGATGTTCAAGTATATGCGTCCGCAGGAACTCAAGAAACAGCGTATAAACTGCTTCGATGCGTGGGCGGCAATATACACCGAGAAAAAGGCGGATTACGAGCTTGATGTCACCGGCAATATCAAGCGCAAAGAGCGTTTCCGTTCATATATAAAGGTGCCGGAACTTGCCTCATTCCTCCGTGAGATAACGGATTACCGTACAACGGACATGATTAACCTCGATGTTCCCGAAAAGAACGTGCGCTTCCTCTCCAATCCCCCGACAATCGAGCAGGAAGAAATGGCAGGGAGGCTTGTATCATTCGCCAAATCGGGAGAATGGGCTGACCTCGGTCTCGATATGCCCGAACCCGACAATCTCGACAAGGCGAAAATGCTTATAGCTACAAATGTAGCGAGGAAAATGGCTCTTGACATGAGGCTTCTCGGCGACAAGTTCAGCGACGACCCCGGCAACAAGGCTTCGATATGCGCAAGGACAGTCTATGACTACTATGTGCGCTCAAACGTCAACCGTGGCACACAGTTCATTTTCAGCGACCTTTCCACCTATAAACCCGGCGAGTGGAATATCTATCAGGACATCAAGGACAAACTTGTGGCTCTCGGAATACCCTCGGAAGAAATACAGTTTATCCAGTGCGCCAAGACCGAGAGGGCGAGGAAGAAACTGTTCGCCGACATGAACAGCGGCAGGGTGCGTGTGCTTTTCGGCTCCACAACTATGTTAGGCACAGGCGTTAACGCCCAGGAACGTGCCGTGGCGGTGCATCATCTTGAGATACCGTGGCGGCCGGCCGACATGGAGCAGCGTAACGGCAGGGCTGTCCGCAAGGGAAACACAGTGAAACTGTGGGGTGGAAACACCGTTGACATCGTTATTTACGGAACGGAGAAAACTCTTGATGCCTATAAGTTCAATCTGTTGAAGAACAAGCAGATGTTCATAAATCAGATTAACAACGGCACCATTGCCGTGCGACGTATCGACGAGGACGGCATGGACGAGGAAAACGGCATGAACTTTGCCGAGTTCGTGGCAATCCTTTCCGGCAACACCGACCTGCTTAAAAAGGCAAAACTTGACAACAGGATTATGCAGCTTGAAAAGGAACAGGCCATATTCAAGAAAGAAAGAGGCCGTGCGGAGCGCAAGATGTCGGACAATCAGAAAGCCATTGCAGCGGCAGAGGATGTGATTGCCAAAATGAATATGGACTACAGCTGTTTTGTTTCACGGAAAGATGATGCGGCAGTAACCCTCGTATCCGGCACTTTTGCCACGCCGCAGGAAATTGGGCGAGAGCTTCACCGAATATCCAAGTCCTACCGGGGAACGGAACACAAAGCCGTCGGTTCTTATATGGGTTTGCCCATGACGGTAAGGAGCGAGTTTAATATTGCCGAAATGTTCGAGCGCAACATCTTCTTCATCGAGGGGGCAAGCGGACTCAAGTACCGCTGTTCACAATCGGGAGCGTTGCCCCTCTCATTCGTGGAAGCCGCCGCATATCCCTACGCTGTCATGGAGCGTATGCCTGCCCGGATAGCTGAAAAAGAAAAGGATATAACGAGACTGCGGGAGGAAATTCCGGTGTTGGAGGAAATCATAGGCCGCAAATGGCCTAAAGCCACGGAGCTTGAAACTCTCAAGGCTCAATGCCGGGAGTTGCAGCAGAAGATCGAGGAAGACCTCAAAAATGCCGAAAAAGGTATATTGCTGTCCGACGGTATCTCGCCGGACAAGCCGACAATTACCGAGGAAGCGGCCTGACATAACCATATATCTGACTTATATTCCCTGTCCGGTTGTGAAACCAGGCAGGGATTTTTACGGCATAATGACATTGAACTGCTGTGGCGCAACTGCCTCTTTTAACACATAGCCTTTTCTAAAATTACTTTATTACCTTTATATCCTTCTTGCTTATATCCTTCTTGCTCTCTTTTATACCGCTGCGCCCCGACCCGGCATCCGCGTGGCTGACTTTGAGCGAGAGACGGCCTCGGCAATATTTCATGTTGCCCGGCCCGACACTCGCTTTCAAAGCGGTAATCCGAAAAATGCCTGTCGGCCTCGAAGTCAGTACAGGCATAGGTTCCGTTTCCCTCCACTTACGCCCGTACTTCCATATCTTCGTTGACCGGCAATTTCCCTGATGGCTTACCTCTCATCCACACATGGATGCCTCCCGCCCTTCTTCCCCTTCTATTGACAGGCTCCTTTTGTATCGTGGATCAACTCCATGAGCACCTGTTTCAGATATGCCGGGACATGCCGGGACACTTATATCCATGTCCGGGAACAGTTATATCCTGTACGGCTTTACAGATGCCGTCCGTGACGGTTGCCGTGATTTTTGAATCGGCGAAGTTAAGGCCGCTCGTGGATATGCCAAGGCCCGGCGGCAGCGTGACGGGGCTTCGACCTGTCAGCCTTGTCGTAATCCACCTGTGCAGCGACCTTCCTGATTTGCCGAAAAAATCAGTCCGACAACCCTCCCGGAAGGAACTGATAAAAGTAAGGGAGAAAAAACAATATTTATCAACATCTTAAAAGTCAAGATTATGGAGACCAAAGCAGTCAGAAAAGAAAACGTATCACTCGCACTCATTCAGCCGAGCACATTCAACCCTCGCAAGACCTTTGACGAGGCAGCCCTCAAGGAACTCTCCGACAGCATCGCCTCGCAGGGTGTCCTTCAGCAAATCGGCCTACGCCCCATAGCGGACACCGACCGCTACGAGATTATCTTCGGGGAGCGAAGATACCGTGCGTCCGTCATGGCAGGACTTGAGACTATCCCTGCCGACATATACGATGTTACCGATGATGAAGCGGTTGAAATCGCCGTCACCGAGAACCTTCAGCGTGAGGATGTCTCGCCGATTGAGGAAGCAAACGCATACCAGAGCCTCATGGACAGCGGAAGATACGATGTGCAGTCATTGGCTGTGCAGTTCGGCAAGTCCGAGGCATACATACGCACCCGACTGAAATTCACATCACTTATCCCCGAAATAGCGCAACTGCTGGAGGCTGACGCTATCACAATGAGCGTGGCTTCCGAAATATGCAGATACGGAACGGACATTCAGAAAGAGGTTTACGAAAAGCACCTCTGCGAAAATTCTTACGGCTACGGCTCATGGCGTGGGCTGAAAGCCTCCGAGGTCGCAAGGCGCATAGAGCAGAATTTCACAACCGACCTTGAGCGTTACTCATTTGACAAGGGAATGTGTGCCTCATGCCCCCATAACACCAAGAACCTACTGCTTTTCTGCGAGGGAACTTGTGGAAAATGTACCAACCGCAAATGCCTTGAGGATATGAACACATCGTATCTCGTTGACAAGGCAGTGGATATGATAGCCCTATATCCTGCCTACCCTTTGCGACAAGGGCGATTTGGCACAAACGATGCGGCGATTGAGCGTCTTTCGGCTATGGGACATGAGATTGAAACTCCAAACACATATATTCAGCCGTACCCTGCAATGCCGCAGGAACCGACTGCGGAGGAATACGAAACTCCCGAAGACTTCGCAGAGGCACATTCGGAGTATGAACAAGACCTTTCCGAGTATAACTATGCCGTGGAGGAAGTCAATGCAAGGGCAGAGAACGGAGAAATCATTGTCTATATTGTCATTGAAAAAAATGACATAAGCATAGGATATGCGATGAAGCCGTCCGAGGCTTCCATGGACGGCACTGCCGACAACAAGGCGGACGACCCCATAGTGAAACTCGAGAAACAAGACATGCGCAACAAGGAAATCGCCGTGGAGAAAACCGTGGCAGACACCAAGAAGCAAATCCTTGAGGCCGACATGACCGAGACCAAGTTCGGGCAGGACGAGGAAAGAATGGTGTATTATTTCATGCTCTCATCGCTCCGAAAGGAACATTTCTCGGCTGTGGGACTTACCGAGAAGCAGGCAGGCTGTCTTTCCGATGATGAAAAAATGGAGATAGTCAGCAATCTCAACGCCAAGACAAAGGCTGTAATCCGCAGGGACTATCTTATAGCTAATTTCAAGGAGGCATTCGGGAGCAACACGGTTGCAAAACTGCTGCTCGGCTTCGCAAAGAAGCACATGCCCGAACAGCTTGCCGAGATTGAGAAAGGCTATAACGAGGTCTATGAGAAACGGCATCAGCGCATAGAGGAAAGAAAAGCTGCTCTCATGCCCAAAAACGAGGAGCCGACTGCGGAGGCAAACGAAGCATCGGAAGAAGAAAGCAACGAGGAAGCGGCTTAATATCCATAATCATACGACGATTGCAGGGGCTGTCATACGGCCTCTGCTTTCTTTATTCTGACCACACCGGTATATCCATTTATGCCGGCGGCTCCATTCCGGGGCGCCCAAGCCTCTTATACTGTTTATCCCATTTCATTTACTCTTATAATCAACGGGGTCACTGTTGATGAATCCTGGTTTAATGTCTATCAGCCTTTTATAACCTGCGGATATTCCGCTTATAATCCTGTGTCTGTGATCCGGGAGATGCCGTCCGTCGATTGTCACCGCAAAGTTGGAGGCCGGGCCAAATGTCAAATCAGAGCTGGAGGTCACGGTTGTCACCGTGAATTTGCCTTATTGTCCGCTTTCGCCTCCCTTGAAATGCCTGAAATCGGTCAGACAGCCCTCCGACGGACCAAAAGGTCTGAAAAATAGGGAAAAGATGAGCCGATAAGTCAGTAACATCTTAAAATCTCCAACAATGGAAGCGTTCAAGAAACACATCGAAGCCTATATCAATGGGCAAGTGGAGGCAGACCCGATGTTTGCCGAAATCTACAACAAGTCAGAAAGAACCTTAGAGGACTGCATCACCTATCTGCTGAACTGGGTAAAGGCAAGTGGCTCACAAATAGTGGCAAAGGAAGAAATCTACGGACAAGTGATACACTTCTATACCGAGAATTTAGACCCCGGAACAAAGATAAGTGCTCATGTTGTATGCGCAGCAAGGGTGCAACTGACCGAGGAAGATAAGCGCGAAGCATATCAAGAAGCCATTCGTCAGTATCAGCAGGAGGAACTTGCCAAACTGCGGTCAAACTCCAACAAACCGAAAGCCAAGACAAGTGCGCCCAAATCAGAAGCACAGGCAACCCTCTCACTCTTTGATGATTAAAAATTATGAAACCTAAAAATGAAAAACAAAGACGCATTGTGGAGCTTTCTGCCACATTGCCTCCAATGACAGAAAAACAGATGGCTTATGCTACAAAACATTGCTTCAGCCACAAAGCTGTCAAACGCAGCAAAGGATATTATTGCACCCACTGTGGAGGTGTCATTAAATCTGCTGAAAAGAGATGTCCACATTGCGGCTATCGTTTGGAGCCTATTGAGACACGCACCCGAAAAATCAGAGATTATGATTATTACGGTATAGTCACTCGTTGTCAGGAATATCAGGTTATACGCATATTCATGGTACACGTCAACATTTCCGTTGGCGACAAAGCGCAGTATTCCGCATACGAGGTCATTCAGCAGTGGATAGACGCAAAAGGTACATGCACATATATGGCAATTCTCCGAGGTATGGGATATTATCTTGACAAATGGTCTTACGGCTCACGGCTTGAGATAAGGAACCGAAATCAGTATGGGGCATACGACCCAAATCCAATCCTATATCCCTATATGAGTGTCATTCCGGAAATCAGACGTAACGGCTTCAAAGGGAACTTTCACGGAATAACGCCCAACACATTCTTTTGTTCCATTCTTTCCAGCAACAGGATTGAGTGCCTTTTGAAAATGGGACAGATAGAATTGCTCCGGGAGGCAGTCAAGTCAGCCTCGTTGTTTGATTACTGGCCGTCAATACTGATATGCCAACGACACGGATACATTGTCAATGACGGAGAGAATTGGCATGACATGATGTGTCTGCTTAAAAGAATTGGAAAAGACACTCATTCTCCTAAATACATAATGCCTACCGACATAAAAGATGCCCATGACCATTGGTTACGCAAAGTGCAGTTCGTTGAGAAAAAAGAAAAACTGGAGCGAGAACTCAAAGAGGCCGTTCAAAAAGAGGATGCGTTCCGTGAAATGAAAGGCAAGTTCTTTGGTGTGGCTGTAACTGACAACGAAATAACCATAAGAGTCTTGGAAAGTGTGAGGGAACATATCATTGAGGGTGCGGAACTGCATCATTGCGTGGGGCATGGTAACTATGCCATGCGAAGCAATTCTCTGATACTCTCTGCAACTGTCAATGGAAAAAGAATGGAGACAATAGAAATCAATCTTGACGCAATGACCATTCAGCAGTGCCGTGGATTGCAAAACCAGCCCTCCGCATACCACGATCGAATTGTAAATCTGATGAAACGCAACATACATCTGATAGTCAAAGCCGCATCGCAAGATAAGGAAATCAAGGAACGCATGTCCGCTTGATGTTACTGACCGCTTTGCCCGGGCCGAGAGGTTCGGGCAAGGCTTTTGCCGGTATTACCTATTATAACCAGATTTTGTCGAAAATCCGGCGCAGCTGGGATTCGTCCTTTATAATCTCACGGAGTGAATTGAGCCTTTCTACATTCGGTGATTCCGGGAACCATAGTTTCAGATAGCCGCCTTCGGCATATTTCTCATGCAGGTGGTCGAGTGTGCGCTGCCAGTGGCCCTCTTTGTCAAGTTCTGGATAATGGTCGAGTCCGTATTGAATTGTCCGCTCGATTATCTTCTCCGGTTCGATGTAGCGGTCTCCTTCGGCGACAATCTTACCGTAAATGCTTCGCGGTTCATGGTCGGACGATGCCCGGTGGTCTTCGACAGCCTGTGCCATAGTCTCGATTTCCTCTTGTGTGAACCACTCATGCAATCGCTGATCTTTCCGTACTATTCGACCGGATTCAAGGTGATGGGTCTTTCTGTCAATGGCAAGCCCTAAATCATGAAATGCTGCTATGGCATATACCATTTCTATGTTGACGGCGTAATACCGTGCGATCTCAAGGCTCTGCTTGATAACCATGCGGGCATGATCCTCCCGGTGTGCCTTGTCGAATCCGTTGTATCTGGGCAGGATTTCCCTTTCTATATATAATGTCAGTCCGGTATTCATTGAAATTATGTTTTCTAATCTAGTCCTCTTATTAATGGCTTTGCCTTTGTCAATATCGGTAATTCTTGCAAAATTACCGATTTTTTCTTTATTCATTCACTTGTTAGGGACAATTATGTGAAAGGAAGATAAATTGCTTAGGTGGATATAGAAAACCCCTAATAATAAAATTAGTGGTGCTTTTGCACATATTATTCTCTCTCCTGAACCAGTCCGATCGGGTTTATAGGCGCGAAGTTTGGCATCGGGGAGCATAGCCAAGGTCGTGCCGGAGTTTCCGCGCAATTTTGCCGGTAGCCGGAAAAATCGCCTTGAAAACCTTGTCACTTGCTCCCTTGAAAGATGCCCTTGTGATGCGCAGATAAACCCCTCGCGGACGGCTCCGAAAGGAGCAATAAACGGGAGGGGAAGAATAAACATTCAAACAATACTGATATGCAGACAAAGAAAATGACAGTCGAACAAGGAAAGCGTTGCAACATAAGCCGTTTCCCGAACTTTCACCGTTCCGGCTCTATCAAGGGCATGAAAAAGTTGTACTACGGCAAAGATGCTTTGCTCGTGCGTTGCGGACAATATATCTACAACGTGACTTCAGAACCAAGCATATACAATCAGGCGACAATCTAACACGATATAGCTATGAAGAAACTGATAATCTGGACAAGCGAAATCTATCTTGACGATGACGCAAGAGAGGCATATCAACAATGTAAACGTGAGGCCATTGATGATGAAGACTATTGCGTTACTGACCGTGAGTGGGCAGAAGTGGTAAATGACTTTCTCGATGACGAGCGCGGGAACCTTAACAAAGAGGTTGAAGGCGTGATAATCGCTTTTGCCGATGTCGGCAGGTGGGACGGCAGAAGGCAGGGCTACAGGATACTCGGTAGCACTATCAATAACATTTTCAACATTTCGGAAGATAACAACGAATGGTACTCCGACGGCAACAACATCCGTGGCATACTGTCCCACCATGACGCATCGCACTATGTGCTATATCGTGTGGCGAAAGACCGTAAGACAGCGGAACGAATAGCCGAGCAAATATATAACCGTGAGATTGACGAGG
>DBLW01000197.1 GCA_002298075.1 Bacteroidales bacterium UBA714 | reverse complement strand
GCAAATTTTTCTGCACAAAAAAGTGCAAAAAAGTAAAAAAACTGCATTTTTGGCATATTTCAACGATAATTCGGCGATATTGTCTAACTTCGCAATCCCCTTTTCCGTTCAAGAAGGATTTGATATTATGGACACGGCCTCTTACATATCTGTTATACTTCCGCTCAAACTTGAGTGGGAGCCATGCTATGAAGTCCCTCATGAGATTTACGAGACTTACGGAGAGCTACGGCAAGGAGACCGTGTCCGGGTAACATTTGCCGGGCGGGAATATATAGGTGCTGTAAACGAGGCCAATATTGAGCCGCAGACTGCCCCGGACAGGATAAAGCCCATAATCGCTGCCGAAAAAGCCATGGAGCGCATTTCTGCGGAAGAAATAGAACTCTGGAAGAGGGTTGCCGGCTATTATCTGTGCACGGTGGGAGAAGTATATAAGGCCGCCTACCCTATCGGAAAACTAAAACTTGAAGAAGCAAGGGCCGCCGCAAAAGAACGGGCACTTCAAAAGGCCAGGAAAGCGGAAGAAGCAAGGATGGCGGCAAAGGCACGTGCAGAAGAACGCGCATTACGCCATGCAGCTAAAGCAGAGGAAACACTGCGTAAACAAATCGCCAATCTGCAGGCAAGACTTGAAAAGAAGGCCACACAACTTTGCAAATCAAGCAACGAAAGCAAAAAGGCGGCATATGCCACCGAAATTGAAAGCATCAGAACTGCCATCAGCACAAAAGAGTCCGCCCTGCAATTTGAGCAACGGCGTCAGGCATGTATCGTCGCCGGTACTTTTGATACCGGCAACAGTGCCGGTACGACTATAGCCACTGGCGCAAACGACACAGGAACGACAGATACAATCGGCACAACGGACACACCCGCCCCAAAATACGGCCAGTCAGATGATATAAAAACGCAAGGTTCACAACAGAGCATCGCCACATGCAGTGAAACGCATTCAGATAACGGATGCAGCATAATCCTTTCACCCGCCCAGAAGCAGGCATATATAAGGATAAATGAAGCGTTCGCACAAGAAAAACCGGTACTGCTGAACGGGCTTACAGGCTCCGGAAAGACAGAAATATACATCAGACTTGCCATGGAAGCCATGAGAAAAGGGAAAAATGTACTTTATCTTGTTCCGGAAATAGCCGTAAGCCGACAGCTGGAGGACAGGCTGTCAATTCACTTCGGCAGCAGGCTGCTGACTTTCCATTCCGGCGAGAGTGCATACGAAAGGCGTGACACGGCGGAAAGGATACGCGCGTCAAGAGCCTCCAAAGACCAGTCCGCAGCACAGCAGGCAAATGACAAGGAGAATGCGGACACATATATCGTGCTCGGCACACGCTCTGCGATTTTTCTGCCGCATCATAATCTCGGCCTTGTGATAGTGGACGAGGAGCATGACAGTTCATATAAGCAAGACTCCCCCGCTCCAAGATACAATGGCCGTGATGCCGCCATAATGCTCTCACAGATCCACAGCACACAGGGGAATCAATGCCACACTATACTCGGCTCGGCAACGCCTTCCCTCGAGGAACTATTCAACTGCACGACTGGCAGGCACACAATGGTATCACTCGACGAGCGTTACCACGGTTCCGTCAATTCCAGCATAGAAATCATAGACACCAAAGCGGAACGCAGGAAAAGAGGCATGACCGGCAGTTTTTCAAGAAAGCTAATCGGACACATAAACAACACGCTTTCATCCGGAGGGCAGATCATGATATTGCGCTCGCGCAGGGCATGGGCCCCGGCACTCCAGTGCAACAACTGCGGCGACATCCCCAAATGCCCGCACTGCAACGTGAGCCTCAGTTTCCATAGCCCGTATGTGGCGGAACAGGCTGAAAGCCATGACAACACTCAGCATGGGCTATTCAATGAAAGCACAGGAACGAACCATCCGGTTGCCCATATGCCATCCACCGGAATCCAGGAGAAGGCGCTTCACACAGGAAACATCCGCCAAGGATATATGGCATGCCACTATTGCGGCTACAGGACCGCATATACAGGCACTTGCAGCAAATGCTCAGGCCCGCTCAGAAGCCTTGGCGCAGGAACTCAAAAAATAGAAGAAGAGGCTGCGGCATTGTTCCCCGGCGCAAGGATCGAGCGTTTGGACAGCGACACGATACAGCAAAGAAACCGTGCGGCAAAAACGATACTGGATTTCACCAACGGGAATATTGACATACTGATAGGCACGCAGATGGTAACTAAAGGGTTTGATTTCAGCAACCTTCGTCTTGTCGCCGTCATTGCAGCCGATTCCCTTCTCGGCGCACAGGATTTCCGTGCAGACGAGAAAGCTCTCCAGATACTCGAACAGTTCCGCGGAAGATGCGGAAGAAGAGGAGAGCAAGGGCTTTTCGTAATACAGACATCACAGCCTGAGCACCCTTTATATAGAAGGCTCTCCGGGGATGAAGCAAAAGAATTCAACATGGAGCTTCTACAAGAACGAAAGGATTTCAATTTTCCGCCTTTCACAAGAATTGTGGAAATAACAATCAAATCCACGAATGAAGCACGCGCAGAGCAGACGGCTCAAGTTCTCGCCCAAAGAGTCCAGGCAGCCTTGGAATCTTGTTCGCGCCACGGAACGCAGCAAAACGGGATGCAGCAAAACGGGATGCAGACTCACCCTGTAACAGGACCATATGCCCCCGCTGTCAACAAGATAGCCGATTATCACATCAGGAAGATACGCGTCAGCCTCAAGAAGGACAGGATGCTCCAAGCCGGAAAAGATGCCATCGCGAAAACCGTAAAAGCGGCAGAAAAGGCCGCCGGGGGGCATTGTCTGATAACAATTGACGTTGATCCTGCATGATTGCGAGACAACAGACTAAGGCCTCACAACATTTATCTGGTCTTCCATGACTTCCAATGTGACAGGAGCATTTCCTATCACCTCCCCGTCTACTTCAACACATTCCCCGTCCACTCTGCCGCAAGGAAGCACAGTCACCTGACGGCATCTCGCCACAACCAGCTCCCTCACACTCAAAAAACTGCCTGTAAAAAGCCTATAAGCCTGGGAAACTATGCGCATCAAAGGTAGATCCGGAATAATAGTCATGTCCAGCAGGCCGTCATCCGGAATCGCGGAAGGGGTCTGGCGCATTCCGCCTCCTGAATACTTTCCGGTTCCGAAAGCAATTGAAAGATAATCTCCGCAAAACACTTCTTCGCCGTCACAGATTACACGGACCTTGGACGGCACACGGTTCATTACGCACCGCAGCAACGCCCCGACATAAAGCTTTCGGCCTCTGAAGCCCTGCTCCTTTTTCCTGTTCACGATATCGCACACCCTGGCATCAAGTCCCACACCGGCAACATTGGCCATATACGAGACATTGGCTGACTCATCCCCAAAAGAAGCACCCATTGCTGTGACACGCACCACATCCTGCTTTCTGACGGAACCGTTTCCGATAAGAGCAGCCGCCTTTGCCATGTCACGCGGCACCCCGGCAGTCCTTATCCAATCATTGCCTGACCCTACGGGAATCACAGCTATCGTAAAGTCACTGAACGTAAGGTCTGCTTCCCCTGAAGAGACATATTGCCCGATACCACCGAGCACATCATGTATTGTCCCGTCGCCGCCTGCCGCAATGAATTTACGATAGCCGTCACGGCAGGCCATCAGGCTCAGGGTCATGGCATTATGACCGTTTCCTGTTGAGAGGGAGTCAAAGTCAACGCCATATCTTTCAAGCAGTTTCTCCGCCTCTGCCCAGTATGCTCCCGCTTTCTTCGAGGCGGCGTACACATTAACTATGGCCATCCATTTGCCTGACTTATCCGATATATCCATTAGTCCAACTACGTTTGCTGTGATGATTTTGTATCCATTGTTCCTTTGGCCGCATTTTTGGCGGCGCCGGGTACACTGTGCTTAGGGTGCCGTACCTGGAAACAACCGTGAAAACGCATGTGCTCGCCGCGCACGTCCTCTCCATTTGCAAGGCAGGATTTTCCGGCTTCCCGTTCAGAAACAATTTATCAACAAAAGTAGCAAATAAAGAGATTGAATAAAATTTATTTTGTAACTTTGTGGGTTAGTGAGCGCAGAGGGCATGCCGCGTCAGGGGCATGGACTATGCCGAACGGGAACAAAGAAAAGGACGGATGTCCTTAACTTTGTGGGTTAGTGAGTGCAGAGGGCGCATCCCGCCAGGGATACGGACTATGCCGAACGGGAACAAAGAAAAGAACGGATGTCCTTAACTTTGTGGGTTAGTGAGTGCAGAGGGCATGCCGCGTCAGGGGCATGGACTATGCCGAACGGGAACAAAGAAAAAGGCCAATGTCTTTAACTTTGCGGACCAAGGTCCAGGGCATGATGCCATGGGAACAACAGGAGAAGAAGTCCTTTGTAAATATCAATAAATGGGAAAAGTAATTGCAATAGCAAATCAGAAGGGCGGAGTCGGCAAGACTACGACAGCCATCAATTTGGCCGCATCACTGGCCGTACTGGAGAAAAAGGTACTCATCATAGATGCCGATCCCCAGGCCAACACCACGTCCGGCCTGAACTTTTCTCCGGACAACGACCAGAAGAGAACTCTATACGAAGTCATGATTGGGGAAATCAGCATACGCGACAGCCTCATACAGACCGAAATCGGTTCACTTCACATGATTCCTTCGCACATAAACCTTGTCGGAGCGGAGCTTGAACTGGTGGAAGACCCGAACAGGGAAGCATTCCTCAAGAACGCACTCGCGCCCATCAAGGACGAATACGACTACATAGTCATAGACTGCTCCCCTTCCCTCGGCCTCATAACGATAAACTCGCTTACCGCGGCCGACTCGGTAATCATTCCGGTACAGCCTGAGTTTTTTGCACTCGAAGGTCTCGGGAAACTGCTGCAGACAATACGTCTTGTACAGGCCGGGCCGAACCCGTCACTCACCATTGAAGGATTTGTCGTAACCATGTTCGACGGAAGGACAAAAGTACACAACCAGGTTGTAGGAGAACTGCAGGAACACTTCAAAGACATGGTATTCAACACCATAATACAGAGGAACATACGATTGAGCGAAGCGCCTTCGCACGGCAAGCCCATCATCCTCTATGACGTAATCTGCAACGGAACGACGAACTACCTGAACCTGGCCAAGGAAGTGCTTGAGAAAAACAGCTAAGGAGAAGACAGATGAGCAAACAGCAGAGAGGCTTGGGAAAAGGCATAGGAGCGCTCCTTGGAGCGGATGCCGACCTGAGCAACATAAGGAAACCGGTAGGATACATCAACAAGGAAGTTGTTACCTCTGACCAGCCGCGTCAGGGGACGGCCGATGTATTGCGCATACCGACTGACATGATTGAGCCGAACCCTTTCCAGCCAAGGATGAACTTTGACCAGGAAGCCTTGGAGGAACTCGGCGAGTCAATACGCACCCTCGGCCTGATACAGCCTATCACCGTGCGCAGGAAACCGGACGGAAGGTATCAGATAATAAGCGGAGAAAGGCGTTTCAGGGCATGCAGGGCAACCGGAATGGAGATGATTCCGGCATACATACGCGACACTGACGACCAGGGCATGCTCGAAATGGCCATCGTCGAGAACATACAGAGGGAGAACCTCGACCCGATTGAAGTGGCTATGAGCTACCAGCGACTTATAGAGGAATGCAATCTGACACAGGAGCAGATGGCTATAAGGGTCGGGAAAAAGCGTGCATCAGTGACAAATTATCTCCGTCTGCTGAAACTTCCTGCCAAGATACAGCACGACCTGAAAGTATCCCTGCTCAGTGTAGGGCATGCAAAAGTCCTGCTTGGAGTGGAAGACCAGCAGTTGCAGGAATACTTGTGCGACCTTGTAATCAAGGACGACCTGTCTGTGCGCCAGCTTGAAGAGAAAATCAAAAAGTTGTCCCAGAAGAAAAACGAAAGCGAGGAACAGGGGCAGGATCTCCCTGAGGAATATTTCAAGGTTCTGGAGATTGTCGGGAAATATTTTGAGAATGACATCAGTCTAAAGCGCTCTTCCGCCGGGAAAGGCACAATGACGATACATTTCAGTTCGGACGAAGAGGTCCACAAATTCCTGACAGCGCTTGAAGAGTCAAAATTCTAAGTCAGAGACACCGCAGATGCCCCATAGACTGAAGAAATATATAATTATGCTGGCCGTATGCCTTGCAGGCACTACGGTGGCATGTCATGCCCAGTTCAAGGAAAAGGCGTTCACTCAGACATATAACGAAAAGACCGACTCTACAGCAGTTACCGACACGGCAGACAAGCTGTTCTCTTTCAAAGAATATTTCGGCGGACTTTCCCATAAGAACACAATGAAAATCGGGACGATGTTCGCCGGTTCAGT
>DBLW01000063.1 GCA_002298075.1 Bacteroidales bacterium UBA714 | reverse complement strand
ATATTGTACTCATCCCAAAGCTTCAAATCGCCTGTCCTGTAGTATTCCACAAGCGAGCCGATGTATTTCTTCTGCGAATCGTTTTCCGCCACAGCGGCAGCCTTCTCAAGCTCAGCCACAATTTTCTCAAGGGCGGTTCCGTAAAGACCGCCTACCTTGTAAACATCTTCGCGGACAATGCCGTCAGCCCCCTTGACAAGCTTGCTGTTGAGACCATACGACACAGGGGTCTTGTCCGACGGGTCAGCCATGTCATTGTAGAATTTCTCCACCTCGGCACGTGTCACGCCTTCGTAGAAATTGACGGCAGACTCCGCCACTATGTCACCTGACGCATCTGTTGACTTGCGCTGGGCCAAAAATTCCGGGTCATATATAACCTTAAGGATTTCACCGCATTTTTCGCCGTCTCCCACGGACTCCATGAGAGAGCGGAAATAATCCTGCGGGCATTCCGGGAAGAACTTGTCCTCCGCATAATGATGATGTATGCCGTTGCTGAAGAAAACCCTCTTGGCATATGTCATGAACTGCGCGAACTCTTCACAGTTGCGGTCGCCCTGATAATCGGAAATTATGTTTTCCAACACCTTCCTCACAGCAAGGTTATGCCCGCAGTTCTGTGCCCATATAATGTCACGGCCATATTTTGCCGCCTCACTCAGATGATAGACATATTCCTTCTGTCCGAGGCTGAGATTGTCCCATCCCGGAATCCTGTACCTCATTATCTTGAGGTCCGCAAATTCGTCGATAAGATATTTGAAGTCATCTTCCTGCGCCGCTTTGTCAGAACAAGAGACCAAGGCTGCGGCCAAGCCTGCAATTGTTGCCATTCCGAATCCGAATTTCATACTATATTAATTATTTATTTCCAAAACCGCACCGCAATAGAATGCGGCGAACCTACAAAGATAATCAATTTTCAGAAAAACCGCTTATCTTTGTGAAGCATTAGAAATTACAGAATGAGCAGCATCGCAATGAAAATATCATCAGCCGCAAAAATGATAGCCTTGGGAATCGCCTCGGCCCTGCTTTTATCATGTGCCCCCGACTGGGGCTACGACACGAAATTCGGGAACATGCCTTCAGACAGGCCCGGCCACGGAAACCGCGTGCCAAGCCCGGAAACAAGGAAAGTCCTCCTGCTTTACTCGGCAGGATTCAATTCAATCAGCGGCTATCTGAACATCAATTTCGAAGACCTGAAGAAAGGCTGGCTGCCGGACAACAGGCGCAGTGAAGATGTACTCCTCGTTTATTCGCACAGCACCTTATCCCCCGGCAATTATTCAACGCCGTCCTCACCGGTGCTCATGAGGCTTTACAAGGGACAGGACGGGAAAGCCGTTACGGACACGCTGGTCACATATCCGGCGGAAACCATATCAGCATCCGCCGGCACACTGAATCTCGTGCTCACATATGTCAAGGAGAATTTCCCGGCCAAGGGATACGGACTGCTGTTCTCGTCACATGCCACGGGCTATCTCCCGGCAGGATTCTATTCGGACCCCGGCAAATACGTGTTCAAGGAAAAGGGAACTGCATTGTCCGGCGGAAGGGAACTATCCGGAATGAAGTTCCACGGACCGGAGCCTGTGCCTTATTACGAACCGCTCACCGACCCGTCACTTCCGGCAGTGAAAAGCATCGGGCAGGACCGTGCAGGCAGGATGTCATACGAAATCGAGATTGACGACTTTGCTGCGGCCATACCGATGAAGCTTGACTACATCCTTTTCGACGCATGTCTGATGGGCGGAATCGAGGTGGCATATGAGCTGAGGGAGAAATGCGTCCTGGCAGGTTTCTCGCAGGCAGAAGTCCTTGCGGAAGGATTCGACTACACAACGCTCGCCGGGCATCTTCTTCGCAACAGCGTCTCCGATCCCCAAAAAGTATGCGAGGACTATTTCACCAGATATGACATCCAGTCCGGCCTCAACAGGTCAGCGACCATATCGCTCGTGGACTGCAGCCGCCTGGAGCCTGTCGCCCGGGTATGCAGGAAACTGTTCAGCAAATACAGGAGCGGCCTGGACTCAATGGACCCGGACAAGGTGCAGCGGTACTACAGATACAGCTACCACTGGTTCTACGACCTCGAAAGCATCCTGACGGAAGCGGGCGCAGATGCCGCCGAACTGGAAGAGCTCAGGAGGGCAATTTCCGGATGCATCAGCTACAAGGCCGCCACACCGTCTTTCATCCACGGGTCCGCATATGACGGAGGCTTTGATATAGATACGCACTGCGGCCTGTCGATGTATCTTCCTTGCCACGGGCATCCGGAACTGGACAAATACTACAGGACACTGGCCTGGAACCGTGCCACCGGACTGGTGGAATAAAAAGACATTTTGCAGTCTCGGGGAAATTGCATATATTTGCGGCCCCATAAAAAGCCATGTGCTTTTTGGTGCAATGGGGTCCGGAACAAGTCCGGACTGAGTAACACATTTTAAAATCAATACGACAATGAAACACATTGATCTCAATGGCCAGGTCCGCGAGGCCGGCAGCAAGGCAGCCGTAAAGGCAGTGCGCAAAGAGGGAAAGGTCCCTTGCAACATCTATGGACTCGGTATGGAGAACGTACTCTTCACAGTTGACGCAAAAGACCTCAAGACAATCACCCACACTCCGAACTCGTACATCATCGACCTGAGCCTTGACAACGGCCAGAAATATTTCGCAGTGCTTCACGAGGTGCAGTATCACCCTGTAACTGACGAGGCCATCCACGTTGACCTCCTTGCAGTATGCGAGAGCAAGCCTGTCACAATCGACATTCCTGTAAAGGTAACCGGACACTCAGAGGGTGTGAAACTCGGTGGCAAGCTCCTCATCTCAAGCCGCAAGCTCCGCGTAAGCGCCATGATGAACAATCTTCCTGACATGCTCGAGGTTGATTCCACACACCTCATGATAGGCAAGCAGATTGTTGCCGGCGACCTCAACTACGAAGGCGTTACAATCGTGTCACCTAAGGCTACTATCATCTGCTCAGTACGTCCTACACGTGCAACTCAGCAGGCAAAGATGGAGCAGGGAAAGTAATCATCTGACCCGCAATGAATTACTTGGTTGCAGGTCTGGGGAACATTGGCGCGGAATACGCCGGAACCAGACACAACATGGGATTTATGGTATTGGATGCCTGGGCTCAGGCATCCAATATTGTTTTTGAGCAGGGACGTTACGGAAGCACCGCTTCAGTATCGTTCAAAGGAAGGAAGTTCATCCTTCTCAAGCCGTCAACCTACATGAACCTCAGCGGCAAGGCTGTACGCTACTGGATGAACGAGCTGAAGATTCCGGCCGAGAACCTCATGGTCATATCGGACGACCTGAACATTCCTTTCGGCACGCTGCGGCTCCGCAAGAACGGCAGCGCAGGAGGCCACAACGGGCTTGCCAACATAACAGAGCTTATAGGTACGCAGGAATATGCCCGTATCCGCGTCGGCATAGGAAATGATTTCGGACGGGGACAGCAGGTCGGCTTCGTGCTCGGGAAACTGAGCGAGGAAGAACAGGAGCAGATGAAAGACATCTGCGCAAGGGTAATTGAGGGTGTAAAGGCCTGGGCCACAATAGGTCCCGACAGGGCCATGAACACAGTCAACACAAAGCCCAAGCAGGCATGAGATTTTGCCGGGACGAGGCCTATTGCGGTAAATTTCAAAGAATTACTGACAAAAATTTGCATATCTCAAAGAGTTTCCATATCTTGCCGGAACTTTTGACGATTAATGTTTAACGAACTACTAAAAATTCAGGAAATGAAAGAGCTTGTAGATCAGATCAAAGCAGAGTACGAGGTGTTCGCGCAGAATGCCGAGGCTCAGGTAGAGAAAGGCAACAAGGCTGCAGGAGCACGTGCCCGCAAAGCTGCGCTTAACATCATGAAGCTGATGAAAGATTTCAGAAAGGTCTCTGTAGAGTCTTCAAAATAATTCATCAACAAGCAAGACAAAACTGGGATGGCCGCAATGCAGCCATCCCAGTTTTCTTTAGGAACATGCCAAAAAAACGGCGGAGCATTACACTCCGCCGCTTTCTGCATATAGACTAATGTATTCTTCTACTCTTCTTTTGCGTTAGGGTCGGTAAAGTCAACCTCATAAGACGACCATGACGGTGCATTGGTGCATGTCAAATCAAATCCATTTGATGTAGAATCCATGAATTTGTCACCTTCGCCTTCATTCAGTTTCCAATAGCCGAACAGGCCGTCAGAGTCAGCAGGAACCTCCCTGTTCATGGCATCCTTGATGACAGCAGGCGCAAGAGCCTTCTTCCAGAAACGTACCTGGGCCATCAATGCCGTAGTCCTGAAATAGCTGCCGGAGCCGCACAAAGTGAGGTTATTTATAAGGTATGAGGCAGTTATGTCCTTAGAACTGTCCTCCTGGCCATTCACATAAAGCACTGCCTTGCCGTTTGCATAAGATATCGCCACATGATACCATGTGTTACGGGTGAATTTCGTAGTGCTCTCCCACTGCGAGCCTCCTGTCTTTATCTGCATTACGTCATAAGGGACATTGGCATCTCCGAAACGGACATAAATCTCATTCCATCCTCCTTCCGGATTAGTACAGTCTCCTGTGAAAATCGCCTGATTATTGATAGAGAACGAACCCATGTTCACCCATCCTTCCAAAGTCCACTCATTGGCAGCAATGCCCCAGTCACCGGTACCGGTCGGAACGGTTGAAGAAACGATTCCCGGAACTTTCTGCATGAGAGGAGCGGTAAGCATGTACATGATGCGTCCGCTCGCAGGCATAATCTCAATATCAGCGTCAGCAGACTCAATGCATACAGGCACGCAGTATGCGATACCGTCACCGGTAGGATACCTCTTGATGTTGATATTCACGGCATCCGATGACAGGCTTCCTGCAGGAATCACTGTTTCCCTGTCAAAAGAAAGGTATTCCTCGGACAGAATCTGATAATTCGCCCCATAAGTGGCATTATACTCGGCAACAAAGCTTTCAGCCAATCCCAGCTTCACATGCACATCCTTATCAAGCGGCTGAGCAATACGGACATGTATGGCAGTGCTGACATCACCCTTTACGGTCAGATTCTCAATCTGCTTGTTGAAAGTGGATGAAGGTGCCGCCTCACTGATGAAAATGCCGTTTTCCACTTCCTGGTATCCTGCATTGTCGCATGCAGCCAGAGCTGCAGCGGAAAAAAGCAATATACCGGCTTTTATTATGTTTATTTTCATATCTTCAAACAATTATTCGTTAGTCCCGATGTTCCCGGAATGCAATGTCTTCATTGCCTCCCTGAAAAATGCGTAGTCCTTGTCAAAAATCATTCGGAAAGCTCCGATTCCTCCGATAGGCGCCTCAACCTCAGGGTAGCGGTAAGCCGCATAGCCGTTCAGTTTGAAAGTACGTCCAAGAGCCCTTGAATTGTATGAGCCTCCGCCGGATGTGCCATAGGACTCATAGTTGACACAAAGGATGGTCTTTCCGACAATGGCTTCACGTGAATATATGCCCTCATATGTACGGAACAGCCCTTCAAGACGGCCGTCAATGCTTGAGTCGCTTCCGTCATAATATGCCTGGATAATGAAATAGTCAAGCAGCTGCCCGTCCTCAGGAAGAAGCCAATCAGGCTCACCGTCCACGCAAAGGAGCTTATCCGTACCGGATTTAGGCCCGAGTTCCTTGGACATCTCGTCAAGAAGCATATGAAGCCTTTCCGGATAAGAAGCTATGTTTCCTGCAGAACCGTAATGAGGCTCGAGGTCAAGGTCAAAGCCATCCCAGTTATACACTTTAATGGTATCAAGGATTGAACGCGCATATTTGCGTATCGCGGCCTCCTTATCCTCATTCCATCCCCAATAGGCATTTACCGCATCCTGTTCAGTAGAGTACTGGACTCCATCCACATTTTTGCTTGTCCTCACCTCCTGCGGAGTAGTCTGGTCTCCTATATTGCCGATTATGAAGCACATGAGCACTTTTGTGCCCTTGATTTCCTGCACCTTGCGAAGGTCTTCCTTCTTCTCCGGGCTCAAACCATGCCAGTTGCCCCACATGGACACGAAATCCACAGAATCAGGAAGTCCCATAAGCTGGTTTGACATGTTTACCCCGACACCGGTCCAGTCGCTGAACCAGCCGAAAGATACAGAACGGTTCGGCACACCCTTTTCATCCACCGTGCGTGAAGCCTTCCAGGCACGGAGATTAGCATAATATGCTTCATCCTTATCCGAACCCTCAACGCCTGCAGGCTCATATACATTAGCCTCAGGCCTTGTCCAGTCGCTGCATGACGCGGCCACCATCATAAGGAGGCAAAATGCTGAAATGATATGTAATTTCTTTTTCATTATAAATTCGTTTTGCGGACTCATTCCCCTTACTAATATTTTTTCTGACTCTGCGCCCACCAGAGGTCGGTATAGTCCTTATCCTGCTGGTTTGAGAGCATCTGAACGGCTGCAGTCACGTTGCCGCTGTTCCTGTTGTACTCGCTTTGGGAGAAACGGAGACGCCTCTGTCCAAGCTCCGAATCAACTTCATTATTGGACATGTTGTCCTTTGGAGGGAAGATGTAAGGATATCCTGTACGGCGGAAATCACTCCATGCCTCAAGTCCGTTAGGATAGCCGGCAATCCATTTCTGGGTGATTATACGCTCAAGCTTCTTGGCATCCGACACGTTATCCTCCCATGCCACAGTTACCTTGCACTTGTTGGCAATATTGTTTGCAGGAGTCTTGGAATCAACGTAATCGCCAGGAACGCGGGTCGAGTTCGCGATATAGTCGGAAGCTCCGGAAGCCCCCCACTGGTCGAATGAGAGCCGTATTCCCTGCTCATAGAAACTCTTGGCATCACCTCCCATGTTCCAGCCTTTCAACGCGCCCTCGGCACGGAGGAAAGCCGCCTCGGAAGCAAGCATGACTGGCATCGGAGCAGTCTTGTTGGCCTCTTCGGAATAAATCATATGAGAATACTCGACATAATTTGACTTGTTCATGCCGGCGATTCCGGAACGCACGCCCATATAAGAGCCGTCATAAGCAGACGGAAGGAAATACTTCTCACGGCGAGGGTCCTGATAACCATTCATATATGAAGTGATGCAGGC
Organism: Bacteroidales bacterium UBA714; assembly: GCA_002298075.1. GTDB lineage: Bacteria > Bacteroidota > Bacteroidia > Bacteroidales > UBA932 > Cryptobacteroides. The sequence continues at coordinate 10,853 of DBLW01000063.1, read as the reverse complement.
ATTTGCCATAACCTCACCTCCCCAGCCTACGGCAAGAGTATAGAAACCGTTGTTGTAACGGCCGTTCAGATTGTCATATGCGCTGTCTGTAATATTCTCCATCACGCCTGAAGCCACAGCCTCCTCAGCTTTTTGTTTAGCGTATTCAGGCTCCACATTGCTGATGCGCATTGCCATACGGAGCTTGAGGGTATTTGCGAACTTGAGCCATTTTACATTGTCGCCGCCATAGATGCGGTCAACCGCAGCCAAAGGTGCTGAGCCGGAAGCCGCCGCACTCTGTATTTCGAGAATGGCAGCATCCAGGTCGTCAAACATAGCGTGCCATGCTGTGCGCTCATCATCATAAGGCACATAGAAGTCACCGTTGGCAACCTTGGAATAAGGAAGCGGTCCCTGAAGGGAAGCCACCATCTGCATCACATACACACGGAGAAGCTGGGCCATCTGGAAATAATATCCCTTGCCCTCGGTAAGCCTTTGGACAGAGAACCATCCCGGATAGAGACCTTTTCCGCCTTCTGCAGTGTAATACCAGTCGACAGTCCACTGGTTCCATGCGTCGTCAATATTGAAAGTCGAATACAAATTCGTCCTCGTCCATGAATGAGGAGCCGTCACATATCCGCCGAAACATGCCCAGAATGTATTGTTCCTCTGGCAAGGGTTCTCTTCCGGAGATGCAAGACAGTCAAGCATAGCAGGGAAAAAGCTATGCACAGGCAACGTTTCCGGACGATACGGGTTCGTATTCATCTCACCGAACTTGTCGGTACACCCGGCCGATGCTGCCGCAATGACAAAAAATGTCAGTATATGTTTAAATATCTTGTTCATTTTCCTTACTTAGAATTGAAATTTCACATTAAAGCCGATGTTCCTTGTGCTCGGAAGCATGAACGAATCAAATCCCTGATAGTAATTCGATGTCACGTTTCCGGAAAGTTCAGGGTCAAACGGAGCTTTGCAGTAAATCATCCAAAGATTCTTGCCCACAAATCCGACAGTCATGCGGAGCTTGTCCTTGAACCAGCTTGAAGGCAAAGTATAATTCAGGCTCAGTTCAGACAGGCGCACGTTAGTCGCATCATAGGTATAGTAGGCCGCATTGCCGGCAATCTTGCTATAATATTCCTGTGCTGACACCATACCCTGGTTAATCTTGATTCCGCCGGCATCCCTCAGTTCCGCAGAACGTGCAGAGACTCCGTACCTGTCAAGATATGACTCGGTGGCACTCATCACGATACCGCCGATACGTGCGGCGAATGTGATGCCGAGGTCAAGGCCCTTCCATCCGAAATGCGTGCTCCAGCCCATATTGGTCTTAGGCAGGATGGAGCCGAGGTAGAACTCCTTGTTCTCCACATTGAGGCCTGATTCTCCGTATGCTATATTTCCGTTATAGTCACGGCCGAGAAGATGATAACCATATACATCTCCCATTGAGCCGCCTTCCTTAAGCATCAGCTTCGCGTCCAGTCCTCCGAACGCGCCTTTCTCCAGCATGTCGTCCATCGGGATTATTTCACCGTTGAAAGGATTCCTCACCTCGTCGATAAGTTTGATGATGCGGTTTTCGTTCCATGTCAACGTATAGTTGGTAGAAAACGAGAAGTCACCCCATGAATCACCGTACCCTACAGCCATCTCTATACCCTGGTTCATGATGTTTCCGCTCTGTACAGGCATATTGGTGAATCCTGAAGCAGGCGGCAGGGACACATAGAATGTCTGGTTATATGTGTTCGAGCGATAATAAGTGAAATCCAGGCTGATTGAGTTGAGGAACTTGGCGTTGAGTCCGGCTTCCCATGATTTTGTCCTTTCCGGCTTGAGATCGAGGTTAGGATAGGTCGAAGTCGCAGACCAGCTTCCGGACTCCTCATCAAACGGATAGAAAATCTTTGTCATATACCTGCCGTAAGAATTTCCGACCTCCGTATATGAACCGCGCACCTTGAGAAGGTTGAGCCACTTCGGTGCATCGAACATGTTGGAGATTACGGCAGAAAGACCTACGGAAGGGTAGAAGAATGACTTGTAGTTTGAGTATGCAAGCCTTGACTCCCAGTCATTGCGCCCTGTGAGCGTAAGGTAAAGCATTGATTTCCATGCAAGCTCGACATTCGCGAATACAGCCTGCGCCTGATCGTGATAGCCCTCTTGTTTAGGCTTGTACTTGGCTCCGCGGCTGAGGTTGTGGATTGCGAAGAAGTTCGGAAGATCCGCAAGCTGTCCGTCAAGACCGAGAAGTTCGTATTTGCTGTCGTTTATTGAAGCACCGACGTTTGCGTTCAAGGTAAATCCGCCCCAAGTCTTGTTAATTGTGGCGATAACGTCAGCATAGGTATTGCCGAGAGAAGAGTTTACATCCCTGTAGGAACCGTTAGGGCCTGCCCATATCTGATCAGTTGTCGCATAAAGCTTGTATGTGAGCCTGTTGGTGTAGTTGTCCAATTTTACGCGGCCAGCAATATCCAGCCAGTCGGTTATCTCCCATGCGAGGGATGCCGAAAGCATATAGCGCTTCTTGCTGTTCTCGCGAAGCTCCCTGTTCTGCACCCAGTAAGGGTTCTGCATACCGACACCGTCATTGCCATAAGGCCAATATACAGTGTTGTATCCGAGAGCCGCATCGTAGCGCTCGTACATTTGGATTTCCTTGAAATTGTCACCTCTCGGGAAAAGATAAAGTCCAGGAAGAGGGTTATAATATATACCCTGAGAGGTCATGTTCTTGTCATCCTGAAGAACGAAGTTGGCTCCAAGATCAAGAGTAAGCCTGTCCTTTGCGAACTTGGTGGTATTGCGCCCGGAGAAATTGTAACGGTTGTACCCGCTGTTCGGAAGGATACCTGTAGTATTCGTAGTTGATACGGAAAGATATGTCTGGTTCTTGTCAGTTCCGGTAGAGAGCGACACTGAATTTATGACATTGGTTCCTGTATTGAAGAACTCACGCGGATTGTAGTCTGAATTGACCGCCGGCCCCCAGCTTGCAATCTGACCTGCGAGGTTGCCGTACTTGCTCTGCATATCAGGCATCATATAGGCGGTCGAGAAGGTCGTATTGTTGGATACGGTCACGCTTGTCTTGCCTGCCGCACCTTTCTTTGTAGTGATAAGCACAACTCCGGAAGCAGCCGCATTACCGTAAAGAGCCGCCGCAGAAGGACCTGTAAGCATGCTGATGCTTTCTATGTCCTCAGGGTTTATATCGGCCACACCGTCGGTACCAGGCTGGTCAGACATGTTTGAAGCGCTTGAAGACGCATTCGTGAGGTTGAACATCGGAATACCGTCAATCACATAAAGGGCCTGGTTTGAACCTGTGATTGATTTCACACCTCTCATCACGACGCGGGAAGCACCTCCAGGACCGTTTGAGCCGGAATTGATTGTGACTCCGGCAACTTTTCCCACGAGTGAGTTCATGAAGTTGGCATCCTTTACGGCAAGGACTTCGTCGGCCTTGACCTCCTGCACATTATAAGAAAGTGCTTTTTCAGACCTTTTGATACCCAAGGCTGTGACTACAACCTCATCAAGAAATTCAGAGGAGACGCTCAGAACTGCATTCAGAGTCGGCTGCCCGGTATAGGCGAGCTCAAGATCCTCATAGCCGAGAAGAGAAAAGATTACGATGTCACCCGGCCTGACACCTTTAAGGAAATAGTGACCGTCCACATCGGTAGTGACGCCGCCAGTACCACCTTTGACCATTACGGCGGCACCTGCCACAGGTCCCTGGTCATCAGAAACTATACCGCTGACACCCCCCCCCGATTGGGAAGGTTCCTGTGCATTGGACACAGGAATCAACATATCCAATGCCGCAAAAGCAAACAATGCAATGCAGAATTTGAATAATGAAGACTTGATCATTTTAAGCATAATGAATTATTTAGTTAAAAGTTGTTAGCGGAGTAAAGATACGACTATATTAATTAAAAGCAAAACACGAGAGCACAAATAATACAATCTTACGGATGCCGGAACATAGATTCAGGCTAAGGCGGAAAATTCTGTCATTCCCCCTCCCAACGATTCAGATTTCCGGACACAAAAAAGAAAAGGAGCAGAAAGCATCTCGCCTTGCCGCTCCTAAACGTGTACTAAAACCTAAACCTGACACATAGATGCAAAAACTTCCACAAACGTTGCAGGAAATTATGAAATTCGCATGATTTTTCCGCAACTCAATCCAGCAGGCTCAGTATACTCCCATAATGGGCAGTGTGCATCCGCCTTGGCTACATCACAAGCCCCACATTGTCCACCCACAAGATATTGCCGACGCCGCCATAAAAGGCCTTGCCGCAGCTTGACAGGAAATGCACCATAAGGAAATTAGGTTCAGTTCCGCTTTCCGCCCATCCTTCCTCATGGACCACCACATTATCCCCGCGGCTGTTAATGGTATGGTAAGCCCTTTCAGGGTCATTGTTCAGCCCCATATATTCCTCATAATGAGGAAGTGACGTAATGTCACCATAGCATACAGGAATCTCGTGGCCGTTAATCCAATCCGGTATGCTTTTCTTTATGCGCTCTATGCCTGTCCCTACCCTGAGGGCATGCACACTGCCGTCAGGCTCTTCCCAGCGCTTCTGCAGAATCACTACAATCTCCGCCCAGTCCGGAACACCCATATTCTTAAGTTTCGAAAACCCGGTCCCGCGGATGACCTCATGCCCGACTTCCGCCTTGTAATCCAGTCTGAGAGCCTTGGGAGCACCTTCGAAAGGTATCCCGTAGAGAACTTTGGACATAGGATCCTTGGTGTCACGGACCGGCTCGACCAAACGACCTATCATCAGTGCACCCTGACAGCATACATCCATATTCACTATACCAAGAGCCTTCACCTCCTCGATATGAGTCTCTATTCTCGCGCAATAACCCTTTCCCCTCTTTTCCGGAAAAACGGTATTGTTGGTCTTAACGACACCGGCAACCACAGCAAGCACATTGTTCGTGCGCCACATATATCCGTCCGGAGCGCAGAATGGCTCCTTTCCGGTGCAAAGGGTCTGGCCATTGCCATAAAACTCATAGAGGTATTTTGTCTTGCCGCCTATGACAGCAGATTCCTTGATTTCCCTGCGGCACCAATGGTCAAACGTCCCGTAGCTGTTTATCTTATCTACGACACTCTGCTGTGCATCAGCCGTTCCATGGCACGACAAGGCAAGAATAAAAGAAAAAACGAATAATCTTGTCCGTCTCATAAAAAATGTCTAAATATGCAATCCGTTTGCAAAGGTAGCAAAAAGCCGGAAGCAAAATATAAAAACATACTTCATGAATAGAAAATCAGCACTTTTTATAATAGCAATCCTCTTATTATATATAGGTACGGATGCACGTCCTGCAAGAAGCGGACTGATACAGCTGCATCAGCCTGACGGAAGCACATTCGGCGCATATTTCAGCGGTGACGAATTCATGAGGATAAAAACAACGGAAAGCGGGAACGCCATAATCCAGGACCAGGACGGATGGTGGTGCTACGCCGGCTACGGTTCAGACGGGAGAATTTCATGCAGCGGTTTCCGGGTAGGCGGGAAAGTGCCGTCGTCAGTGCTCGCAGAAAGCCGCGCGATACCATACGGCATACTCGCCGAAAAAGCCGCCCCAAGACGAAGCATATGCGCGGAAAGCGACCTTAAGCCACTGATAAAGAGAATCATGGAAAAGGCCGGACCGGATGTGCGTGCCGGAGAACAGAAAGGTTCAAAGCATGGGCTTGTGATTCTCGCACAATACCAGGACGTGAAATTCCGGTACGGCAAGGAGAGTTTCGTGAATATGCTTACACAGGAGGGCTACAGGCACAACGGGGCCACAGGAAGCGCAAAAGAATATTTCGACGCCCAGTTCAACGGAGCTATGGATTTTTCCTTTACAGTCAGCGAAATTGTCACATTGAGCAAAAAAAGGGCATATTACGGAGGAAATGACATTTACGGGAATGACAAGAATGCGGCAGAAATGATACAGGAAGCCTGCATACTTGCCGACAATGAGATTGACTTCTCGCTTTATGACGACGACGGAGACGGGACGGTAGACAATGTGTTCGTGTTCTTTGCCGGAGGTGACGAAGCCGAGGGTGATAAAGAAGAATGCATCTGGTCTCATGCATGGTACATATATAGCGGAGCAGGCATCAGCCTCAGGCTGGACGGCAAGCGGATAGACAGATACGCCTGCACCAGCGAGCTTACCAGGGCAGGGACCGCCCAGGTGTTGGCTGGCATAGGAACATTCTGCCATGAATACAGCCACACATTCGGGCTACCGGACCTGTACGATACAGATTATGACAAAAACGGAGGATGGGCCGCAGGGCTTTGGGGACGCACTGCCCTGATGGACAGCGGCAATCAGAACAATAACGGCAACACTCCCCCTTATTTCAATGCCATTGAACGGGAGATACTCGGCATCGGGAATCCCATCATTATAGAAAGCGACGGAGTCTACACTCTCGAGCCAGTCAATTTAAACGGCACTTATTGCCGGCTGGACACTGACACCCCAGGTGAATACTACCTCATCGAATGCCGCACGTCAGAAGGATGGGATGCATGGTGCGGAGGAAACGGCATGCTTGTCTATCATATCGACAAATCATCCGCATATCTGAAAAGATGGGAGCAGACAAATACGGTAAACGCCTACCGCGACCATCAGTGCGCGGATCTGATAGAAGCGGACGGAAGGGCAAACGGATTCACGAGTCAGGCCAACTACATCAGCCTGATGAGAAACATAAAAGGAGTCTTCTTCCCATTTGGTTCCGTTACGCAATTGACACCGCAGAGCAATCCAGGGCTGAAATTCTGGAGCGGAAATCCGTGCAGCGCGTCCATAACCGGCATCAGGCTTGACGGCAACATGATATCATTCGGTATCACCGGCTTAGGCAGTGCCTCCACTCCTCCCGTCCCAGAAGGACTGAAAGCCGAGCCATTTGCAGACGCCGCAATAATAACCTTCGGAAGCAGCCGGCCATACTCATCCGAAGCGACCGTGACCTGGGGCAAAAGTTCGCAAGAGACCAAAGTGATGAAAGTCAAGCCTTACCAAAGCGGCAAATATGCAGTCGTGCTCGAAGGCCTGGAGCCTGGGAACAAGACCTACACAGTCAACGTGCATTTTGAAATAGGAGATCTTAAAGGAGAAAGCAAGAGCACCTCCTTCATGACCACAAGGCAGCCTCCGGTAAGCTGGCCGTACATCTTCCTGAGCAAATCAGTCAGAAGCGGCAGTTTCGCAAAAGGCACAAGGATACCGCTCAGGGTATATAATGCCTCCGGTGCCGCTGAAATCAGATGGACATTCAACGGGCAGCCTGTAAGGCCCGAGCCGGACGGCCGTTTCACGATAACTTCAGACGGCATCCTGAGGGCAAGTATCCTTTGGGAAGACGGGAGCATGGACATAATTGAAAAAAGCATAAAGACCGGACAATTATGAAAAAGATTATAATGATTATTGCCGTGACGCTGCTGGCGGCTTCATGTGAGAAATATGATGTCACTGAGGTACTTCTGCAAAGAAGCGACATTTCCCTGACATGGAAAGGGAAACTGCAGATGAGCTACGATGAAAGCAGGTGCCAGCTTGGCTTCAATGAGGAAAAGAAAGAATTCCGCGTATATGACGACCCTCTCGGATACTGGTTTATCGTAAGGTGCAGCCAGATGCCGCAGCACATGGATCAGACACTCAAGGCCGATGTGGAATGGACTACAGCCAATGACACGCGGACTGAAAAGGGAGTTGAATTTTCTGTGGAAAAGACGGATTCCCAAGGAAAAATATGGATGTGGAGCAAATCAAAGAAAATAGGAGTTGTCATCCGACAATTATAGCCGCACATTACAGAAGTCTCGGAAAAAACTCTTAAATTTGCGTGTTTTTCGTCCTTTCGCCCGAAAGCACGGATTTATTGGCAATAAAGTTTAATTCAAAATATCAAGAAAATGAGAAAACACATCGTAGCAGGCAACTGGAAGATGAACACCACAGTTGCAGAGGGCGTTGAGCTCGCAAAGGCAGTGGCAGCAAAGGCCGCTGAAGTACCGGCAGAGGTAAAGCTCATCATAGCTCCTCCTTTCACTCACCTGTATCCTGTAGCAGAGGCCATCAAAGGCACAGCAATAGGACTTTCTGCCCAGAACTGCGCAGACCATACAAAGGGCGCATACACAGGAGAGGTTGCAGTTGACATGATTGCAGGCGTAGGATGCGAATATGTGATTCTCGGACACTCTGAGAGAAGGGAATATTACGGAGAGACCTCGGCAAAGCTCGTGGAAAAAGTGAAACTCGCTCTTGAAAAAGGCCTTTCACCTATCTTCTGCATCGGAGAGAAGCTCGAGGAGCGCGAGGCAGGACGTCACTTCGAGGTTGTGACAGAGCAGGTTAAAGATGTGCTTTTCACCCTCACTGCAGAAGAGATGTCAAAGGTTATCGTCGCTTACGAGCCGGTTTGGGCAATAGGAACAGGCAAGACTGCAACAGCAGAGCAGGCACAGGAGATTCATGCGGAAATCCGCAAGGTTCTTGCAGAGAAGTTCGGCGCTCTTGCAGAGGAAATCTCAATCCTTTACGGAGGTTCATGCAAGCCGTCAAATGCAAAGGAGCTTTTCGCATGCCCTGACATTGACGGAGGTCTGATCGGAGGTGCCGCCCTTAAGGCAGAAGACTTCATCGGGATCGCAGTTTCTTTCTAAGAATCGGATAACGGAAACAAGAAAAGGGCGTCTAAAACTGTTTAGCGCCCTTTTTTGGTAGCACATCAGGTGATTTCAAATGTTTCCCAAATCTCAACACAACAAAATGAAAAAAATGATATTTGCGGCAACTGCCGCACTGGCCGTGACATCATGCGGCGGCACAGACAACGGACTTAAGGAGAAAGTAGAGAGCTATGCTGTCGTGGAAGTAAGTTCTCCTCTTTATGACGCACTGTCCGAGAATGACAAGAAAATCATAGGCCTGTTCCGCCAGGCCGGAGAAATAATGGACGGCCTGTTCTGGAAACAGACATTCGGAGACAAATCCGTCATGGAAGCCCTCAAGGACAGCGACGGGAGGACATATGCCATGATAAATTACGGTCCTTGGGACCGCCTGGATGACAACAGTCCTTTCATCAGCGGATACGGCAGCAAGCCTGCGGGATGCTGTTATTATCCCCAGGACATGACGGCAGAAGAGTTCGCCGCATTCGGAGACCCGGACAAGAACAGCCTCTACACCGTAATCAGGCGTGATGAAAACGGAGCGCTCAAAACCGTGTGGTACCGTGATGAGTACAGGGATGAACTTGACAAGGTGTGCGCCCTGCTTGAGGAAGCTGCCGCGCTCACTTCGAACGAAGGCCTCAGGACTTATCTGACGGAACGTGTAAAAGCATTCAGGACGGACGACTACTTCGCCAGTGACATGGCATGGATGGATATGAAGGACTGCAATATGGACCTCGTGATAGGCCCAATCGAGAACTACGACGACAAGCTCAACGAGGCAAAGGCGTCATATGAGTGCTTCATCCTCCTGAAAGACGAGAAGAAAAGCGCAAATCTCGCAAAATACGTATCACTGCTCCCTACTCTGCAGACCATGCTGCCGTGCGCTCCGGAGTACAAGACATTCGTACCGGGAACATCTTCGGACCTTAACGTATATGACGCGATATTCTATGCGGGAGACTGCAACGCCGGCAGCAAGACAATCGCAATAAACCTTCCGAACGACGAGCGTGTCCATGCGGCCAAGGGTGCACGCAGGCTCCAGCTCTACAACAGCATGATGGCCAAATTCGACAAGATACTTCTTCCTATCGGAAAGGTCCTTGTGGAGCCTGCACAGCAGCAGTATCTCAGCCCTGACGCATTCTTCTGGAACGTCACCTTCCATGAGGTCGCCCACGGACTCGGAGTGAAGCAGACCGTAAACGGACTCGGGACCGTTGATGAAGCAATGGGTACGGAAAAGACCACCTGGGAAGAGGCCAAGGCCGACATACTCGGGCTGTTCATGGTATGCAGGCTCATCGACATGGGCGAGATTACCGGAATAACCAAGGAAGAGGCCCTCACGACTTTCATCGCAGGCATCGTGCGCTCCGTGCGCTTCGGCTTCGCCTCTTCACATGGCAAGGCCAACATGATGTGCTACAATTTCATGGCAGAGAACGACGCATTCACAAGAAACGCGGACGGCTCATACCACATTGATTTCGGCAAGGCTCTCGAAAGCGTGGATTTATGGGCCGGGCTGATATTGGAGACACAGGCCACAGGAAACCGCGACTTCGCAATGCAGTATTCGGTAAAGCATGCCAACATTACGGAAGAGCTTGCTGCTGACATAGAGAAAGTCAACGGAGCTGGAATACCGAGGGACATCAGATTCGAGTTCAACTGGTAAGAATCACACGTACCGGAATTGGCTGACAACACCAAAGAAGGAGCCCGGCTGACAGTTTTCAGCCGGCTCCTTTGGTTTATGGCCGATTTTGCATATCTTTGTGGATTGTGCCGGCGAATCCGGTGCCATATAATTTTCTGTGGCATACAGATTTGCCGACGCACTGTGAAAAGACAAGAATATAACGGATATAATATGAAAAATTTTGTAGAGGAACTCAAATGGAGAGGCATGGTCCAGGACATCATGCCTGGAACTGAGGAAAAACTTATGGAAGGCCATACAGCAGCATATGTCGGAATAGACCCTACTGCGGATTCGCTTCACATCGGCCACATGGTGAGCATCATGATACTCAAGCATTTCCAGAATTGCGGCCATAAGCCTTTCGCCCTCGTCGG
>DBLW01000082.1 GCA_002298075.1 Bacteroidales bacterium UBA714 | reverse complement strand
TAAAAATATCGTGCGATTTTTTACCGAATTACTTTTGGTTGGCATTCGGTAAAAATCCGGCCCGTTTTTTAAACCATTTTCTTGACATGTGTACCGGATCAGTGTAAAATCGACCTGCCCGCCAATTAGTGCCATGACCAAGAGAGACCCGAGGGGAGCCACAGGGGACAAAGCTTGAATCCTTTTACCGGTGATCCCCTAAATCCTTTATCAGTAGAGTTTGCTATTGAGACAACAGCAGAAATGCCATATAAAAAAATGAGACATCGCCGCTCGCGCGGGGACACCTCATACTAACCACATAATTAATAACACTAAAACTAATAACCAATAAGTTGTAAGAATTACTGAAGAATTCTCTGAACAACTCGTTTGCAAAGGTACTGCTTTTATTTCATATATGCAATAACCATTCCAAAAAAATATGATAAAATGCAAAAGATGCAGAACGAAGTAAGAAATATCAGAAATTAATATAATTTACATATTTCCAGCAATAGCTTTCAGACTAAAAGAACATATGAACATAAAAGCAAAACAAATATTCTCTTAACAAGATTTGAACAACAATTCAAAAGGAAAAATTTTGCTTATATCAGGCTATACAATCAACACAAAAATAACAGCATTCTGCTATATATACACACCAATCAGCATAAAAATGTCCACTAAATACAGCATTTTCCCATGCAATCCACAATAATGAAAACACCATCAGCTATAGCACGGACACCGCAAAAACACGAAAAAATCCGAATATATACAACTACAGGGCAATAGTGCGGCTAAGACCGATTTCCCTGGCAAAAGCAGCATCATGACTGACAACAATCAAAGTGCCGCCATAATCCTTCAATGATGCTGACAGAATCTTCATATTCGTGATATCAATATTATTCGTCGGCTCATCAGCAATGATTATGTCCGGTGTGCTCTTTCTGACCATCAGACAGCACAATGCCAGCCTCATCTTCTCTCCCCCGCTGAGACTGCTGCATTTCCTGTCCCAGAATGGCTCGGTAAACAGGAACCGGCACAGACAAATCTTAAGCTCATGCTCCGGAACATTCACACCATAGCGCTGCACCTGCCCGAAAACACTGAGACTGCCGTCAAGAAAAGAATATTCCTGGTCCAGATAAACATATTCCAGCCCTCCGCTTCTCCAGACACTTCCCTGCACAGGCTCCAGTTCCCCTACAAGAAGCCGCAGAAATGTGCTTTTTCCGGAGCCGTTATCCCCCGTCAAATGAATACGCTCCCCGCAACGTACAATAATATCCAATCCCCCGCCCCACATAAGACCGGAATCTCCATAAGCATAATTCAGCCCGCAAGTCTCAATCTGACGCTTTCCCAAATGCTGCACAGGAGTATGGAAATCCACTTTCATGGCAAGGATATCCGTAATGGAATCATTGAGACCGCGTATCTTAGCGTTCATTTCCTGCATCTTCTCCTGCTGCACCTTGTCAAGACGTGCCGTGGAATTTTCTGCCTGATCCTTCATATTCCCCATTACAATCCTTGCCAGCCCTTTCTTCTGGCTATGCTTCTCGCCGCGTGAATTATGTTTGAGCTGCCTCTGCATGGCATCCTGCGCGGTCTTGCGGGCCTTGGCCAATTCTTTCCGGCAATTTTCCAATTGGGACACAAGAGCCTGGCGCCCGGCATCCCTAACGGCCTCGTACTCATCATAGCTCATCGGATAATAAGCAAGCCTTCCGTCAGAAAGTTCATAAATAGAAGACATCCTGTTCAACAGTTCCCTGTCATGGCTGACGACAATGACGGCAGAACGCGAGGACTCCACAAAATTGTACAAAAGTTCCCTGGAAACGGAATCCAGATGATTGGTAGGCTCATCCATAAGCACAATGGACGGAGAATTCATCTCTATGCCCGCAAGGAAGGCCCTGGTCTTCTCCCCTCCGCTCAAACGGTTCATCGGAGAATCAAGCGGAAGATGTCCAATGCCCCACTGATCCAGTGCACGGGCAGCACGGTTCTCAATATCCCAGTCATCGCCAAGAGCAGTAAAATCGTCTTCCGATACACTTCCTGCCAAAATATTATGCAAAGCCTCCAGCTTTTTTCCGACACCTAAGGCATGGGCAACAGTCATGTCGTTGAACTGTCCGAAATGCTGTGGAACAACATAAACCTTCCCCTCATACATGACCTGTCCGCAAGAAGGCAGAAGTTCCCCTGAGATTATCTTCAGCAAGGTGGATTTTCCTGCACCGTTGTTACCTGCGACCGCAATTTTTTCCCCGTCTGACACAGACAGGCTCATATCATGAAAAAGCACATCCTCCCCGGGATGGGCATAAGTTATAGAACAGACTTGTAAACTCATTATATCTGCTTAAGAATGTAAAATGAAACACCAAGGAAAAGAATACACACAAACAGAACCGGACTGCCGAAGTCAGGCATTTTCAGAAAAAGTGTGTAAAAAAGCGGAGATTACATTATATGCAGATGTTATATGAAAAATCAGATTTGTTTTGTAGGTGCAAAGGTATGCAAAAATCAAAAGCGAAACAAGACCTGCCACAAAAATGTCATTCAAACTCAGGCACATGCATACCATAGACACTTGCACGCAGAAAGTCACTGAAAACGGACAATGCATCAGAATCCCCGTCACATGAAGAGTTTTTGCGGGCCGACTCCAGGACTGAGTCCTGGAGAGCTACTGAAAGTAGCGGGCCGATGCCTACGCGCATCGGCCGGTCGGCCTTATTGAACACTTCAGAAGGAAGCCTCAGCAGACGTACCCGCCAATCTATCAGCCCGAGAGAATAGTAGAACGGAGAATTTCCATCAAAAAATCTCACCGGCACAATCGGCACCCTTGCCTTGGCTATCAGTCTGACGACAGCCTCCTGCCATTCCCTGTCACGCACGCGGCGCTCCTTCAGGCACAGGTCAGAGACCGCGCCTGAAGGGAAGAGCCCGAGGGCTCTTCCGCTGCGCAGCTGCGCCAGCGCCGCCTTCACTCCCGCAATGCTCGCCGCAGTCGGCGCACTCCTCTCATTCCCGGTAGGCGTGACAGTAATGAAATTCGGCCCCAAAGCCTCAATACGAGACAGGACTTTGTTCACCATAACCTTGTAGCCCGGCCGCAGATGCCCGAAAATATCAACCAGTGCGATACCGTCCACATGTCCGCAAGGATGATTGCTGACAGTGATGAAAGGCCCTTGCGGAAGAAGCCTGTCCAACACCTCAAGAACAGTCTCCCCCTCTGAAATCCCACAAATCTCTCCAGCCGGGACAGCTGCCACGCCATCAGACGGAACATCCCCCATGAATGCCCCTTCGGCAAAACCTATCTGCACCTTCATTCCTATATCAGCGAGCACATCACGGGCAAAATCAGGCCCAGAGACATCCTCATGCCTCGCATAAAGCTCATTAATCCTGTCGACGGAAAGCCAATGCATGAGCATTCGCCCGAATGCGTTTCCCGCTTTCCCCCGAAAAACACCGCTGAAACCTTCCAACTCCTTTATATCAAGCAAAGCCATAATCCAAAATAAAACACAAAATACTGAGAATCAACGAATTGTAAAACAGAGATTCACCACAAAGGGCGCAGATCCACATTAAGCTATAGACCAATCAATTGCGCTCCACCGTCATTCCGGCGACACAGCCCGACAGTCCACAGTCCGCAACGCCCCCAGACATGCAGCAAGCATCAAGTGCCCGTCAATGCCTTTTTCCGGAAAATGACCCACTCGCCCATCGAAAAATTGATTATGCCCGAAATACAAAGCGCCGCAAGATTGCAATACACCACATCCCATCCGAAAATAACCTCAAAAAGCAGCAGGAATCCCATTTTCACAAGAAATACTGCACTCGCGGAAAAATTATAAATCAGATACTTTCTCAAAAATGACTTTCCGTTTCCCCTTACCACCCTGTCCTTCCAAATGAAAAACCATGAGCACAGGAAATTTACGAACACGGCGCACTCGAAAGAAATCACAGGAGAAACGACATATTCACCGAAATAGCTCTCAAATACATGCTCAGAAAACAACCAAAGCACAGCCGTATCCACGACCGTGCCCAGCGCATTGGAAAGTATGAATTTAGGCGCCTTCTTCGCCAGTTCCCTAATTCTTGCCATCCCATTTCTTAACAGGATCCACAAGAGCATATCCCTTGGCATCCTGAACAAAATTCACAATATGTATAACTATGAGTATCAGCAGAATCGCAACTCCGATAAAATCAAACGAGCCGAACCTGACATCATTTCCCATAAGCGTGAAATTCAAGGCATAATCACGCAGAGGTGCTACATATATGAACAATGTGTTAACGATTATCATTATCAGGCGGAACTCGGTAGGCCCCATTCCGGCATAAGTGAGCTTGAACTCCCCCTTCAGGTGCGCATTTATATAAACCGAAATAGAAAGGAGCAGATAAACCACAAGCACGGCCATTGCCACATACAGATTGAGCAAGTCAGACAAGCCGGCCCCGATGCACATTATGGCCATAGTAACGCCGTCCACATTATGGTCAAGATAAAATCCGTAAACAGGACGCTGCGTACCGCGCACACGTGCCAGAGTTCCGTCAAGAGAATCACCATACCAATTTATCAGGAAACCAGCCGAAGCGAGCCAAAGCCACGCCATGTTGTAATTCGAGAGCACATATCCGGCCGCCACCACTATCGAGCCTATCACGCCGATAAGCGTAAGCATGTCGGAATTCATCCATTTCGGCTGCCTTTGGGCGAGCCATACCAAAGCCTTCTTTTCCATTCCGTTCAAAACGGAAGTCTGGATTCTCTTTGAATGTTCCATATACGTAAACTGTTTTTATTTCTCCTGGTGCCTCAAACGCAAGGCAGGACGTGACCCGTTCAAAAGCCATGCCCTGCCGTCAGCACTCAAAATATTTTCAGCAAAACTGCTCCTAATGACATAAAAGCAGCCGTTTCTGGAATCAGCCCGCCCTATTCGACACGCTTGAAATCCGATGCCCCAGTCACTTTGACATGACTGTCAGCTTTCCCATGACAGACTGCCCGCGAAGCTCCAGAGACATCTCCGGACAAGCTTCCATCGCAACCGACAACCAATTTGCTCGCACCGGAAACATCAACCGTCACCTCATCCGCAGTGACATAGCACTTGTCGGAAGACATCTTTGAGGCACCGGAAACGAAAAGCGATGCCTTGCATGCAGTTCCGGAAATCAGTGCGGAAGAAGCTCCGGACACCTCCGCATCAAGCACATTTGCCCGCACTTCCGCCTTGAAAGTGGATGCCCCGCTCACATCAAGCATAAAATTCTCAGCAACGACAGGCTGCTCAGCAACAAAACGGCTTGCCCCAGACACATCCACACTGGAGAGCGATTCCGACACGGGAAGCACAACAGAAATTCCGGAAGTCCCTCCATTTCCAAATACGAGTGATGCATTTCTGTTCATAGACAAGACGCCATTCTCAACGGAGAATCTGAAGTTTGCCAATGAGGCACTGTCCGAGGTTACGGACACCAATGCAGCCGTGTCAGAATAAGTCACCGAGATGGCACCCGATATTTGAACTTCCGAATACTCCGAACCAAGCTCAAACTTTTCCGTCATCTCGGGTCCGGAAACATTCCCCGGAAACATTGCACAGCCGCACATGGTGGCGGCACATGCAAAAAATGCAATAATACGTTTCATCTTCTTTAAATTTATCTGAATACTTTTATACACGCCTGCTCTTTTTTTGCTCTGAGCTTTCTACAAACACGTGCGCTTCGCAAACGTATATTTGACGGCAAAGGTCATCAAAATGTTGCAGCAATTTTTATTTTCAGGGCCACATTACTGATGATTTCCTAAAGCACAGTCACCTCATCGATGAAGAACCAGCAAGGATGCCCAACGCCGTAATGCCAATGAGGGCAGGTCTTCGTTCCGGTCACATTCACCTTTATGTATCTCGCAGGCACAGGCGCATCAAAGTCATGCTTTACGCCGACAAACTGTATTTTTGCACTCCTGTCCTCCGGAAGGTCTTTCACGGCGACTTCCTCGTAATTCTCCCCGTCAGAAGATATTTCATAGGATACCTGTGTCGGAAGCAGAACCCATGCACCCAGCTGATGCAGGAAATCCGACTCTATGCTGCTGATTTCCTTAACCTGTCCCAAATCAATCACAAAAGACGCATCCTTGCCTTCCCAGCCGATCCAGCCTTCCACGAAACCTGCTCCACCGAACAGACCGTCAGTCAAAGCCGTCTTTCCAAGGGAAGCATATGCACTTCCCGGCTCATCAAGGAAAATCACGGAAGCACCTTCCGCAAGACTTTTCTCTTCACGAGGCATGTACCTGCTTCTGAAAAGTTCGCAATACTCTACAGGCGAATTGCTTCTCTCATTCAAGGTAGGCACACCGAAACGCTTTACCTGGCTCTCAAAATAATCCAGTTTTGCGGCAAGCTCCTGCATATCCATATTCTTTTCCGACCTCGCAATCTCAAGCTCGGAATAGAGCAGAGGGAGCCTTGTGCGCTGAACCCTTGCCAAAGCCACGCTGTCATCCGCGACAGCCTTTTCAGCCATGTCAAACAAAGACGCATAGCGCCTCATCAGCTCAGGCTTAAGCATTCCGCGCTTGTGTGAGACCGGAGAGTCATAAATCCAAAGCCTCTGGCCGCTTCCAATCAGAGCGCCCTCCATAACCTTTATATACCTGTACAGATATGGTGCGGCAGCTCCGTAATAGCCCTCGAGAAATTCCTGCATCAGTTCCTCAGTATCACGAGAAGGGTCCCACATCAATTTGGATACAAGCCAGGTGCGCATCTCGGCGAAATCACCTCCGCGGCTTCCTGCAATCTGCGAGAAATGCATATTTGCCCCGTGGTCATGGAAAAGACGGATGTTCTCGGCAAGGATATGGAAATTCGGGAACGGAGCAAGATAATTGTCGAAATTGATGCCGTAATCCCATACGAAGATGTTGTCGGTAATCTTGCTCCAGCCCTCGATGGCCTCGACAAATTCACGTCCGGAAGCATTCTCCCTGAGAGTCACCTCCCTGTCGCAGTCAATGTCGCAAAGCATTATGTTCACGTTAGGAAGCGGTTTCACGTGCTTAGGCGGCTGCATGGTATAGAGATATGCCAAAGTTGAAAATTCCTTGTCCGGGAATCTTGCTGCAAGTTTGTTCAGGAAATGTATGACACTTCCGGAAAGCGCACCCTCATATTCATCAATCGCCTTACACGCATCACACTGGCAGTTGGTATAGTTTCCGTCATTCTGGCTCACTGATATCATGTTTCTTCCCGGATTGGCCTTGAATATCGAGTCGATACGCTCACAGACTATTTCAAACACTTCCGGATTGCTCAGGCACCACTGGCTTGCCTTGCCGGGATGACGTTTGCCGCCGAAATAAGAATAATACTCGGGATGCTCCACGCCATATCGTGACGAAGGCATAAGTTTGTCAAACGTATGGACCCAATAGCTTCCTGCAAACATTTCCGCAGGCTCTTCCAGCCTCATCCACAATTTATACAC
>DBLW01000191.1:3385-9740 GCA_002298075.1 Bacteroidales bacterium UBA714 | reverse complement strand
ACGAGTATGTCAGCATCTTTCTGCCAATCTTCAAAGTCGTCCTGCACGCTCGGGTTGAACCATAGGCCCACCTCGATTCCCAAGCTGCGCCCTTTTTCAACCACAGGCGAAAGACCGCGCGGCCATTTCACCGAGTCCGGCGTCCAATAGTCCGGATTGTCATGTATATTCTTGAAAGAGCCTTTGGAAACAGCGGAATTGGGACTCTTGCCGGCCTGCCACCCGTCGTCAATCTGGAAATGCGTCACACCAAGACGCGCAGCCTTTTCCAGTTCGGCAAGACAGAAAGCCTCATTGACCTTGGAATCCTGGCTGCGGTCTCCCCATGTATTCATCATCACCATTTCGTCCCTGTCCGGGAGGTGCCTTCTGAGCTGCTTCTGATATGATCTCAACGCTTTGAGAGCCGACAGCTCGCCTTCACCGTAAACTCCGGTCACGCATGAGTATGCCTTTGTCCATCCGGACGGATTGACATCCGAAGCCATAAGACCGAGCCCTGTCACACAGAAATGGCTGAAGTCCGCCGTGAAATCAGCACCGGTCCAGCCGAGCTGCGAACTTGAGCAAGGAGCCTCCTTCAAAAAGAAAAGTCCGCCGGAACCTGCCCCGTCACGCATGAAGAACAGATTGCCACGATATGAATTCTTCCGATATGAAATAATATCCCTTTCAGCAACAAGGTTGTTGTTCCAATCAGTCACGTCCCAAAACTCCACAGCCTTGGCATGCCAGTGCATTCCCCCGAAATCCAGGCGGTCGAGCACGGCTTCCACAGGTTTCGTTCCCATATCGGCTGCGGACTCTATGTTCTTGCGGTCAGAAGCCGAAATTTCTTTGGCATGTCCGAAACCCGGAAGGTTCCCTTTCAGCCAGGTGTCACAGGCTATAGCAGGAACATCCATGTAGACCCTATACTCCCTGCGGACACGGAGACCGTCCTGAGAATACTCCACGACTGCTTTATGAAAAGCCCCATGAATCCCGTCTGAGGGCACATCTGTGCAGTAATATGCACCGTCTGTTCCTATAGCGTTTCCCTTCGTGACCGAAAAGTCAGGACGCAGCACAGCGCTCCTGCGCACCACACCGTTCTCCTTGTCCTCTATGCTGAATGTCATAAGGTTGCCACCGTTCCATAAGAACTTGCGCTCCATCATCCTGTTGCCTACCACGAGAGTATCACCTTTCAGCCAGCTGTATCCCGCCGCGGCCGGCCTGTCAAGCAGCCTGTTCGGAAGATTGAAATCCTGGTCATTCAGCCCGTCCCTCCTGCCGGCACCTTCCTTCATCATGTCCTTAAGATCTTCGAGATGATTTTCATATACGCCACGCGGAGAACATCCGTTTCTGCGGCATACAGAAGCAGCCATCCCTACAACCTCGCCCATCATGCCCGTAGTACGCATAACACGCACTGTTCCGAGAGCAACATGCGTAACGCTTATATTGCGGCCCGCCATGAAAAGGTTATCTATATTCCTGGAATACAGGCATCTGTAAGGCACGGCATAAGGATAAATCCAGTTATGCACAGTAGCCGCCTTGAACTCGTTTCCGGGAAATGCCGACGAATTGGCCGGGTCCGGAAAATGCAGGTCTATCGCCCAGGTGGCAGTGAACGAAGCGTCATCATAAGGAATATTACGGTCTATGTCATTCTGGGAAAGCACATGATCACCCATCAGACGCCGTGACTCACGCTTGCCGGAAATATAGCCGACCCAGCCGAGAGAGCGGTTCCGCCAGCGTGAATTGTCACGAAGACCGTTCTTAAGGAAGCTCCAGTTGGAATATACAACCAAGAGTCCATAGTCACGGATTCTCTCGGCATCCTCAATCTGGTCGAGATTCATTCCGGTCTCCCATTTCCACTCTCCCATGGTAACTTTTTCGCAATTGTCCTCATTGAATTGCACTCCGTATGAAAATTCCGGGAAAGACGCAGGCTGTCCCACATCTTCCGAATACCACTGTATGGAAGCTCCCATGGTCATCCCGTCAGCCTCTTCAGGGGCAAGCGGCTCACCATATTCACTCCGGGCCTCACGTCCCATCCTGAAATCCGCACCGGCAAGAAAGCCTATGCTCCCGTCTCCCGTGCAGTCCGAGAAAAGCGGAGCCTCAAGCCAATGCTCTTCTCCCGTCATGATATGGCGTATCAGCACAGCTTCTATCTTGCGGCCATCCATTCTGACTTCAACGGCCCTGTAATTCGGATAAAGCGTGACACCCTCCTCAGCATCAATGAACTCCTGTTTCCTGCCGTCCTCGTAATATTCCGCCGGCTTGGCATTTCCGGCCTTAGCATGGCCGAATTCCCGTATCATGCGGCCAAGTCCATCATTGGGGCCGACTTCGGCATAACCTCCAAGATGCACGCGCACCTCCGAGCTGTTGTTGCCGCCGAGCACAGGGCGGTCATTCACAAGCGCCACCTCCAGACCATTGCGGGAAGCGGCTGCAGCGGCACACATTCCGGCAATTCCCCCTCCCACGACAACAAAATCATATTTCTTTGAATCCGGAGCAGGACATCCCGACACGGAACGTCTGAAAGAACGGAGAGCGTCTCCACCGTCAGGCAGTTCCGCATGGCGGTCCCTGGTAAGGAACAGCGCATCACATCTGCCGTCAAAGCCTGTAAGGTCACACAAGGACAACACGGCCTCCCCTTCCGGAAGCCTTGCCTTTCCGGCATACTGCCACATCCAGCCGTCACCGGTTCCGCCAAGCTCATTCTCCAGCTCCATGCCGCCAATCTTCACGGCAAATCTGCCCGGCCCATCTTTAGAAGTCCATGGAGACGTCCAGTTGTAAGTCCTCACATAGACATGCCAGATCCCTTTCGAAGGTATGCTTACCGATGTTACCGCATCAGCGACAGGCAGCCCGAGCCCGTGGGCAATCAGATACGGGGAACCCATCTTATCCATGAACTGCTGATCAACGGCCCATCCTCCCTTCTCACGGAAACTCTCCGCCTCCACAAGAATCCCCTGGGCAAAGGCAGCTGCCCCGCACAGAAATAAAAGCAGCACCGCCAATATTGTCCTGTTCCTCATAAACACCGTTCCTTTTCAGATAAAATCAATCAATATGAATCACCGAAGACAAAGGCAGGTCGGCAGAAGAACCTCCAGCCAAAATCATGAAATCGCCCGGCTCAACGCGGAAGTCATGAATATCAACATCATAAAAGGCAAACGCCTCCTTTTCCAACACCACGCTGACACGTCTTGTCTCACCCTTGCGCAGGAACACCTTTTCGTATCCTTTGAGCTCCTTGGCAGGCCTTCTCACAGACGATTCACAATCCCTCACATAGACCTGAACCACTTCTGACGCATCCTTGTTTCCAGTGTTTCTGACATCAAGCCCGACAAGTACACTGCCATCTTCAAGCACCTTCACGGATAGTCCAGAATACTCAAAAGAACTGTATGACAGGCCATAACCGAATGGATATCTCGGAGATATGCCACTGCGGTCATATCCGCGGTAGCCCACAAAAATGCCCTCATTATATTCTACATGCTTGGCCTGCTTCGCGTTCTCATAGTAGCTGTGACGCACCGGATTGTCATCCCAGCTGTTCTCTATGGATATCGGAAGCTTGCCGCTCGGAGAAACCTTGCCTGTAAGAATCTCGGCAAGGGCCGTTCCCCCTTCCTGGCCAGGATACCATGCCATAAGTACCGACCTGACATTTTCAGACCATCCGCGAAAATCCACACCTCCGCCGGCATTCACCACTACAGTCACATTCCCGTGTGATGAAGCGACACGGTTTATAAGCCTTTTCTGCTCAGCAGGAAGCGAGAAACTCCTGTCAAAGCCCTCACCCTCGCTGTTGCTGTCGAAACCTGCGCAAAATACAACATGGGAAGCCCCCGAAAGACTTTCTTCAAGTAGTTTCTCATTCATGATTCCGGCCTGAAGGCTTACCGTAGCCTCTCCGGCATTGTCGAAATACTCGAACCTTATCTTATATTTCCTGCCGGACTCGACATCAAGGAAGGCGGACCTTGAAGAAAGGGAATGATTGCCCCAGTCGCCTCCGAGCAGAACACCGTCAACAAAAAGGCGGTATCCGTCATCCCCGCTCATCAAAAAGCGCACGACACCATCCTTTTCAGCCTTATAGACACCTTCCCATGCCACAGAGAATTTGTCATCCGGGATTCCCTTTGCAGGAGAACCGTATTTCCAGAAAAAGCTTACATTTTTGTCTATGCGTGACATGACAGGATCACCCTTGAATCCCAAAACAGGCCAATAAGTACCTCTGAACCCTTTTTCCGTCATGCCAGCGTCAGCAAATATCTCAGATGAAATGTCCTCATAAAGCATCCCGTCAGAAAGCAGGGCAACATTTTTCGCCCCTTTGGCAGCGGCAAGTCCCTGATATGCGGACACGGCCCTGATAGGAGTCACGAAACCGCTTCCCCCGCCTGTAGCCACACGGTCGGCATTCGGTCCCATGACAAGCACCCTTCCTTTTTTCAAAGGCAGATTTCCGCCGTCATTTTTGAGAAGCACGATTCCCTCGCGGGCCACGGCAAGAGCCGCCTCACGGGAATATTCGCAATCTTCGTCAATGGAAGTGTCAGCTCCACATGGACCGTCAAGCATGCCGAACGAAATCAATGTCTGCAGGATATGCTGCACTTTGAGATCTATGTCCTCTTCGCGAACGATGCCGCTGTCTATCGCAGCCTTGAGCCTCTCTTCAGTAAAAAACACTCCTTTTGGCATCTCAAGGTCAAGTCCTCCGTTTGCGATTCCGGCAGTGGAATAAGTGGAAGTCCAGTCCGACATGACGATGCCGCGGAAACCCCACCTGTCCCTGAGCACATCCACGTTCATCCATCTGTTCTCAGTGGCATGCACCCCGTTCACCGGATTGTAGCTGTCCATCACAGCCCCGACACCGGCTTCCCGGACAGCCTTGCGGAAAGGAGGGAAATAGATTTCATTAAGAGTCCTTTCGTCCACATCCGAGCTGACACTGTGGCGGGCGTATTCCTGGTTGTTGGCTGCAAAATGCTTCACGGTCGCCATCACACCCTCTTCCTGCATTCCTATGATATAATGCTTGGCAGTCTCACCTGAAAGATACGGGTCTTCTCCGAAATATTCATAGTTCCTGCCGCACATAGGAGCGCGGTATATGTTGACTCCCGGGCCGAGCATTATATCGACTCCCCTTGCACGGGCATCCATTCCAAGTCCGTGTCCGAGACGTTCGACAGCCACGCGGTTCCATGACGCGGCAGAACAGATGCCGCAAGGATACAATGTGCTTTCGGTATTGTTGCGCACACCGCACGGTCCGTCCGCCATCCTTATCTCCGGAATCCCGAGCCTCGGAACGGCACGGATATAAAATGACTTCAGACCGCTGATATAGGAAATTTTCTCCTCAAGGGTCATCCTTCCGACAAGTTCGGCCGCCCTGGCTTCATCTTCCCCGGAAATGACATGTATCTCCCGGGAGCCGTCCCCGGTTTCAGACCGGGAGAAGTCCGCCGCACCTGCTCCGATGCCGGCCGCTGCCATAAATGAGCAGCACAAAAATGCATATATAAAATGTTTCTTCATCCTTTTATTATTATACGGGCCTGACGCACATACGCTTGAAGCAGCCGCCCCGGCCGGGTCTCACTTGCCGTGCAGGACGGCCCGAATCATGTCCGGGCCTTTCTGCCGCCAAAAATATCATATAACTACTAACTTTTAAACTAAAACATCATCAAAATCCTGACATATCCGTGACAGAATAAGGATTCTGCACGGCATTGTGAGCTGCCGAGCGGGCGATTCTGCGTTTGTCCGCATTCACCGAAGACGGAGCATAACCGTTGTCTTCCGCATTTTTGCCGGAAATCGTCTCATACCATGCGCATGCCGCCGTATAACGTCCGAATGTCGTCTCAAGATGATATCCGTCCCTGTTGAAAGTGTCTCCGAGTGAAGAAGTGCGTCCGTTCTGCACCGCAGTTCCGGAGGGAACCAGCAGGTCGAATGAATATGCCGGATTATCCATGACTTTCTTCGCGACATCCGAAATGGCAGCATACATCGTCATCTGGTCATTGCCGTATTTCGGAAAATCAGCATGATCGGAAGTTCTGGAGTATGCCCAGGTGGAATGCCATATCATTTTCACGTCGGAACGGGAGCGGGAACGTACATAATTCAGAATCTCAGGCAGATAAGGAGAGCATGTCTCATATTTGCCGGAAAGCCCGCTGGCCTGCTGCAGGCTCACATAATCCCAATTCTCATCCGCAAGGGTCTCTGATATGCTTACATTCTTCCTGTTGGTCTTCTGTCCTTTGACAATCTTGCG
>DBLW01000191.1:0-2973 GCA_002298075.1 Bacteroidales bacterium UBA714 | reverse complement strand
GATATAAAGATTGCCTATTATGACTTCCTGGCCGTCATTGCTGAAAAGTTCATAAAGATACTGCTCCACGGCGTCCTGCGAGAAGCTGTTGCCTATTGCAAGAATACGGAGCACCCCGTCCCCTTCATGGGCTACCTCAACGGAAGCCCTTGCCGAGACCTGCTCACATTCGGCAAGATAGACAAGAATTACCGCACGGCCGCCTTTGAGGGCTTTCAGAGAGGCCTTGTCACCTTCAGACGTCACAGAAACGACCGTAGGGTTAAGCGACATCCATTTGTATGTTGCAGCAGCTGCCGGAGCACCTGCATCGGAAAAAGAGACGGAAACCTGGGAAGATTCCCCCGCCGTCATGTTTTCAGGCACTCCGGAAAGCACAAGCGAGAGACCCTCATAAGGATTGGCCTTGGTGCAGGACACCACCACGGCCAACACGATTGCTGCCATGGCAAAAGTCCTGCACACCAAGCCGTACAATATCTTTTTTGTCATATTCATACAGCACTACCGGATAAGCTTCACCCTCATATTCCTCAAATCAAGGATGAACTTGACTTTTGTAGCCTGGAAATGAGGAGTGTCACCGTCATAACGGTCCACAGGATGGAAATATTGTCCCCTCTGCCAGTCAGAACCTCCGGACATCGGCGTCCACTCACCGACATTTATCGGCGCAGCAGTATTTGAGCCTCCGTTAATAGAGACACACAGACTCTTGTCGCTTGGAGCAAATGTATAAATGCGGCTTACGTTTATTGACTCCTTTCCCTCTGCGATTACTTCAAAATCAGCAGCAGAAACTCCTGTCTTGAAGTTCACACGGGCAAAATTCAGGGCATCACCCTTATAGTACAGAACCTGAGGGTCAGCTGGAGACTGCTCCAAAGCAACCGCCTTGCCGCTCCACGATATGTCTCCATACAAATAAATCTTATCCGTAATCGTTGTTTTCAGCGTGCCGTTAGCTTCCAGATTATTTATATGGAAGACAGCAGACCATGGCTGAAGATCTGTAGCCTCATCATAGATTGTAATCTCACCGGAAGCACGGTCAAGCACAATACGGTATTTTCCGGCAGCAGGAACAGTCCAATGACGTCCCGCTAAAACGAAGTCCTGGTCGAAAGCCGAAGCCTGTCCCGCATTGATGCCGTCCCCCTCCGCAGGCACTATCGCACCGAGCGAAGCATCCTCGCCATCATACATGCCTATGTACATGTCACCGGCCTGCAGCCCGGCATAGAAAGCGAACACATCCTCATTCTCAAGAGTCTGCGTCATAGCTACAGGAGCAGCCCCTGCCGCAGTACCCGAAACCATGAATTTGGCTACCGACGCAAGGTCCACATCCTCGAACACGACATCATCGGCTCCATACTGTACAATCCTGATTTCCTGCGCATCACCGATTACAGGCACAATCTTTATCAGAGCGGTACGCATGGCACCTTCATTTGCATCCACGGCGAAAGAAACGGTACGTACAGTCACAGCCTTGGTCTCAGGCGCAGGACGTATCCAGCCGGCATCAGCAGGAACAGAAACCTCGTACCCAATATTGGAAGTAACGGTTATATTCACGATTCCTCCCTCCTTGGAAACCGTCTCCGCATCAGCGACACAGCTGAACTGCCCAGCCTCGAACGATATGCATACGGCTTTATATGAAGAATCCGAATTCCTTATCGCCTTGATGATGACATAACCGTCAGCAGGAAGTTCCTCCGGAGCGGTGACAACGACAGCGCCCTCTTTCAGGACTGCCTCATATCCTCCGTGAGCCTCAACAAAGACACGTGTGGAAGCATCAGCTCCGACCACCTCGAACGGAATCTCCAAAGACTTTCCCGGAAGAATCGCAGCAATGTCAGAAGCCACCTCTATACGGAAACCGGCTTCGATAGGCAACCTGTAAGATTTGTCAGGATCAGAAGCAAGCACTATCGTGAGGTATCCGTCTTCAACGGTGACACTTCTGAAGAAAGAATCTCCGCCTGCCGAGCCTACCGCAAGCACATAGCCTCCGTTCTCGTCAGTAATCCTCTTCGGTTCCTCATTCTCATCATATTTCACCGTCCAGTAACCCTCAGCATCAACTCCGAATATAGGCGTCTTTCCCGCGGCTCCGTCCGCGCCGTCATCTCCCTTCTCACCGTCATTTCCGGCAGCACCGTCGTCACCTTTGTCTCCCTTGTCGCCTTTGTCACCCTTTTCTCCGACAGCCTTCACAGGCTCACCGTCAGAAAGAATCCTCTTGCCGTCAAGAGTCCAGTAGCCTTCCTCGTCTATGCCGACATCCAGCAGGACCGGGCCGTTCTCTACGGTAATATTATGCACAGATCCGTCTCCGAGCACGATAGTATATACATTTCCTTCCTGACGGATTTCCTTAACCGTCTGGCCGGACTGACTGAAAGCCTGCAAGGCCTTGACATTCTCATTGAGAGCCATTACGGAATTAATCATGGAAGCCATCTTCTCTTCAAGAGTGTCTATGCGCTCCTCGATTCCCGAAAGATCCGTACAGGAAATGCCAAGCCCTGCCGCAGCTATTGCAGATGCAAAAAGCCAAAATACCTTTTTCATATTCAGTGTAATCAATTATGTGTTTCTCATTTCATTATTCAGCGGTAACGGTGAACGTCCCTGCGCGCACCCAGCCGGTGTCAGTCATCCGGCTTGACGCAGCAGCCGCACGGATTCCTATCCTGTTGTCATCCGTAGTGTCAACTATGCCGACTCCCCAAGTGTATGCACCGACAGCCACACCCTTTATGTCAACATCGAACGTATATGACGTGACCTCGCCTTTCAGCCACTGCGAAAGATCCGTCTGCTCATCAACAAACACCTTCACAGGCTCTCCCTTGCTGTCCAGAAGGGCAAAGGCGACCTTGTACTTGTAATTCCACTGCCTGATATTCACAGGACAATAGCCCCATCCGAGATTTGCCCAGCTGTGCCCCAATGTGA
>DBLW01000009.1 GCA_002298075.1 Bacteroidales bacterium UBA714 | reverse complement strand
TGTATTTTGTTGGTTATTAATAGTTTATGTGATGATTATGCTTGTTTTTTTTAGCCGGCTCTTGATGTGTTGAAATTAGTTTTATCAATGATAAAGTTGAATTATTGATTGTTTTATATGAAAAATGCTATATTTGCATGAAAATTGAGATTGTATGGCAACCAAGGATGAGGTCGAGAAATTCTTGAATACTTTCCAAGCTAAACTGAAAATATTTAAGATTATTTTCAGAGATGACCGTGGAAAAAATACTCAGGCATTGGCTGAACTTGAAATTACGCCAGCATATCGTGAGAATGTAATCAGAAATATTACTGTTTCCGACTATTCAGAAGGGCCTGTTAAAGATACATTGAACAAATACGGTGAGATATGGGTTTTCGGAAAAGATGTAAAGAAAAAAGAGGTATATATCAAGATTGCGCTTGGACATCCGGACAGTGCTACAATATGTATTTCTTTCCACAAGGCAGAACATCCGGTCGTATATCCTTTTAAGAACCAAGAATTATGAAAAGTCCATTTACAGGAGGAGAAGTAAAATTGATGCATGAAAAACGTGAACTCGTTTACCGCAAAGAAAAGTTCATGTATTTGGCACATTACTATGTCTGTCTTGATACACAGGAACAGTTCACTACTACTGAGCTTGATATGTTGAATATAAATCAGGTTTATAATCAGTATAGAGTGAAATATGGAATACCGTTTCCGGACGAAATAAGTTCAGTCCGTACATTTTATGGCTTGTCTGCCTCCAAGATGTCCGAGATACTGGGACTTGGAGCAAATCAATATAGGCTCTATGAAAATGGTGAAATGCCGAGTGAGGCAATAGGCAAGCTGTTGAAAAGCATTTTGAATCAGAATACTTTTGTCGAGTTTGTGAAGAATGCTGAAAATCAGTTCACTACATCTGATTATGCTAAAATCATAGAGAAGACTGAACGGTCTGTAAAAAGGATGGAGGAAGATAAAAACCATTCTATGATATTCGGGACCGCAGTCAGGGCAGTGACGAACGGTTATGCTCCCCAATCATACGGCAGGCTTAGGAATATCATTTTGTTTTTTCTCGATAAATGCGGAGGAGTGTTCAATACAAAGATGAATAAGCTTTTGTTTTATACGGACTTCCTCAGCTATAAGATTAGGGGCATAGGAATGAGCGGACTGTCGTATAAGGCAATCCAATATGGTCCTGTACCTCAGCAATGGGATATTGTGTATGGCGCAGTTGATGGTGTATATTCCGAAATAGTGGCATTTCCATCAGGATATTCAGGAATCAAATTATGTTCTGAAATCCAGCCTGATATGAGCGGATTTACTGAGGAGGAACTTGAGATATTGGATTCTGTGCTTAAAAGATTCAAGAATGCAACTTCCAATGACATATCTGAAGTAAGTCATATGGAAGATGCATGGATAAAATATAATGGTACAAATAAGCTGATTGATTATTCCGAGGCATTCTCATTGAGGGCGTTGCCTTAATCTTCCGGAGCCGGAAAGACCCCATCCTGCGGAAGCGAGCAGAAGCAGGATTAGCAGGATGGAGCTGGCTCTTGATATGTTTTCTCCGATTTGGTATGATTCCGGTTCAAATCGCATTACGAGGCGGCCTTCTCCTTCCGGAAGTATTGTTCCGCGAAGAATCCAGTCTGCCCTGAAAATCTCGGCCGGAACTGCGGATTTTGTAGGCACATATCTTCCGTTCTTGACCTCACCATATGCTCCTTTCGGCTCAATCCATGCCTTCCAGCCTTTCGGATAGTATATCTCGCTGAAAATCACGGCAGCAGGGTAATCGGTGCGGAACTTATACTGCAATTCATTAGGTGCATAGCTTTCAAGGAGGATTGACTGGCAAGCCGGTTTTGCGTCCGTTTCTGAAAGCACGTTAGAATTGACTATAGCTTCGCGTGCCCATTCGAAATCCTTTCCTATGACGGCTGTAGTCCTCAGGTCTGTGCTTCCGAGCAGTGCGATTTCATCATCCGGAGTCTCTGCCCGTACAGCATCCGATACGAACCAGCAATTGCCGAATGCTTTATGATTCCTTACAGGAGGCAGGTCGGCTCCGAGGATTATATATTTTCCGTTGAGCATGGACACTGCTTTCAGCTCAGGAAGTCCGTCTTCTATCTCCTGAATCGTCGAGGCCTTGCCCGCTACAGTGTAAATGCTTCCTGTTTCCTTGGACAGATACCTGTCAATGAGGTCCTGGTATCTCTGCAGCTTGACAGGGCTGTAGCCTCCTATGCATTTGTGATGGTAGCTTTGGATTGCATCATTGAACGTGTTGACGCTGATGTCTAGCACCCTGTATTCCGGGTCGTTGTCCTCATGGATGAACTTGTCCACAGGACGTGGAGCATATGCCGCGCTGAAATCCTTGGGAGTGACGAAATGGTCTTTGTTAAGGTATCTTTTGCCGGCTGATGTCATGTCGAACAATACTATGGCGCATATTGCCAAAGGCATAATGTACATCCTGCCTTTCGGTGACAGCGGTTTTTTTGTCTGACATGCCCATAATATGAGGGCAAAAGCTATGGTTATCAAGGTGAAAGATCTCATGGCATCCTTGAACAGAAGCGTCTGTCTGTCGGCAATCAGAGCATCAACCAGGATTTCCGGCTGTCCGGAATCCACTGCTCCTGTAAATGTGCCCGCAATGCCGGGGAACACCATGCATATCAGGCAGAATCCTGCTGTCACAGCCCATGCTATGCCTCCTGCACGCAGAAATTCCCGCTTGGTGTATTCTTGTCTTGTGATTCTGTCAAGCACAAGGAAGCCGAGCATTGGTACAGTGACCTGAAGCACAGTAAGGGCCATTGATACCGTCCTGAACTTGTTGTACAGCGGGGCATAATTGAACCACAATTTGGTGAACCACATGAAATGGTTGCCCCATGCAAGCAGCACCGCTATGACTGTCGCCGTGAGAATCCACCATTTTTCCCTTCCTTTGCACAAGATAAGCCCGAGGACGAACAGGAAAATTGAGATTGCTCCAAGGTACATCGGCCCGGCAGTGAACGGCTGCGGACCCCAGTAAAGAGGAAGCCCTTTCATTACCTGTTTCAGATTCGGCTGTCCGGCCCTTTTCAGCAAGGCATAGACCTCGGAATCCTTCGGGTCCATGGCACCGGACGATGAACCTCCGTTGAAATTGGGAATCAGGAGATTAGGCATTTCCTCTATGCCATAGGACCATGCCGTCGCATATTCTATGTCAAGTCCTTTCTGGCTGCCTTCGTCAGATGCCAGCTCCGAACCGCCTCTCATTGTATATGGTGTGTATTCATACATCGGAATGAGCTTGTTGGCATTGGTTGCTATGCCGACGCATCCGATTACGGCAAGGAATGCAGATGCTGCAAAAAATCTCGCTGTCAGGTGGCGTTTCTCTTTCTTTATGCAAAGGCTGATGAGAAGCCCTGCCGCGTAAATGACTATTACAATTGCAAGATAGTATGTAATCTGGATATGGTTCGCCTTTATCTGCATGCTGAGGGCAAGGGCGAAAAGTGTCGCGCCGAGCAGTGTCTCGGGAAGCCATTCTTTCCATGTTCGCTCTCCGGAAAGTGCTGAGCGGTAAGTGAATATTATTCCTGCAAGAACCCATGGGAAATACGCTATAGCCTGCATCTTGGTATTGTGGCCAACTTGTATTATCTGCATGTTGTATGAGCAGAATGCCATGGCTATTGCTCCGGCGACTGCCACTACCTTGCTTGTGCCAAGTGACAGCATAAGCAGGAAACCTCCTATTAGGGCTATCAGAATATAGCTCGCCGGACGCCTTCCGGTCAGCATGAACTTGTATATTGCGTTTGTCCAGTCTCCCTTGAAGTCGTCTATGGTAGCTGTAGTAGGCATTCCTCCGAACATTGAGTTTGTCCATTCCGTCGGATCATCAGGATGGGCTGCGTTGTATGTCACGGCTTCATTTGCCATGCCTTTCCATGAGGCTATGTCGCTCTGGTTCACTATCTTTCCTCCGAGCACCTGAGGGGTGAATCCGTATGCCAGCACAGCGAAGAACAGTACTATCAGGGTGTATGTGGCTATTTTTCCTATGAGTTCCTTATTCATTGTATCTCAATGTTTTACTATGTAAATAATGCGTCTATTCTGTTATGAGCGAGTCCATCAGCTGAGCCATTCTGCGGGTGAGGGCACGGCGGGAATATTGTCCGATGTCCTTTGTCTCAGCCTTGAGTTCCCCTTTGCGGAACTGCTCCCAGCATATGTCGATGTATTTGCGAATTGATGCCTTGTCGTCCCATTCAAACACGAAACCGGCCTTTGTCTGTGATATTATCCGTGCCATTGCACCGTCCGTCTGTCCGATTCCCATGACAGGACGTTCCGCAGCCAGGTATTCGAACAGCTTGCCCGGAAGAGTCGCCTTGTATTCCGGTTCTTTCCTCAGCGGAAGAATCAGCAGGGAGGCACTTTTCTGTTCGGTCACGGCTGCGTTATGGCTTTGATAGCCAAGGTCAACGAGATTTTTTCCAAGTCCCGCTTTCTGAATTGCATCCGTTATTTCCTTGTCAGTCTTTCCGGCAAGGCGTATGCGCATTGTCTGTGCAAAATCCGCGTCTTCCGAGCATTTTTCCGCAAGAGCCTCCCAAAGCATGTCCGGGTTGCCGTCTGAAGCGAAAAGTCCTGTGTGAGTGATGTTGAAATGCCCGTCCGGCTTAGGAGCTGCCTTGAAGTCGTTTTCGTCATACCCGTTGGTAATAAGCTCAACCCTTGTGGATGTCATTGTCCCGAAATCTTCTTGTACAAGCGGAGACACGGCCACAACCACAGTTGCATCGTCAAGCACCTTCTTTTCAAGTTTTTCATGCTTCCTTCTTGCATTCTTGCCGAGATGCAGATGCTTGAAATAGAACATCTTTGTCCACGGGTCGCGGAAATCTGCAATCCATGGTGTTCCGGTGGCAAGCGAAAGACGTCTTGCTATCAGGTGCATCGAATGCGGAGGTCCGGTGCTTATTATTATGTCCACCGGATGTTCCTTGAGATATTTTTTGAGGAATCTGAC
>DBLW01000007.1 GCA_002298075.1 Bacteroidales bacterium UBA714 | reverse complement strand
TCATGCTCTTTCTGAAGCCACTCCTTTCTTTCATCAAATGTCATTGTATCTTGTATTTATTATCAATCTCTCCCGCATAAGTCCCGGCCGGCCATCATAACCGGCGGCAACATCCACGGCCCCATACATCAGCGGATCATCACTATCTTCTCCATATCAGCGAATGCCCTGAAATCCTCGGCAGACACCTGCCCCGGCCACGGTGCATAGAAATGCCCCTCCATATCGCAGGCGTTTCTCCATGTCAGGACATAAGCCAAAGGATAATCCTTTATCGCAGGATAGAGGACCCCAGTCCACCATGACGCATCAGGGATTCCCTCATACCCGGTTTCAGTCAAGGCCAGCAGCTTCTTGCGCTTCCGTCCCACCTTCACCATTATGTCAAGGGCATTCCTAAGCTCATCCGCATACTGCTGAGAAGAACCATACTGATAGCAGTCCACACCTATCATGTCCACCATACGGTCACCGGGCCACCGTTCCATATAGATTTCCTCAGTCACGCCTCCTGCGCCCGGAGAATAAGACCACACGATATTGTCAAGGCCGCGCTCAACCGCCATATAGTCATATGTCATCTTCCACAAGGCCACATATTGCTCCACAGTGCACAAGTCGCGTCCCCACCAGAACCAGCTTCCCGTATGCTCATGCCAAGGACGGAAAATAATCGGGACCGCCTGTCCGTCAGAAGTCCGGAACGACTCCAGATAATCCGCCGCACGGGAAAGCCATTCCATGAAAAGCTCATGCACAGAGCCGCCCTCAAGCACAGATGCCACGACTTCTTTTGACGAAACGTCCCATGAATCCCCTCCGGTCAGAGGATTGCGCGGATGCCACGAAAAAGTCACCACGCCTCCCCTCTCATAATGAGCTATGGCAGAAGCACGCATCTGCTCAAACAGATTATGGTCGAGATTGCGCTCATCCCCCAGCTCTATGCCTCCGAGGTCGAGTCCATATACGGCAGGATACATCCCGCATACATCCTTCACATCCGAACGGACATATGAAGACGCGTCAGAGCCAAGCCTCCATGAATGCCCGTACATAAGGTCATCCTGGTGCCCGTACATGATTTTTCCGCTCTCCACAGCAGAGCCAAGCGAGGCAAGCAATTCCTCCGCAGGAGTTACTGGAGCTGTGCCGCATGATGAAAAAACGGCAGAAATTGCCATCAAGGTCATAGGTTTCAGTATATTTCTCATAATAAAGGGTATATTCATTTTCATGAGGAACTTCTATTTCGGAGCGTTCGCATATACGCTCTCGAGAGTATATGACGGGTCCTCATTATTCATAGCATGTACCATCGTCTCCACAGCCTTGCGCGCACCCTCTGAAGGGAACTCGCCCGTGGCATGGTTGAAATACGCGTGAGTCTCCGCTCCTGCACCTTCCGCTCCGTTGTCCCATACGAAGGTTGACATTCCATAAGTCTTTGCGGCTTTCACCACATATTCAAACCAATATCTCTGGAATTTCTGCTCATGCTCTGTCGCACGGTTGCCGCATCCCATCTCGCCGATATAGACAGGCACACCCTTGCTGATGAATTTGTCATACAGCTTGACAAAAGCCTCAGTCACCTGCTCCTCATTCGAGCCGGGCGCTTTCTTGGAAGGGTCGGCAGTATGTCCCCACTCCGAATATTTGGCATTGAGGGTATAATCACCCGGGTCATAATAATGCACAGCCACAATCAGCCTGTCCTTAGCGGTATCCTCAGGCAGCACCATATCTGAGACCGTGAAATCTATATTCGTGCAATAGCCAGGAACCACAAGCAAACGCGAAGCATTATTCCCGCCGGTGGCACGCACCGCATCAACAAATTCCTGATTCCAGCCGTTGAGGCATCTGTACTGCTTTCCGCCGTCAGTACGATTGTCTCCCCAGCCCCATTTGCCGTCATGAATCTCATTGAACGCCTCAAAAATCAGGAAATCACCCTTGTCCCTGAACTTCCCGGCAATCTGAGACCACATGGCGCGTATCTGCTGCCTTATCTGGGCATTCTTCTCGTCATTCACCGCAGCAGTCTTGATGTCAAGCCAATATTTGCTGTCGCCCCCGTCATGATGTATGTTTACAATCGCATTCAGCCCTGCATTTTCAGCATATCCCACAACCTCGGCAACCCTGTCAAGCCAGTCATTGTCAATCTTATACTCCGGAGCCTCTCCGAACTTTCCGAGCCAGGTCACCGGTATGCGCACAGACTTGTAGCCTGCCGCCTTGACCTTATCGAACAATGCCTGAGTAGCCTTCGGATTGCCCCATACAGTCTCTCCCGCAACACCATTGTTGTGAGCATCAAGCTGATTTCCGAGATTCCACCCCATGCCGAGCTTGTCCAGAACCTGCCATGCGGCATTATCCTCAGGCTCCGGCACGGGCTCTGCCCCCTTTGCCTGCTGGCGCACCTCGACATATTTCTTTTCATCACCGGCAACCACGGAAATGCGCGTTGTCCTTTCTTCCCGTGTCACGTTCTCATTTGCAGAAACAGTGACGGAATATTTGTACGGCGTTCCGGACGCCTTTGCTGATGCGTTTATCCAGTCTGCCCCGGGCACAACATATAGTTTCCCAGAAGTCTCCACATTGAAAACCTGCTCGCCTGCGGCCGCCCCGAAATCAAGGGAAGTCTTGTCAACCGACAAAGTCACAGTATCTCCATTCACGCCTTTTTCCTCCGGAGAGCAACATGTCAAAGCCGCTGCAGAAAAAAGAGCGGCAATCGCAATTGTCATATAATCAATTATTTTCATAAATATTTATCACAAAAACAGTTCAAGTTTATGATAGCCCGGCTCATACGGCACATAAGTGCTGCGTCCGTCAGCGCCATTGTGTATCGTTATGTCATATACAGCATCACGGAAAACCCGGTGTACAGTATAAGAGGATATTTCCGCAGGCAGGCACGGACATATCTCAAGCCCGCCATAATCAGGACGGATGCCCAACAGATATTCAGTGACGGCATGCCAGTTCCATGCGGCAGTTCCCGTCAGCCAGCTGTTCTTTCCCTCCCCGGGGCGGAATGCATCCTTGCCCGCCACCATCTGGCAATAGACGTAAGGCTCAACCTTGTGCAGTTCCTGGTCACGTATGAATGCCGGAGAAATTTTGCAATAATGCTCCCATGCATCCTCACGCCGCCCGCAAAGAGCCTCTCCTATCACAATCCAAGGATTGTTGTGGCAGAATATGCCCGCATTCTCCTTATATCCCTTAGGATATGACGAAATCTCCCCATACTCAGGCATATAGCGCGTAAAGGCAGGGTTATTGAGAACGATTCCGTGCTCACAGTC
Organism: Bacteroidales bacterium UBA714; assembly: GCA_002298075.1. Classification (GTDB taxonomy): domain Bacteria; phylum Bacteroidota; class Bacteroidia; order Bacteroidales; family UBA932; genus Cryptobacteroides. Next base: position 15,552 of record DBLW01000007.1, on the reverse strand, counting down.
AAGCAGTTCCTTTACACTGTCCAATGCCTTGGAGCACAGGCCATTCTCAGCACCGATTCCGGCCATCGTGCACCAGCCCTGGCTCTCAATGAAAATCCTGGACTCATCACACACGGCAGAACCGACCTTCCTTCCGAAATAATCGTATGCGCGCAAAAACCAGCTCCCGTCCCAGCCATATTTCCTCACGGACTCCTCCATCGCAGCCACATTCGCACTGACACCTGAAGAATCCAGGTGAAGATGCTCCAGAAGTCGCGCGAACTCCTTGCCGACAACCACATACAGTCCGGCAATCATAAGCGACTCCGCACGGCTGCCTTCAGTCTTGTTCCCGGTAGTCTGGAAAGACTCGTCAGGGTCAAAAGAGAAACAATTCAGATTGAGGCAGTCATTCCAGTCCGCGCGCCCTATAAGCGGCAGCCCATGAGGCCCCAGATGCTTCCCTGTATAGTCAAAACTTATCCGCAGATGCTCCAGAAGAGTCTTCTCGCTTCCCGGCACATTGTCAAAAGGCACCATCTCGTCAAGAATCGAAAAGTCACCGGTCTCCCTGACATACGCGAATGTGCCGAACAGAAGCCAAAGCGGGTCATCATTGAATCCTGAGCCGATTCCGTCATTACCGCGCTTTGTAAGAGGCTGATACTGATGATAGCAGCTCCCGTCCGCAAACTGCGTCGCCGCAATGTCAAGAATCCTGGCCCTCGCCCTCTGAGGGATCTGATGCACAAAGCCTATCAGGTCCTGGTTCGAATCACGGAAACCCATTCCGCGTCCTATTCCGCTCTCGAAGAAACTTGCGCTGCGGCTCATATTGAATGTCACCATGCACTGGTACTGGTTCCAGATATTCACCATCCTGTCCAGTTCGGGCACCGGTGAGCTTACCGTAAATTTGCCGAGCAGACCGTCCCAATACTCCCTCAGCTCATCAAAAGCCTTGTCAGCCTTCTCCGCCGTAGAGAACTCTTCAAGCATTGCATATGCCTGTTTCTTGTTTATTGTACCGGAGCCGGAATTGGCTTTCATAAGCACGCCGGAAGAATCATCACCGGACACGAATTTCTCATCATCAGGATTCTCCACATAACCGAGGATGAGCACAAGGTCAGCCGACTGCCCGGCCTCAAGCCTCATCTTCATGCAATGTGAAGCGACCGGACTCCACCCGTGCGCAACAGACATGCGCGAAGAAGCCTCAGAAACTGCTGCGGGAGAATCAAACCCGTTATAGCGCCCCAAAAAGGCTTCACGGTCCGTATCATATCCGTCAATAGGGACATTGACACCATAAAAAGCATAATGGTTGCGCCTTTCACGGTACTCTGTCTTATGATATATTACGCTGCCCTCAACCTCAACTTCTCCGGTCGAAAGATTCCTCTGGAAATTCTCCATGTCGGTCTGGGCGTTCCACAGGCACCATTCCACAAAAGAAAACAGCGTGAATTCCTTTGCGGCGGCACCGGTATTCGTCAATGTGACCTTCTGCACCTCGCATCTTCTTCCCAAAGGCACGAAGAACAGCTCGCTCACCCTCAGCCCGTCCTTTTCTCCGGTTATGCGCGTATATCCCATCCCATGACGGCACTCATAAAAATCAAGAGGAGTGCGGCACGGCTTCCATCCCGGACTCCAGAGCGCATTGCCGTCATTAATGTAAAGATAGCGTCCGCCGTCATCCATCGGAACGCCGTTATACCTGTAGCGCAGGATACGCCTGAATTTGGCGTCCTTGCAGAAACAATAGCCTCCGGCAGTGGCTGAAATCAACGAAAAGAAATCCTCCGTGCCCAGATAATTTATCCACGGCCACGGCAGCTCAGGATCAGTTATCACAAACTCCCTCGCCTTGTCGTCAAAATGTCCGTATGTCCTGTTGTCGCTCATATCATTCATCTGTCATAAATTTTCATCCTTCACAATCCGGCAGCCCGGCAAACGCTATTCGAACAGGTCGGCAGGAAGGGCGGAAAGGTCAATCACATCATCGCAGGCCCATGTCTTCTTCCACCATGCGATATCAGCATGCGTGTGCGCATAGCCCTCCGTACCGTCCAGCCCGTAGTCATACCAAGGCATGAAATACAGCCATTTTGCCCCGGCGTTCCACTGGGAATTCATATCACTGACCCCGCCATGCTCCGATAAGGCCACCATTTTATTGAGGAACATCTCAGTCACAACACCGAAGTTATTCTTAAGAATAGCTTCGGAAGCGACATTGTATATGTCCCGGCCTATTATGTCAACATAGCCGTCACCCGGATAAAACGGCATGTCCATGTCACCATAAGACGATGTCTGCGTCGTCCACACCCAAATCAGATTGCGTATGCCGGCCTCCTTGAAATAATCGAACATGTATCTCCAGAGCCTCACATATGTTTCGCCACCGTCAGCTCCCCACCAGAACCATGCTCCGGAATGCCACTGCGTGTAAGTATTCCCTGCCGCCTCATGCAGAGGTCTCCATACCACAGGTATGCCGGCATCCTGAAGAAGCCTCAGATAGCCAGCCATCTTCTCAAGGTCAGCCTTGACTGTCCTGTTCTCCCATGTCCCCTCTTCAAATATCCTTGAAGGGCGGAAAACCGTAGTCCATGTACCGTCACTTGCCTGCGAACCGTCTCCCGGAGTGCAGGTATATTCTGACGAGCCTTCCTTTGCAGGGACATTCCAATGCCAGCATGCGCTTACGATTCCCCCCATCCCGAACCATTCCCTTGCAGGAGTGATGTCTGAATAATCAATCCAATTTGACGGAGACGAATGCAGGTGAATATAATCAAAAGTCGCCATCGCAGGCCACTTTCCTGTCCATTTGTGTATCCATTCGGCCTCATCACGGTTCCACGCCACTTTTGCGATGGCTCCGGAAAGGGTCTTCTTGCCATAGATGGAAAGCATATATTCATACAGGCGTCTTGCATTGGCCGTAGGATTCTCAGTTACAAGAGGCTTTGCAATATCCTGCTGACCAGGCTTCTTCACTGAAAACGTCAAACGTATTTCCTTCGCAGGCTTCTGATTATTGCCATACCCGAGGATTGTTCCCTCCGGAAAAACGATGGTATATTTCTGCGATGGAACAAGTCCGGACACCTTTACGGTTATATCTTTCATATACGGGTTGAGCTCTGACAGTTCCGCCCCCGAATCAATGCTTATACGCTCGCGCTCAGATGTCGGGCACATGACATTCTGATTGAAAGTGAGAGTAACAGAAATGACATCTCCTCTTATGTCATCCGCACCGTCCGCCGGGTCGCTCGAGACCAGTTCAGGCCCGTCCGCCAGTTCAGGCGCAACAGGTTCAGGCTCACGGCATCCTGCAATAAATGCCAAAGCCAACAATATGCATATGGTTTTCTTCATGCTCTTCTGTTTATATTTGCCGGAAATTCCGGAATTTGCTCCCGAGGAGGGAATCACCCCTCCCAGGGAAAAGTTTTCATAGTTCAGTTGAAAATCCGGCTATTTGACAGTAATCTTGACAAGTGTCAGGGCTGTACCTGTCATTACAAGACCACCGCTGCCGTTCAGCATATCCACGTCTTCCTGCGTAAGTGTTATTGAATAAGATGTCTCACCCTCTGCAATAGGAATGTTGCCATCTTTATAGCCAAGGGCAAGCGTACTTGGGAGAGCATCCCAACTTCCGTTGCCGAAACGAAGCTGTGCTCCGGCAGCCACATCTTTGAAATAGGCGGTAAGGACTGTTCCGGCCTTGGCCCCCGACCAATCATATTTGCCCCATGACAAATCATTCATTCCGTTCCATTCCAATGTGAATTCGCCTTCCCAAATGGCCACATCCATAGGGATTACAGTCCTTAGCGTTACCTTCTTAAGAGTATAGCTGCATCCTGTGATGACAAGACCTCCGTTGGCAATCAAATCATCCAGGTTGACCTGTGTAAGAGGAATCTCGACAACCGTCTGCCCGGCAGTCATGTCAACAAACAACTTCTCAGGAAGTTCGCCCCAGCTCTCACCATGCCTGAGGCTGAGCTGCCACCATTCTGCCGAAGAATCCTGCTCAAGTTCAAAGACAAGAGATACTGTTCCGACAGAAAGATCTACTGAAGACCAATCGTATTTACCCCATGAAAGGTCTTCATTGCCACCCCAGCTGCCGCAATCCCAGCTGCCGGACCAGATAACCTTGTTCTGTATATTATTTGGGATACAGTCAATGGTATATTCTACAGCACCATTGTCAGAAACCAGCCTCAGCACAGTGCCGGAGCCCGCCATGTCAGGAAGAGAGATGTAGAGGGACTTGCCATTGAGCAGGAACTTCACATCCTCTCCATTCACCTGGACGCCCGTGAGTTTGTCCTCATTCTCAACTGGGACAATCAGTACTGTTCCGCCGAAGATTTCAGTGCCCTCAGCCGGAAGCTCGGTTATGTAGCATGCAGTAGGCTTGTCAACGGCAAGCGCCTCACACTCAACGGAAGTGCCGTTCGCAAGATTGAGCTTAAGCGCTCCGCTTGACGCGGTAGTAGGAACCGATACCGTAATCACAGTCTCAGCAGCCTCAACCTCAACGGTAAGGTCACCGCCGAAAGTCACACTCTTTACAAGGTCAAGGTCCGTACCCGTAATCGTCAAGGATGAGCCTGCCGCTGCAGGATTCGCGCTATATTCAGCCACTGCAGGCTTCACAAGAGAATAGGCCACAGCAGCAGACTTTCCGTTAGCCATGCCAAGCACGATATCACCTTCCTGCGCAGTGTCAGGAACCGCAAACGTCATTGTCCCTCCTGCGTATTCAAACTCCACTTCACCGGCATTCGGAAGCGAAACTGAAACCACAAGGTCAAGATCCTTTCCGCTTACAGAAAGGTCGGAACCGGCCTTGACAGGCTTAGGGGCCGCAGAAAGCGCGGTAGGAACCACGGTCTCATATTGTCCGGCCGCAACTTCCACACCTGACTTGGCGACAAGGAGAACCTCTCCGTCCTGAGCCTCGGCAGGAAGCACGAAAGTAAGTGACGAATTGCCTGAAGCCACCTTGAAATCAGTGACTGCAGCGCCAGGAAGCACAACGGAAGCCACATAATTGAAATTCTTTCCGGTTACGGTAACAGTCTCTCCGGCCTTGTATCTCGGAGCAGTCATCTTTGTTACTTCAGGCTGAGCAACGACAAGCTCTTCCTCCGAGTAGATGACATTGGCCATCACATCAGAGTCTTCAACGGCAAGTTCGTCTATGTCCCCCACACCTATCGCGCCTGTACGAGCCTCAACAGGGACTGCTACTTCAATCTCATAGCGGGTATGCTTGCGGAAATCCTTTTCGGAAACCTTGACATCTTCCGCAAAAATCACCTCATGGGTAAGGTTGAGATAATCACCCTTGATGGTAAGAACATCTCCCGGCTTCACGGAAGCAGGTGAAAAAGACTCTATGAGAATCGGCTCGGTGAAGCTCAGCTCAGTCTTTGTCACAATCTCCTTTCCCCCTGCGGTCTTCAATGTGACAAGACCAGGCTCAGGACCGTCCTTAGGGACAGTCACACGTATTTCACTCGGGATTCCGGCCTGGACAACCTTTATGTCCGTAATAGGGGCCACTCCCTGGATGATGACCTCGGTCACCTGGTCAAGGTTGCTTCCGAGGAAACGGAGCTCTCCGCCGCGCATTACAGGCTGAGGTCCGTAGACATTGAGGGACACGCCCTCCTTCGCATACTGATCAGTGCTCACAAGCTCATCCTTGCAGCCGCTCAGAAGCGTTAGGCACATTGCTGAAAGTGCCAGGACATTGAATATCTTTTTCATGACTTTTATCTGTTAGGGACAGCACGGATGTTGTCGATCTTTATTACAGGAGTACACTCTATTCCATTGACTCCGCCTCCTACTACAAAAATCGTAAGACTGGCAAAATCCTCCGACTTCGAAGGCACGACATCTGTAGCGGCTCCCATGCGGTCATACATGAAGCTGGCGAGAGGAATCGTAACTGTTATCCATTTGTTGTCAGTGTGGAAGACCCCTCCTTCAGCAGATACCCAAGGACGGTACATGGCACGGCCCCAGACACCCTGTCCGTTGTCTCCGTTGAAGACCCATGCATTTGCTCCTGCGACAGTCCCGTTGAAACCGTCAATCGGATTTCCGGACAATGTCACACGGTCATAGCCCTCGAACGCAATCTGCATGGCACCTGCACTCCACGGATAATCAGAAGGAACCATCATCTCGAATTTGAGTGCCATGTTCTTGAAGTCAGTGAAATCCACCAGATTGTGCAGCGCGATGCCGTCACCTGATGTAACATTCTGAGGATTGTCCCATGAACCGCACCAGTATTCGAATGCGAATTTGCCGTCATTCCAATCCCCCGCTTCCTTCATGACAGCTTCACCGTCCCCGAGCTGGAGGTAATTTCCGGAAATCGCGTCACTATCTGTGGTTATAAGCTGGTTGTGCCATCCGTGATTGGTGAGGCCGGTGAGACCGTCGAATTCGAACATCATGCCCCTCGAATCCATATAATGGAACTTGCTCTCGCTTGTACCGTAAATCGTCGATACCGTAACCTTGCCTTCTTCCGCGCCTTCCGGAACCTCGAAAGTCACGGCTGTCTTGCTCAGAGACTTGATTTTGTCAACCTTCACGTCATTAGGGAACATGATTGTAAACGGAACATTAGGATCATCGATGAAATAGTCTCCATAGATGGTAGCCTCTTCCCCTACCGCGACATATTCGCACGCCATGGATGAAACGGCCGGCCCCGGAACGAGAACATTGAAATCATATGTCACCGTATCCTTTGCAACGGTAATCATGTAAATCTTGTCAGACACAAGCGACGGAATCGTACCCGGTACCGTTACAAGAAGCGTATTATCTGTCATGTAACTTGTGTTGAGTATCGCTTTCTGGTCATTGAACCACAGCTCATATATGCTCCGGAGATTCTCTCCTACCATACATATCATATTGTCCATATATGCTCCGGTAAGCAGAGAATCGGCAGCCTCGACATTTACCGGACGGATGTAATGAACTTCCGGAATTCCTTCTGCAATTCTGTATCTGTCCGGTTCATCCTCACAGGAAACGGCAGCGAAACCGGCGGCAAGCGCGAGGACAGCCAATATCTTGTTTGTATTTTTCATGATTGATTTTCCTTTTACAGATTAAAAGTTATAGGAGTATGATGCACGTACATCGACTTCTACCGCAGGTTCCGCAAGATGAGGATTGAATACGAGATCCTCGGTCGGGAACGGAAGCGTGAAGCTTTCCTTAGTCACATTCGGAACAGGAGCGGCGTCATTGTACCTGACATCCTCCGTAATTGTCCAATTCTTGTAACCGGACTCATAGTAAGGCTTGTAAAGAGCGTCCAATCCGTACCACACGTCCCTTCTCTGTGATTTCAAGTCTCCGATAGCCTTGTTCATATCGTAATATGAAAGACGTACATAGTCATACCAGCGGTCGCCTTCAAGCGCAAGCTCCAGGCGGCGTTCCTTCCAAACCTGCTCCCATGTCAGGGTTCCCTCGGCTTCCTCGACTCCGGCACGGCGGCGCACACGGTTGAATGCCTCGAGCGCAGACGCATCGGTGGTCGTTCCGGCCGTACCCATCTTCGCCTCCGCATAAATCAGGAGCACATCGGACAGGCGCAGGATATGCGTCGAGAGGGCAGAAGCCATATTCAGGGCTCCATAACCCACACCTTTGATATGGTCGGCATTTCTTCCGGTCAGATGCTTAACGACATTAGCTCCGGTTCCGGATTGCATGGAACCGCTCGGACCTCCCTTGCCATAATCATCGGCATCATAGATGAAACGCAGATAGTCGAATCCGCCTTTGTCAGTCCAGAAATAGTCGTATTTGTCTCCGGCCATCATCATGGTAGCTTTGCGGCGCTTGTCCTTTTCTCCTGCCCTGTCTTCCGGATTGTCAATCGCACTTACACCGAAAGCATCTTGAAGAGATACGGAAATGCCTCTCCAGCCTCCCCAGCAATTATCTTCAAAATCAGAGAATCCCGTCATTGCCAAATCCGGCTGCATGGCGTTCTGCTGAGTCCATGGATCACGTCCGGCCTCCCAAAGCCACGAAATCAGGCATTCCTGGTTTCTATTGTTCTGGAGACGGAACACGTCCGAATATTCCGGAAGGAGATCACGACCGGAATTGTCGATCACATCGCCTGCATATTCGGCAGCCTTCGCCAAGTCGTCCGCATTCAAAGAACCGGAAAGACCGGCTTTTGTGAGATACACCTTCGCAAGAAGACCTTCCGCAGAATAGTAATCGATACGTCCGCCAGCTTTCGCACCCATCTTAGGAAGAAGAGTCATCGCCTTTTCCAAAGTCATGATTATATATTCATATACATTTTCGCGTGTGGCCTTATAGACATTGTTGTACTGCCCGGAAGTCAGGAGCTCGTTGTTGTCATGAATGATAGGAACTTCTCCGAAAATCCTGACCATATAGAAATAGGCAAAAGCTTTCCATGTGAGCGCCTCACCTATGCACTGCTCCTTGACCGCCTGCGAAGGACCCTCAGACCCGAGGATATTCTTTATGACAGTATTGGCATGACCGTTCACGGCCCACAGGGAATACGACATGTTCTTAAGGTCTTCATCAGTTCCGTTTACGGAGAAATCCAGATACTTGCTTTCGCCTATGTAAAGGTTTCCCGACATTATCTCTCCAACCCACAGGAAAGCTCTTTGGAAATCAAACCAAGGAGAGTTATAAAGATAATTGACGCCCTGGATGCACTGCGCGTCGTTCTGATAGAAATTGTCCACATTGTAGTTGTCCTCAGCAGGTCTGTTCAGGAATTCATCGCAAGAAACCAGCCCCATGGCAAGGACGCCCGCAATGGCAATTTTCATTATATTTGTTTTCATATTGCTCCTATTTTTAGAATGTGATGTTCAGGCCGAATGAATATGTGGTAGGGGACGGATAACGGCCGTTGTCAATACCGTATGTTAGACCTGTTGAATCCTGGGTGCTCGCACCTATTTCAGGGTCATATCCTGAATACCTGGTGAAAGTATAAAGATTCTGGATGTTGCAGTACAGGCGGAGATTCTCGATTCTCGCCTTGCTCATCCATTTCTTAGGGAAAGTGTATCCCAGCGTGAGGTTCTTTATACGTATGTAAGAACCGTCCTCAATGTAGCGCGAGCTTATGCGGTCGTTGTCATTCGGGTCGTTGATGCTCGCACGCGGAGTCTTGGTTCCGGAATTGGCCACTTTCACATTAGTGATGTCATCATACCATTTTGAACCGTCCGCATAAACCTTGTCAGGATCGATCGGCACAAGCTTAGCCCTGTCGTTCACGGAGTTGAGCTGGTTAGTCCAAGGGCTGTTCATGTGCGTAAGCGTAATCGAATTATAGTTGAGCACCTTGTTGCCGTATGAGCCGTTGAGGAATATGCTCAGGTCGAAGTTCTTGTAGCGGAACGTGTTGGTCCAGCCGAATGTGAAGAGCGGAAGCGGAGAACCGAGGTTGACGCGGTCTTTCTCATTAATCACACCGTCTCCCTTGTCAGGAAGGCCGTCACCGTTCGAATCCACCGTAAGCTGGTCCTTATATTTTATGTCGCCGACCCATACCGTATTCGAACGGTTGAATACGCCGTCTGTCGGATATTTGGCAGGTTTCGGAGAATCCATTATGTCCTGGAGAGACTCATATACTCCCTCGACCTCATATCCGTAGAAATTGTAAAGCGACTCTCCGATGGTAGACATGGCAACGACATCGTTCCACTGTCCGTATCCGATGAGGGAGGCATTCTCCGTACCGGAAAGCGACAGGAGTTTGTTACGGTTGAAAGAAATCTGGAAATTGCTGTCCCACTCGAACTCGCCTACGAAAGGGTGCGTGTCGAGAGTGATTTCAATACCCTTGTTCTCGATGCTTCCGTAGTTGCCCTTAGGAGCGGCAAGAGCTGAAGAACCGTTGCCCTGAGTACCCATATATGAAGGAAGCTGCATTGACATGAGCATGTCGTTCGATCTCTTGTAGTAGGCATCCACGATGAGGTTGAGTCTATCATGGAAGAATCCCAAATCGAGACCTACATTGAACTGCTCCTGAGATTCCCAGCGTATGGCCGTATTCGCAATATTCGCAGGACGGAAGCCCATACCGAGCCCTGATGGCATAGGGCTGATCGCCGACCCCCATGCATAGCCTCCGATATTGGCGTTACCGGTCTGTCCCCATCCGAAGCGCAGTTTACCGTTGCTGAACCATTCCTTGGCGTTCTGCATCCATTTCTCGTTGTTGAATCGCCATGAGGCAGCAACAGAGTGGAAGCCAGCCCAACGGTTGTCCGGACCGAAGTTAGAAGAACCGTCATAACGATAGGTATAAGTCAGATAATACCTGCTGTCGTAGTTATAAGTCTCACGGGTGAATATTGAAGCCATTGCCGAACTTCCGAAACCAGCACTGATCTTCGGAGTACCGGCTCCGAGTTTCGGGTTGTGCACCGCATTGGAAGGCAGATTATTGTTGAATATGCCTGCATTCTCCCAACTTGACTCCCACATCTCGTGTCCGACCATTGCGGTTACATTGTGCTTTCCCCATGTGTTAGAATAGGTGAGATAGTTCTTAAGCTGCCAGAAAGTACTCTTGTTGTTCTGGATGCTGCTTTCGTTGGTGTCGCGTGTCCAGTTACCAAAATTGAGAGTCGGTTTGAAACGCTCGGCCTTGCTCCATCCAAGATCGAAGCCAAGCTCCACACGCCATACCAGATTTTTCAGAGGGTTCCAATTGACAAACGGAGTAACGTCCGCAAAGATATTTCCTGTCAGTTTCTGCCTGTTGAGGAGAATGTCATCTTCAAGAGCGATTCCGATCGGGTTTGGATTCAGATTATGTTCGTCTACAACCGAAGCATAATTTCCGTCAAGGTCATAGATAGGAACGTCAGGACGTGAGGTCAGGGAATAATAGATGAGACCCTGGTTGGAATCGGCCAGCTTCAGGTCATCATTCGTGTTGGCAAAAGTGGCGCTGAGACCGAGCTTGATCCATTTCTTAAGCTGAGCGTCAAGATTGGTACGCACGCTGAAACGGTCGAATTCGGAACCGATGATGGTTCCTTCCTGATTCATATAGGAACCGGACACGTAATACTGGACCTTTTCAGTACCTCCTGAAACGGAAAGCTGATGCTGATGCTGGAGGGCTGTACGGAAAATGGCGTCCTGCCAATTGGTTCCGACACCGAGTATCGACGGATCCGAATAGACTTCGCTCGGATCAGATATCTCACCGACAGATGCAAGGTCATTATAAAACTGTGCGTACTCACGCAAATTCATCATATCCAGGCGCTTGGTCTGGCGTGAAACTGCGAACATTCCGTCATATGAAATTTTCGCGTCGCCGGCTTTTCCTCTCTTGGTTGTGATCAGCACGACACCATTGGCTCCCTGGGCACCGTAAATTGCGGTAGCTGAAGCATCCTTGAGGATTTCCATGCTGACAATGTCGGCAGGGTTGATAGTTGAAAGCGGAGAGATTGTCGAAACCTTACCGTTTCCGAGAGCGTCTCCCAGACCGAAGTCAGCTCCTGAGTTTCCGCCTCCCTGCACGATGACTCCGTCAATCACATAGAGAGGCTCGGCATTGGCGTTGATAGTGGCCTGTCCGCGGACACGGATTGATGATGAAGAGCCCGGAGCACCGGAAGTGGTGACAGCCTGGACACCGGCGGCACGTCCCTGAAGGGTCTGGTCAAGAGACGAGACAATCGAACCTTTGAGCGACTCCTCATTCATGGATACGGAAGCGCCGGAAAGGTCGCTCCTTTTCATCGTACCGTAACCGACAACGACAACTTCATCAAGAAGCATCTTGTCTTCCTCCAATGTCACATTATAGACATTCTGGCTTCCCACGACAATCTCCACATCCTTGTAGCCGATGGATGTGAACACCAGGGTCGCGCCCTGGGGAACATTCAGGCTCCACTTGCCGTCCAAATCTGTAGTGATACCGTTCTGGGTACCTTTCTCAATGACGCTCGCTCCTACGACAGGCCCTACATTGTCAACGACAGTACCGCTGACACTCCTGGTCTGCGCCATGAGCGAGAAGCTCAGAAAGAGCATCGCCAAGCAAGTAAATAATTTACTTTTCATGTTACTGATTTTAGTGTTAATAATTTGTCATTTCATATTTATGTGACCGCAGCTGCATGCTTAAATGAACCTGCGGAAAAACTCATCCTTCTCCTTTTGCCACCCCTGCTGCTCCCAGACATTATGTCCGGCAGACGGATAGCATATCCATCGTTTTTCCGAATTTATCATATTGTAACCGGCAAAATTCGTATGAGGAGGGCAGACAGGGTCCTGAAGGCCTATTGCCATGAGCACCGGGCATGTTATCCTGTCCGTAAAGTTCTTGACATCAAAATAGCTGAGAGTGCGGTAAAGGTCGTCTTCACCGATTCCCTTTTCCCTTGCCGCCGCAAGAATCGGGTCGGCAGGCCAGTGCACAAGCGAGAAATAGTCCCTGTAGTCATTAAGGAAAGGGGCCGACGGGGCGATGGCCTTGATTCGTCTGTCAAGCGATGCTGCAACAAGAGTAAGCGCGCCCCCCTGGCTCTCACCATTTGCAAAGACACGGGAAGTGTCGGTCTTTTCGCGTGAGCACACGAAATCCACGGCTCTCACGGCATCCGCGAAAGCTCCCCTATAATAATATGTATCCTTGCTTTCCAGCCCTCGTGTACACCAGTCATCCTTTTCACCCGGCTTGCGGTTAAGAGCCTGATTTCGGATACAGAGAGTAAACTCCGTCATCTGAGGGTTTGAGGACGGGTCGGAATACCAGACATCGCTGCCATAACCCATATAATGAATTATGGCAGGGTATTTTCCAGGAGCTACAGGTTCTACAAGCACTCCGCTTATCCTCTCTCCTGAGAGAGAAGTCATGTCAACACGCCATGTGCGGCGGACATCATCCGAATACTCTTCAACAAGAGTAAGCTTTGGAGCCGCATCCGTGCCGGCAAGCTCCTCCAGTGTGGAGATCCAGAACTCATCAAAGTCAGGCTGCTTGTCCTGAGGGGAGGAAATGAGTTCAGGGCAGCATCCGAGATTGGTGCGTGTCAGTTCCTGTTTTGTGCCGTCTTTTTCTTCTATACTGAGGACTGCCTTGTAGAAGCCAGGCTCAAGATTCAGGTCAAACTCTACCTCTGCCCCCCCCTGAAGGAATTTCACTTCACGGGTGAATGTGCCGGCAGGCCTGCCGAAATCAGTGGAGAGGTCCAGGACAAGACGCGCAGTCCGCATATGGGGAGAATGCAGGCCCGCCCTGAGGGAATGTGGCGCATCAGAAGTGAAGATTCCGCAGTTGCCGTCAAGGAAGAACCAGGCAGAAGGCAGCATGGCCGCATGGACAGCCTCCGAAGCCTCTTTAATTACAGCGACAGTCGTGGCATCGCATGCATATACAGAATTGAGTCCCTGCTGCTCCTGTGCAGGATCGCCGCAATAATCATCTCCTGGCATCCAGTAGATGTTTTCAGAAGACTGCCCCGCAAAACCGCCCCAGCCCCAGAAATTCACTCCGGCAAAAAGACCGCCCTCGCGGCAGGATTCCGCTATACGTCCGAACACATGCTTATAATAAGTGTCCCTTGCGGTTGTCGGTGCGCCCTGGGTGAATTTGAAATCGTCACGAGGGAAACCGAATTCTTCAAGCACGACAGGCTTTCCGTATTTTTCAGCCACTTTCAGATGCTCGTCAATATATGCGTCCGTGTTCTCGAGCGCCTGTCCGAGATTTGCGGAAAGAGTGGTCTCACGCACCCAGTTCCAGTTGTAAGGCCACACGTGGATATTCATATAGTCAATGTCCGGGCAGGAATGTATTTTTTCGAAAAGTTCCATGCTGCCCTCACAGCCCCATTTGCCCTCGCTTCCGGAAGACACCATATGATTGGGGTCCAGGGATTTGATGAGAGAAGCTGTGCTCCACATGAAGTCAACGAACGCCTGCTGAACATCCTTGTCATCAGAAAAACAGCGCGGCTCATTGCCGATCTGCCAAGAGAAAATAGCAGAGTCATCCTTATATTTCCGGCCTGTGACCGTATTGGTGCGGGTAACCACATGCTTCACATGGTCTGTAAACAATTCCTTGGCCCGGTCATTCGTCATGAATTTTGAGACCGACTCCATATATGCCTGATAACCGTCTATTGACGGAATCACAGACTTGCCGGCCCCTGCCCATTCGAGATACATGCCGTATCCTCCGGACCATTCCCACGAATTGTTTATATAAAGGACAGCCTTCATGCCCCTCTTCCCCATTTCGGCAAGCAGGAAGTCAAGCCCGCGGAAAATCGTGTCGTCATAGACTCCCGGCTCTTTCTGCAAGGTCGGCATTATACGTGTCGGGATTCCGTCAGGTCCGTCTCCACCGACAAGCACGCGCAAATTGGTGACACCCAAGGCTTTCAGCGTATCAAGTTCCGCTTCAAGACGCGCGCGGTCTCCTCCCTGGCCCTCGCTGCCGAGTATTGCCCCATACCAGAAATTAGCGCCTATATAATAGGACGGAGTATTGTCACAAATGAATTTTCCGTCTTCCACTCTCACGAAAGACGGTTCTGAGACCTGACAGGAGGACAGCAAGGATACCGTTGCTGCAACCGTCACGGCTGATAGGATTCCGGTTATTCTCATTCGATTAGCGCTATTGATTATGATTGCGCAAAGTTACGGCACCATATCCCATCAAACAAATGTATATTTATCCGATTATGATACAAATTAAACCATGACCTTGTTCTTCTTGAACATGGCCCTGAAATCGCGCGGAGTATAGCCTCTTTTTGTCTTGAAAGCGCGGTTGAAATTTGAAAGGTTGTTGAATCCGCACTCATAGCATATCTCTGAAACATTCTTAGACGAATCGACCAGCATTCTTGCGGCATATCCAAGCCTTATGTCTATTATATAATCGGACAGAGTGCGTCCCGTCCGCGCACGGAAGAAACGGCTGAACGCCACCGAGCTCATGCCCACAAGAGCGGAGAGGTCTCTAAGGTTTATAGACTCGGCATAGTGGTCATTGATATACTGCTTGACCTTAAGTATCCTGCGGCTTTCTGTACTGCGTGAAGTATGTGCAAATGAACTGGAAGCCAACACTCTAGCCTCCTCAGCCACAGAAAGCTCATATAAAATATACATGAATTTCAGAAGCTGGGCGAAACTCTGCTGCTCGCTTGCCAGCGTGTCCAGAATCGAGTAAACTTTCATGATGGCAGACATCGGGAAAGCAAGGCCGTGGTCGGCCCGGGAGAGCAGCCTTTTGATGGAAACAAACTGGTTTTTCGACAACAGGCTTCCGTCAAACAGACCTGCGGAGAACTGTATCGTTATCTCGCGGATGTCCTTCGACTTGCAGCTTCCCTGTTCCCATACATGCTCCAAATCTTCCGCCCCGATGAGCACAAGGTCATATTCGCCGATTTCCTCCACACTGTCCCCCACGAT
>DBLW01000093.1 GCA_002298075.1 Bacteroidales bacterium UBA714 | reverse complement strand
TCGAGTCTCGTTTTCCGCTCCAGGAAGCCTCACAGTTTTGTGGGGCTTTTTCTTTATCAATCCATGAGTGTAATATGCGCTCTATATGCCTTCCAACTCACTGATGTACTCTGACAGAAACGGGTAATCCTCAAAATCGGGTCTGATTCCGGTAAAAACACCCTTTTTCAAAGCCAAATGTTGTACACCATGTTGACACTGAGTAACCCAATTTGTAGAGTTACAACTCGAGGTAATATAATGATTATCTATATTTTATCTTGCATCTTTGCAATACAGCCATGATGCGGATGACTGGCATAGCGGAGACACCCTGAAAATTGAACTATAACATCAGAATACAATTGAGGTTGTATCCATGGAAATGCCATTTGTGGTGGACGGGAAAGGTGAAAACCGCTTTCCATCCACGGAAACACGAATGCATGGGGTCCTATAATCAATTGAGACGAAAGATGTTACAAAACAGTATCAGATATATGGAGCACACTGTTTTACAATACATTGATTATCACAGACATACAAGACCCCATGCCATAGCGAAGGCATGCTATCGAGGAATAGTCCTATCTTTTTTATAAATTTGTCTTCGATAGTGTATAAATTTCTAAAATGAAAAAGAACGGACTTTTAAACAAATACGGACTCCTTGTTGCCGCAGCCATGGTTATGGCCTCCCTCGCATCTTGCGGCAAGGACACGACAAAACCAGACAAAGGAGAAGACAATGACGTCGACCCTCCGGTAACAGAAGAAAGCATCCCTACTGCCGATGAGATTATCGGAGTATGGGGAGCCATTGCCGACAGGATGGAGCTGGACTATGGCAAAAGCAGCCTGTATCAGATGACAGAGGACGGGCAGGACTATGCTCTCGACCAGGACGGCAATTATATCATAATCACAATCGAAGAGTATGTCAGCAAGTGGTGCGAAGATTATAATGCGGACCCGCTGAACAATGGCTATATAGCCAAGCCTGAAGACGTAGTCTTTAATGAATACCGGGAAGACCAGGGCATGATAAGTTTCGGGACTTTAAACATCACTGCTGACGAAATCACTTTTAACCAGGGTGTGAAAGGAGCATATTTTTTCGACCTCCTTCAGATAAAGGGAACTTATAAATATGATGCTGAGAAAGGTACGATGAACGTACATAACGTGGCGATCGCCGATTATCCTGCGGAGCTTGCTGTCCATGTAAGAAAAGATGACAAGGGCAACATGACATTCACATATACAGACATGTACATGTATTCGCTGAGAACATATGACCAGGCCGTCCAATACACGGCATTCACTCCTGTGAGCTATATCTGCATAAAAGGAGAAATCCCCGCGCCTGCAGCTTCTGCAAAAACGGACATGGCATCTGCCTCCCCTATTCTCTCAAGGACTGTTTCCGGACATGTGGAATAGTCCGCTTATGCGGAATTATAAAACAAAACGACATATATAAAACACTTAATAAATTCATTTATGAACAGACTCGGACTTTTATCAATGGCAGCAATGGCTTCCTTGATGGCATTCACTGCCTGCGACAAGCCTGCCCCGGCAGACGACACTGACAACACAGAACCTGAAGGCATAAAGCAGACGGACATGGTTGAGGCCTATTATGCGGGTGATTATTATGAATCCGGCACAGGTAACGGATGGATAAATTTCATAAACGGGGACCTGGTTCTTGATGAGGAGACGGAAGAATATACCGGCAACGGAATGATTCTATGCGTGGACATCAATTTGGCCTTGCCTTCGTCTCCGGATTTCGTCAGCCTTGAGGAAGGCATTTATACAATTTGTACAGACGGGACTTATCCTGCCAAAACATGGAATGCCAATGAATCTTACATAACATTACGCAAGAATGACGTAACGCAGCTCGAGGCCGGCATTACAGGAGGCACATTTACCGTGAAGCATGACAAAGGCGGGTACAACATCGTTTTTGACCTGGATGTAAACGGTGAAAAGTTCCGACATGAGTTCACAGGTAAAATCTCATTCATAAACCATTCAGACAAGGGCGCACAGAGCAACCTTGAATCGGATGTTACAGTCTCCGGACTGACTCAGGGAGCGATGATATACATGGGCGACATTGCCATGGCGGAGGTTGCAGACACATATATGGTCGTGCTTGCCGATGACGACTATGACCTTGAGAGCAATTTCGGCACAGGCAAATCCATCCTTCTGTACCTGAATGTGCCGATGGGCAATGATTACGAACTTCCAGCCGGCAGATACAAGGATTTTGTCAGCCTGGAGGAGACAGAGGCACCTGCATGGACGGGACTGCAGGGCATGTATTATTGGGGAACATATATCGGAAGTTATTATTTCCATTATACGGAGCAGATTGAAGCAAGGATTGTTGACGGAGACGTGACCGTTGACAAGACCGGAGACACATATGAAATCAACGGAGTCCTTAAGGACGGAAACGGCAAAAAGGTTTCTTTCTCATACACAGGCGAGCTTCTGTACGGAGAGCTGATTGAGAATTACAGCCTGGCTCCCGGGCGCGCGGCAAAGACCATCAAAAAATAATTTTTACATGTTGTGAATGATGCAGACGGCCGTATCAGCTGGAGATACGGCCGTCTGTACAGATCCGAATTGACGTGAATCGCACGCCGGATGTCCGGTGTCCGCCAATCGCTGTCCCGATAGCCATGTACGGGCATATGGAAAAGAATTCGGAAGCAGCATTTATAAAAAAAAGAGACCGGAACTTTTCAGTACCGGTCCCTTCAGTCATTCAGTAGAGACTATTCAGTTTTTGCCTGCAATCCCCAAATGATGCATCTTGCTGTAGATTTGAGGGTAAGAGGCATCTCCTCTTCTATAGGGACGTTAAACTCAATAGTATAATAATCGCTGCCAGTAGCAGTTATCGTATAAGGGGAGTTTCCTGTGGCCCCCGGGTTTGCCTTAAGAGTGACCTCTCCCTGCGTGAAGGTGGCGAAAGATGCTGTAAAGACATCATCTTTTCCTGCCCATCCGATACCATAGAAAACTATTTTCGTGGAACCTGCAGGAATCATGACCATGCACTCACCGGCTTTCTTTGACGTTCCGAATTTCAACACCTTGACATCGGAAACACCATTAATTGTAGCTATGCCGTCATCATAGAAAGCATCTACTCCCATATATACGAGGGTTGTCTCATAATCTGCCCCCCCCGGGCCCGGTTCTGGAGTCTCGCTGCCACCTTCGGTATGGGACACATAGAAACATCCGTCCGCCTCTATGAGACCGTTGAATGATGTCTTGTAGCAAACTATGGTAAGGTCATCGCCTTCTTTGACTCCGAGTTTGCCGAATTCACCCTTCGGGCCGCCCCAGCCGTTCTTCACGCCATAGACGTAAACCTGGGTATCACCATCAAACAGAGCGAAATTACCATAGTTCTCAAGGTCATGCTTAGTGCCATTCTCGGTGCTCTTGCCTACCTTTCCGGAGATTCTGTACCATGTGTTCTTGTCATCAGGAAGATTACGGAAATCAGCAAGAGATATGTCCGTCACCTTGATATGCTTTTCAACAGATACATTCTTGAGCTGAGGAGCACCATTGAAAGAAGTCTTAGGACCTGTCACAGTAACAATGTCACCGACATTGATTCCCATCTCCTTCCATTTCTTCGTCTCGCCGGCCTCATTGAGCACACCATAGCAATATACCTCGCCAGTGGCATCCTTTACATAGATGTTGCCGTAGTCGCTTCCGGTATCCCGAGTGATGTATCCTGTATAGCGATATACTGTAGCACCGTCCTCAGCAGCATTGATCTCAGCAGCAGTAGCATCAATTATAGCCCCCCCCTGAGTGAAGTTGTAAGTAACACTTGAGGTGGAAGCGCCCTTGCTTGAAGAGAATGCAACCGCACCGGTACGGTCTCCTGCAGTGTTCGGCTGAAGGCTTATCTTGACAAAAGCTGTATCGGCCGGGTTCTGCTCAATCTTGGTAGGGATACCTTTGACAGTACGCATATCAACAATTGAGACCCAAGACCTGTACTCCTGAGGAACTGACGGAAGAATACTCTCACCCTTATAGGCTACCGTAACGTCAAACTCGCCGCCGTCCTTAGAAACAGTCTGTTCCTCGCTCACAAGCTTCACAAGCGACTTGGTGATTGAGTTGACCATCACATTAACAAGCTGCTTCTTGCCGTTGTAAGAACCGATCGGTCCTTCAACCTCCACGACGTCACCGGCTTCAAGACCAAGGCTTGCGAAGTTCTTGGTAGCGCCTTTTTTGTCAAGAGTTCCGTAGATGTACATTGAACCTGTATCATCAACCAAAGTCCAGTTACCGTAAGTGGTGTTCTCGATTGCTGTAACAGTTCCTTTGAGGATTACGTTCTTGCCCTCAGGAAGTTCATTGGCCTCTTTACATGACACCGCAGTAGCTTCCATCACGCCCTGACGGACCCTGATGAACTGCTTGTTGTTGCCGGCCAAGAGTGCGACCTCGATTTCACGGCCCCCTACGGTACCCTCTGCTGAGAATGTCACCTTGGTATCACCGGCCTTTCCTTCCAAAACAGACACAGCAAGCCAGCTTGGTGTTTTTTCCTTGATGTCAGCAGCATCATTGATAAGGTTGCCGAACCTGTCGAATTTTGCCTTTATGGTCTTTCCGTCCGCATCCTTGTTGAACGTGACAACCTCCGGCCACTTTTCATTGATGATGAATTTCCAAGCCTCATTGGATGTTACTGTCATCTCAACGCTTCCGCCATCCTCCGGAATTGAAAGATAGCTCTGCGAAAGCTTGACATTATCAAAAGATTCGTGTGTATCCGGCTGGCATCCCGCAAACAGAAGTGCGGATGACAATATTGCTGAGAATAAATATCTAAGTTTCATAATAAATCTGCAATCAATTAGTTAAACATATATTTTATTCCCACAGAAGCATACCAGCACTGGCCGATTCCAATACTTGGCACGAAAGTCTGGAGATTGCCGTTGACTTCGCCCGGAGTTGAGAACACCGGATAGCCGTCAGCATCAGTCTTCTCATACTTGAGGATACGACCATCAGTAATGTCAGAGTTCATAACCTTGCTTACCCCCCACTTTGAGTTGAACAGGTTGAGCACGTTCTTGAGGTCAACGCTAAGCTGAAGAGTGTTGACTGAGTTTCCGATCTTAACCTTGAAGTCATGCTTGTAACCAAGGTCAATCCTGTGAACCCAAGGAGAATATACGCTATAAGCCTCTGCATATTTGCCCTGGTTCTTGCTCAGATACTTGTCCTTGTGAACATAGTCCATGAAACGGTCGCGGTCGCTGTCTGATACAAAGCGGAACTCGTTGTTTGCAACCTGCTCGTCTGTAGGAACATAAATGGCATCATAGCTATAGCCGTCACCATTCATATCATTCACCAGCATGTAAGAGTAGTTGTATCCGCCTCTCCATCCTTCATAGATGAAGCTGAAATGGTTGCCGCACTTGTCATGGTGAGTAAGCGAAGCCACTACACGGTCCGGAGTAACATACTGAGAGTTATGAAGAGGAATGTTGTTAGGACCCTTTGAAGTAGGTACATAAGTGAAAGCAGACTCAGCTGCAGAACCTGGCATACCTGTAAGTTCCTTTGAAACAGTGTGCGTATATGCAGCCATCAAGCTGAGGCTCTCGATAGGACGCATGTTCAAAGTAACGTTTGCAGAGTAACCGTAGCCCCTGTTGGTGTTCTCAAGAACAAATGCCTTTGTACCGGTCCTGAAAGACTCCGGATACATCGGACGGTTGTCCGCACCGTTGAGCTTTGCGAATCCCTCTACCGGAAGCATGCTCCAGTCTGAGATGGTCACGCCGTTGACAGTCTTGTTGTAGATTCCCTCTGCTGTGATAGAGAATGGGAATGAAGTCGGGAACTTATAGTCAAGGGCAAGTGAAGTCTTCCATACCTGAGGCATCTTGAAGTTAGGGTCAACTGCTGATATTGCAGAAGGAACCGTACCGTCCTCCGGAGAGATTGTCTTAGGATAGCCCATAGAATGGAGCTTGTCAAGAAGGGCCTGAGTTGTAGCCTTGCCGTTCTGGTCAACTACAAGACCGCCGGCGAAGTTTTCCATTCCTCCTTCGATTCCAAGCTTCTTGAGGTTTGCGGCATTAATCTGTGCCTGATACTGCACCATACCTGAGTTGGTAGGCATATTCGTGAAGAACACGAGAGGAAGACGTCCTGAGAAGAGACCCGTACCACCGCGGAGGGTGAGGCTCTTGTTGCTGAGGATGTCCCAAGTGAAACCTACGCGAGGTGAAACGGTCACGCTTGCAGTCGGCCACTTGCCGGTGTCGATATGACGTATATCACCGTCCTTTGTGTAATAGTCAAGGTCAAGAATGGCTTTGTTCGTCATGAGGTCGTTATTGTCGAAGAACAGGCCGTCAAGACGCAGACCGAAGTTGAGCTTGAAATTGTCAGAGGCATTCCACTCGTCCTGGGCATAGATACCTGCCTTGTGGAACTGCACACGTGCAGCAGGGTTCTTCTCGCCATCATATCCGTATGTAAGACACACGATTTCAGGAGCTGCTCCGTTGATGAAATCGTCAACGCTGGCATAACGGTAATAACCTGTACCGTTTCTCATATATGAGTTGTCAGCCATCTGATACTCATAGTTGAGACCCATGGTGAGCTTATGGTTTCCTGCATAATAAATGAGGTCGTCCTTGATGTTGAGAACATTATTGTGGACACCGTTGTTCAGGGTGAACAGTTCGTATCCGAGAGACATGTACTGGGTGTTAGTACCGGTACCGTCCTGGATGTCAATGAACGGGAACTCCTCAGAGTTAGTGCCGCGGACATCGTCAAGTTTTGAGAATGTTGCGAGGAACTGGTTTGAGAGATTGTCCGTCAGACGGCTGTTCAGGTCGAGTGAAACTGAATGAACAAGGTTGTTCATAGAGTACATCGAATTTGAGAACACCATAGAATAGAGGGAAGCACGGTTGTAGGCAGAACGTGTACCGCCGTCCATAGATGATGCATTAGGGCCGTTCCAAGCAGTATTATTAGTATAGTTGTAACGGAGAGCAAGATGATGTTTGTCAGTGATGTTCCAGTCCAGACGGGCAAGAATCTTCAGGTTGCTTTCATCTGCAGGGAAATCAGTGTAAGAGCCGGTATCATAGCCGTATTTGTCCTTTACATGCTTCGATACCCTGTCCATATCCGCTACAGTCGTATATGAGAGATAGTCGTTGTTGCTTCCTTTACCGTCGACAGATGGTCTCCAGCGCACTGCTACTGATGGCACTTTTGAATATTCTGCATTGACGAAGAAGAAGAGCTTGTTCTTTACAATCGGTCCGCCGAGAGTGAATCCGTAAGTCGTGCTGCGGTCACGATCGCGCGCACCTGCGATTTCAACGCCAGCGACCTGATTGCCGCGCATGTTCTCGTTGCGGTGATAAACATATGCGGAACCTTTGAAGGTGTTGGTACCGGACTTGGTGATGGCATTGACACCGCCGCCGATGAAGTTGGTCTGACGCACATCATAAGGGGAGATTACGACCTGGAGCTCTTCGATAGCATCGAGAGAAATTGGGTTTCCTCCGCCAGGAAGGTTTGAGCTGAGACCGAAGTTGTTGTTGAAGCTGGCTCCATCGACTGTGAAGTTTGCAGTACGTCCATCTGAACCTGCAAAACTCATCCCGTTTCCGCCGTAAGGCGACAGCCTTGTAACATCAGTGATGCTTCTGCTGACGGTAGGGAGTGAAGTGATCTGCGAGTTTGAGATGTTGGTGGCAGCACCTGTCTTCTCAGCCGAGAATTTTGAAGCCGGAGCTGCGATTACCATCGCCTCGCTCAGCATTTCAGAGTCTTCTTCCAGAGTGGCATTCAGAGCGAATGTCTCTGCAAGCTGGAGTGTAACATCAGTGTATGTCAGGGACTGATATCCCAGACACGAAATCGCCACGGTGTAAGGCCCGCCTGTACGCATACCGTTTACGGTGTAACGTCCCTCACCATTGGTGACAACGCCATAAATGGTTCCTGAAGGAGTGTGGGTAGCGACAACAGCCGCTCCAACCACAGGTTCTCCTTTGGCATCTACAACTCGTCCGCCAAGGGCAGATGTCGTTACCTGCGCAAAAGCAGAAACACACGTGAACATAGCCGCACACAGACAGCACAGCAAGCACTTAATTGTTTGTTTCATAACGTTTTAATAGTTTGTATAATAGTTATAACGCTGCGAAGATACTATTTTTTAATCATTGTGAGAAAAAAACATGCATTATTGGAATCCATTTGAAGCCAATCAATATATTAATACGGAGAGCCGGACAGGTATTTTTACGATTTTTTTGCCAAAACGCAGGAAGACTGTTGGCATATGAAATTTTTTTTCTACCTTTGCCGCCCGAAAATGAGACATGACACGGACTTGCATCCGGGAAGTGTCCGGAATGTGGAGAAATTTGGCTGCTTGCAACCACAATAAAAAATGCTAAAATGTTGACTTTGGTCATCAATAAAAGATGGCCGCTTTTCATATCAATGTTTTGTGTTTTGTGACGGCTCCGCATTCTTGTGGGGCTTTGTTTTTTCCAGGAGGGAGACAAGCCCGGACAAGGGATTTGGAAAACATGGGGACGGCTCTTACTATATAAGGTATGAAAGAATCTTTATTTAAAGGAACGGCCGGCCCGGAAAAAGACGGATAAACATTATGATGAATTATCTTTTCACATCAGAATCGGTGTCAGAAGGACACCCGGACAAGGTTTCAGACCAGATTTCAGACGCAATTCTTGACGAGTTCCTCCGCCAGGACCCAGAGGCAAAGGTGGCATGCGAGACATTCTGCAGCACCGGACTTGTAGTAGTCGGAGGAGAGGTGCGCTCTGAAGATGCATATGTTGACATACAGGCCACTGCACGCCGCGTAATCAACAAAATCGGATACAATAAGGCGGACTACATGTTCGACGGGAACTCATGCGGAGTGCTTTCCGCCGTGCATGAGCAGAGCGCGGACATCAACCGCGGAGTCACGGGAGAAGATGCGGACGCACAGGGAGCCGGTGACCAGGGAATGATGTTCGGCTATGCATGCTGCGACACAGAGGAATATATGCCTCTGCCTCTCGCGCTGTCACACCAGGCACTGCGCATACTTGCTGACATCCGCAAGAAGACACCGGAGATTATGCCGTACCTCAGGCCCGACTCCAAGTCACAGTTCACCATCGAATATGACGGGGAGACCGGAAAGCCTGTGCGCGTTCACACGATAGTGATATCTACACAGCATGACGAGTTCGTTCCTGCAGAGCTGGGGAAAATGTCATATGCAGACGCGGTGTCCCAGTACGGGCAGAAGCGCGTTGACGAATCGATGCAGGCCAAAATCCGCAAAGACGTGTCAGAGATTCTTCTGCCTATGCTCATAGAGTCGCTTCCTGCGGAGACTGCTGAGCTGTTCAAGGGAGACTTCATACTGCATGTGAACCCTACCGGCAAATTCGTAATCGGAGGTCCCCACGGGGACACCGGACTCACCGGACGCAAGATTATCGTTGACACATACGGAGGCAAGGGTGCGCACGGAGGCGGAGCATTCTCAGGAAAAGACCCTTCCAAGGTTGACAGGTCCGCCGCATATGCAGCGAGATATATCGCAAAGAATATGGTTGCGGCAGGTGTGGCCCGCGAGATGCTTGTGCAGGTGTCATATGCCATCGGCGTAGCCCGTCCTCTGAGCATTTTCGTGAACACATACGGCACGGCTGCCCTTGACATGAATGGAGTGCAGGACGGGGTAAAGCCGTCTGACGAAGCTTCGGCCAAGCAGTTCTGCGATGCGTTCATTGCGGGGAAAATCAATGAGATGTTTGATCTCCGCCCGGCAAAAATCATAGAGAAATTCGGGCTGAAAAAGCCTATCTATGAGCCTACGGCATCGTACGGACATGTAGGACGCAAGCCATATAAGGAGTCTGTGACCATAATGCGCAACGGCAAGAAGACACAGGAATATGTGCAGTTCTTCGGCTGGGAGCTTCTTGACTCTGTTGATGCGGTGAAGGAGGCTTTCGGACTGTAGAAGCCACAGGCTGACAAATATCAGTTGGCGGCATGACCTTATGGGGTTGTGCCGCCAATTTTGTTTGGGTGCAGGCTTTGATAATCGGTTGAAGATGTTCTGATGCGGGTTTTGTCACGACGGCAGCCTTATGTTCCGCAGGCAATCATACGCTACGGCTGGCAGGATGCAATGAGAAAATGAGAAAATGGGAAAACGGTTAAAATATCGGGCGATTCTTAAACCGAATTGCATTTCGGGAGCGTTCGGTAAAAATCCGGCGCGTTTTTTAAACCGTTTTCTGATTAGGGGCGATGGTATCCGGAGGCAGGAAGAGAGCGGCACCTGGAGACAGGACAGAGGCCGGCAGAAGTCAAGAACGGGACAACTGTGAGATCAAGACCGGAAAAGCGGCTGGGCGGGATGAAAGGAATTTTGCGCGATTTCCGCAAAAAAAGATGTAAACATGGCGGGGTTCTGCGTTTATATTAGCGTAAAGGTGCAAAGAAATGAAAAATCATCACGAAGAAATCATATATCGTGCATTGC
>DBLW01000116.1 GCA_002298075.1 Bacteroidales bacterium UBA714 | reverse complement strand
TTCCTAAGCCTTGATTAGCTCCTGCCGCAGAAAATAAATGGCTGTCAGAAGACGATTTTGAAATCGAACAGCCAGTTTTCGCAAAACTCTCCGGCTATGGAAACATCACCGTCGGCGCGTGTGGCCAAAGGTGAGGCCTGTCCAAGTTCGAAAGCCACAATATCTCCGGTCCTGAGGGATGTTAGACGTGATGTCATGCAGACCGCTTCCTCAAGCATGGACAATACGGACTTGCCATTTTCCTCTGATGCGGATTCCATGCGGAAAATCCTCTCTCCGTTTTTATTTATTTCAAAGGTGTTCCCTTCCGTTCCGAATACTGCAGGATTGTAAAGCGGGAACGGCAGGATTGACGTATGGTCGGCACAGCTTGCGCAGGCAAGGCTTCCGGCACTTCCGTCCAAAATGTCACCTATATAAAATAATGCACCGAAATTTACGGCGTCATAGTATCTTGATACGAACTTTTCCCCGATACATTTCCCGGCTTTGCTTATCCGTGCGAATGCTATCGGTGACCAGTGGATGCTGTCAATGCCGTCCGGAACATAGTAATCCCTGTTTTCACGTTCCCAGGTCGTGTCCGGTCTGCAGCAGCATCTGTCATTCCCGTATATTTTTATTGCAATGTTCATTTTGCTCAGAACAATGTAGGGCCGTTTTCCTCGTCCTTCTTTTGTCTCTTTTGGGATAATTTGGCCGGATTGGTGTTCAATGAAGCCAGCTTCTGCTCGAAAATCCCGCTCAAATCCTCAAGCGGCCTGTTTTCGGCAGCTTTTCTTTCCGCTTTCTTCTCCGCCTCGAATTTGGCTTTGAGCATGGCGAACTGACGCTTGGTGTCAAGCGTGAAATCACCATTCTCTATCCATGCGAAATATGACGGCTCATTGAAATATACCTCACGGGCAGTCTTGCCCTTATGCTTGCCGAAGCTGATGAGCGGCTCGTCATTGTCTCCGAGCACGAGTCTTCCTGCATAATCGACCGTACGCTGCTTGGTCGAGAATTTTGCAAGCTTGTCGATGTCGTTCTCAATCCTCGGGTCTGCGGCATATCTGTCAAGCTGTCCCTTCAGAACCTCATATGTTGCCAAAGTGTCAGCCTCCGCTGCATGAGCATTCTCAAGTTCCTTTCCGCAGTAGAATGTGTAGGCGGCTTTCAGTGTGCGCGGCTCCATTGCATGGAAAATGTTCTGCACATCCACCATCTTCATCTCATGAAGGTCAATATGCAAATCCGTTCCCTTGAATCTGCGTACTCTTTCAATCTCCTCGGCGAGCATCGGAAGGTCGAACTTGGCCGAATTGAATCCTGCGAGGTCGCTTCCGCTTAGCCACTCCACGACTTCTTCAGCTATCTCATGGAAGGTAGGGCAGTCTGAAAGGTCTTCAGCACTTATGCCGTGCACAGCCTGTGCAGACGGATTGATAGGCCTCTGGCAATTCCTTTCATAGTCCCATGGCTTCACCCTCCATGTCTTGATTCTCTGTTCTCCGCCGGGGCATATCTTCACAAAGCAGAGCTCAATTATCGAGTCTGACGCGATATTGAGCCCTGTGCTTTCTATGTCAAAAAACAATAACGGTTTTTCGAGATTCAGTTCCATGTCTATGATATCATTATAGGCATTATGATGCCGCATAGCTTCTCGCTTTCTTCTTCATCCTCTGCCGGCACTACAAGTGCAGCACGCTTGCTGTCAAGGAATTTCATCACGATATCACCGCATCCCATATTTGAGAGAATCTCTATTATGAATGGTGACTTGAATCCTATCGTAAGCTCTTCTCCGTCATACTGGCAAGGGATTGTCTCATGTGCGGCGATTGAGAATCCGAGGTCCTGTGCCGAAATCATCAGGCTGCCGCTCTTGAGGTCGAACTTGATGTGGTTGGACGCCTTGTTAGAGCAGACGGATACTCGCTTGACCGTGTTCAGAAGCTGCATCCTGTTTATTCTCAGGATGTTGGAGTTGTTCTGAGGTATCACGTCCCTGTATTTCGGATATTTTCCTACCACAAGACGGCATATTACCATGGTCGTGTTGAACTTGAATACCGCGTTCTTCGAATCGAAGGAAATCTCCACGGTCTCCGCATCTTTTCCTATGATGGACTTGAGGATTGCCGCAGGTTTCTTATGCAGTATGAATGATGCCTTCTCGGAGGCCTTCACATCGGCAGTCGTATAGCAGATGAGCTTATGCGAGTCCGATGCCACGAGAGTGGTTGAGGCCGGGTCAATGTCGAAGAGGATACCGTTCATTGCAGGGCGTATCTCATCGTCGGCTGTTGCGTAGATTGTCCCTGTGATGCCGTCAACAAGGCTCTGTGCCGGGAATGTGATGGTTACGGCAGTCTCGTCCGTTCCTGTTATTTCAGGGTAGTCTTCCGCAGGAAAATACGGGAGGGTGGATTCTCCGCTTGCCCATTTGCAGATGAAGGAACTCTCGCTTGAGGTACTTATTGTGAGCGGCTGGTCAGGCAGCTCCTTCAGCAGGTCCATCATATGCTTTGCCGGTACGGCTATCTTTCCCTCTTCAGTGGTATTCTCTGTCTCTATCTGGGTCTTGAGCGTCAGCTCAGAGTCCGATGCTGTTATCTCGAGCACATTTCCTTTCAGGTCGAAAAGGAAATTCTCCAGTATCGGAAGAGGTGACTTCGCAGGTATCGCCTTTGATACTGACATCACTCCTTTCAGAAGTTCTGAACTTGAAATTATTAGTTTCATGACATCTAATTTTAATTTGTACTGCTTCTATGGGGCGCTGCCGCCGCTGTTGCCATGGACGGATGCGTCAACCTACAAATGTAGTAATAATTTTCGACAAGGAAGCATGTCCGATGGCATATTTTTTGATTTTTTCGCGGTGCGGTCCGGTGCCGGTGCTGATGTCAGCATAAAAAACGTGCCGGGCTGCATTTGTGGGAACAAAATGTCAAAAACAAATTCATAATGAGAAAAGGTATTCTGATCACTCTCCTGTCCGCAGTGGCCGGAGGGCTTACGGCCTACTCGGTCGTGAAATCAATGGAACCGGAGATTGGCGAAAGTATGCAGGCGGCTCAGGGGCCGCAGTTCAGGACAGTAAATCTGGCGCAGGACAACTGGCCGGACTTCACGTATGCCGCGGAGTCTGCGGTTGATGCCGTGGTGTATGTCAAAGTGACATCATCAGGCGGGGCTTCACAGGCTCCAAGCTCGATTTTCGATTTCTTCTTCGGCTATCCGGAGGGGGCACCCAAGCAGCGTGAACGTGTGGGAAGCGGCTCCGGAGTCATAATCAGGGAAGACGGCTATATCGTCACAAACAATCACGTGATAGAGGGTGCGACCAAAATAGAGGTTACCCTCAACACCAACCAGACATATCCGGCAACTTTGGTCGGCACTGATCCGGCTACTGACGTCGCTCTCCTTAAGATTGATGCCGGAGGACTCCCTGTGATTCCTTTCGGTGACTCTGACAAACTGAGGCTTGGCGAATGGGTGATAGCGATAGGCAGTCCTTATGACCTGCGCTCTACCATAACTGCCGGAATCGTCAGCGCAAAAGGCCGTTCAATGCCGAACTATACCGGAGAATTTAAAATAGAGTCATTCATACAGACTGATGCGGCGGTGAATCCTGGAAACAGCGGAGGAGCCTTGGTGGACAAGTCCGGCAATCTTGTAGGAATAAACACTGCAATAATTTCACAGACAGGGTCATATGCAGGATATTCGTTTGCTGTCCCTTCAAACATCGTCAAAAAGATTGCTTACGATTTGATGGATTTCGGAAGCGTGAAAAGAGCTATTCTCGGCATAACTATGCGTGAGATAGACGATAAAATTGCTGAGGAATTGAAACTTTCTACCAGAAACGGCGTATATATTGTTGAGGTTTCTAAAAGCGGGGCTGCCGATAAGGCCGGAGTTAAGGCCGGAGATGTCCTTGTCGCAATAGATTCTTCAAAGATTACGACCTCATCCTCCGTGCAGGAGGCCGTCAGCAGATACTCCCCTGGAGACAAGGCTGTACTGACGGTGATAAGGGACGGAAAGCAGAAAAAGCTTGACGTGACTTTCAAGGGGACGTCCCAGGAGAACGGCACTGTCGCTGATGACGGTTCCGTAGCATTTTACGGCTCTTCAATAAAGGAAGCCTCTGCGGAAACGCTCAAGCGCTACGGCCTTAAGAGGGGAGTGGAGATAGTGGAACTCGGTCCGGGAAAGCTGATGGAGGCAGGCGCGACAGAAGGATTCATCATCCAGTATGTGAATGACATTCCAGTCAAGACTCCTCAGGATGTGATAGATGTCGTCAAGAAGTCGAAGAGGGCGGTTTTTGTGGAGGGCATGACCTCTTCCGGAAGGACAGGCTATTTCGGCTTCGGAATATAGGAAAGAAAAAATAAACATAATATTTGTAGATGAGACAACTTAAGATTACAAAATCGATTACAAACCGTGAAAGCGCGTCTTTGGACAAGTATCTCCAGGAGATTGGCAGGGAGGAACTCATTACCGTTGAGGAGGAGGTGGAGCTTGCCCAGAGAATCCGCAAAGGTGACCAGGCTGCTCTCGAAAAGCTCACAAGAGCCAATCTGAGGTTCGTGGTCTCTGTGGCAAAGCAGTACCAGAACCAGGGCTTGAGCCTTCCGGACCTTATCAATGAGGGAAACCTCGGCTTGATCAAGGCTGCGGAGAAGTTCGATGAGACCAGGGGATTCAAGTTCATCTCATATGCAGTCTGGTGGATTCGCCAGTCCATACTTCAGGCTCTCGCTGAACAGTCGAGGATAGTAAGGCTTCCTCTAAACCAGGTTGGTTCTCTCAACAAGATAAACAAGGCTCTGTCAAAATTCGAGCAGGAGAATGAGAGAATGCCTTCAAGCGAGGAACTGTCGGAGATGATAGATGTCCCTAAGGACAAGATTGCCGACACGCTGAGGGTTTCCGGACGCCATGTGTCAGTTGACGCGCCGTTTGTCGAGGGCGAGGACAACAGCCTGCTTGACGTGCTGGTGAACAATGACTCTCCGAGCGCAGACCGCGGACTTGTGAACGAGTCTCTGAATAAGGAGATTGAAAGGGCGCTTTCAACTCTCGCCACACGCGAAAGGGAAATCATCAAGTCTTTCTTCGGAATCGGCTGCCAGGAGATGACCCTTGAGGAAATCGGAGAGCGTTTCGGGCTTACGAGAGAGCGTGTCCGCCAGATTAAGGAGAAAGCTATCCGCAAACTCAAGAACAACTCAAGAAGCAGACTTTTGAAAAGCTATTTAGGTTAAGATATGACACCGGAAACATTTATCATAGCTAAAGCGTCTGAAGCAATTCAGGCGCTTTACGGCGTTGAAATAAGTCCTGCATTGCTTCAGGTGCAGGTGACAAGAAAAGAATTTGAAGGGGACTACACGCTTGTGGTGTTCCCGCTTCTGAAAACTTCCAAGACTACACCGGAGAATACCGGAAACGCCATCGGCGAGTGGCTCAAGGCCAATGTCGCGGAGATTGATGGCTACAATACAGTAAAGGGATTCCTCAACATCTCATTCTCTACTGTCTATTGGAACGGCATGTTCGCGGAGATTGCGGCTGCTGAGGATTTCGGTCAGCTTCCTCCGACAGGGAAGACCATAATGGTTGAGTATTCCTCTCCGAACACAAACAAGCCTCTTCATTTGGGCCATATAAGGAACAATCTCCTCGGATGGTCAGTCGCGAAGCTTCTTGAGGTGAACGGGCATAATGTGATGAAGGTCAATCTTGTGAATGACCGCGGAATCCACATCTGCAAGTCAATGTACGCATGGAAGGTGCTTGGCAATGGTGAGACTCCGCAGTCTTCCGGAAAGAAGGGAGACCACCTGGTGGGAGATTACTATGTTGCCTTCAACAACCTTTACAAGAAAGAGGTTGACGGTCTTGTGGCAGGCGGAATGTCAGAGGATGAGGCAAAGAAGAATGCTCCTTCCCTTAAGGCTGCCCAGGAAATGCTTTTCAAATGGGAGCAGGGAGACCCTGAGATTGTGGAGCTTTGGAAGACAATGAACGGATGGGTATATGATGGCTTTGCCAAGACTTATGAGGATCTTGGCATCAGCTTCGACAGGACTTATTATGAGTCCCAGACCTATCTTTTCGGCAAGTCGCTTGTCCAGAAGGGGCTTCAGGACGGTATATTCGGGAAGGAGGCGGACGGTTCCGTATGGTGTGACCTGACAGCAGACGGACTTGACAGGAAGCTCTTGCTGCGCGGCGACGGCACTTCTGTATATATGACACAGGATCTCGGAACTGCAGAGCAGAGGTTCAAGGAATACAGCCTTGACGAGCATATTTATGTTGTTGGAAATGAGCAGAATTATCATTTCCAGGTACTTAAGCTCATTCTTGGAAAGCTCGGCTTTGACTGGGCTGACAGCATTTACCACCTGTCATATGGTATGGTGGAGCTTCCTGAGGGAAAGATGAAGTCGCGTGAGGGAACTGTAGTTGATGCCGATGACCTGATTTCGGCAATGTACAATACAGCAAGGGAGACATCTCTTGAGCTCGGAAAGATAGACAACCTGAGCGCTCAGGAGCAGGATGCCCTGTTCCGGATGATAAGTCTCGGTGCGCTCAAGTATTTCATCCTTAAGGTTGATCCTAAGAAGACCATGCTCTTCGATCCTAAGGAGTCTATCGACTTCAACGGAAATACAGGCCCGTTCATACAGTACACCTATGCCCGTATCCGTTCCGTCCTCCGCAAGGCCGCTGAGTCGGGCTTCGCTATCGGGTCTTATTCCGATGTTGTCCCTGGCGAAAAGGAGATAGCCCTTGTGCAGCGTCTTGCCGACTTTCCTGCGGTTGTCGCTGAGGCCGGCCGCACATATTCTCCCGCGCTAATTGCCAACTATGTATATGACCTGGTGAAGGAATACAACCAGTTCTACCACGACTGCCCAATCCTGCGCGAAGAGGACTCGGCCGTGCGGTCGCTGCGCCTGGCCATCTCCGAGGCAACAGCACACACCGTGCGCACCGCCATGGGTCTGCTTGGAATCAACGTGCCCGAACGAATGTAATCCAACAATTGTTAATAGCATAAACGACAATAATCATAAAATATGTATCCCGACTATAATTCCCATCAGCAATACCAGCAATATCCCGCCGACACCGCACGGGTGGGCTCGCTGGTGAACAGCACCATGAAGCGGGTCTACTTCAAGATGACCCTCGGCCTTCTGGCCACGGCGTTCACAGCCGTCTATTGCGCATCGTCATCGTTCATCAACTTCTACATCACCCACTCATGGCTGATGTGGGTGCTCATCGCCGCCGAATTCGGCATCGTCATCGGCCTCAGCGGAGCAATTCAGAAAATGAGCTCGGCAATGGCCTCGGTGCTCTTCTACGTCTTCGCAATCATAAACGGCATGATGTTCTCGACGCTATTCCTCGCATATAGCCCCACGGCAATGATCAAGACATTCTTCATCACTGCCGGCACCTTCGGCGCAATGAGCGTCTACGGATATTTCACCGACCGCGACCTAAGCCGCATCGGCTCATTCCTCTACATGGCCCTGATCGGGCTCATCATCGCCTCGCTCGTCAACATCTTCCTCCGTTCGAGCGGCCTCGACTGGATTATCAGCATCGTCGGCGTGATAGTGTTCGTAGGCCTTACGGCATGGGACACCCAGCAGGTGAAGAACATGGCTCAGTACGCCCTCCCCGAACAGGCAGGCCGTTTGGCCACACTCGGCGCCCTGACGCTCTACCTCGACTTCATCAACCTCTTCCTCTACCTCCTCCGCTTCTTCGGCAACTCACGCGACTGACCTCCGCGACAACGCGAAAAACCTCGACACACCCCCTCCGTGACCGAACGCTACAAATCCATAATCAAGCTCGGCTGGCCCATTCTCGTGGGCCAGCTTGGCATGATACTGGTAGGATTCGCCGACAACATCATGGTGGGACGCTACTCGACGGAAGCCCTCGCGTCGGCATCGTTCGTCAACAACGTGTTCAACGTGGCCATCCTCGCCTGCGTGGGCTTCACCTACGGCATCACGCCCGTTGTGGGAGCGATGTTCGCCCGAGGCGAGAACGACGCCATAGGCAACGAAGTCAAAACCTCGCTCATCGTCAACACCCTATTCGCCCTGCTCGTCACCGCAGCCATGACAGGCGTCTACTTCGCCCTGCCGCGCCTCGGCCAGCCGCCCGAACTCCTCCCCCTGATCAGGCCCTACTTCATCACATACCTCGCCGGAGTGTTGCCCGTGTCGCTTTTCAACGTATTCGCCCAATGGAGCTACGGCGTCAACGACACGAAGACACCGATGGCCATAGTCCTGACGGCCAACACCCTCAACATCCTCGGCAACTACATCCTCATCTACGGCAACCTCGGCGCACCCGAGCTGGGACTTACGGGCGCCGGACTGAGCACACTCTTCGCCCGCTGGCTATGCCCGGCGGTAATCTACGTATTCTTCCGCCGCGCACGCCGCAACGCACCCTACATCGCGGCCTTCCGCCGAGCACGCCTCTCGGCGGCAAAAGCCCGCCGCATCGTCATCGGCTCACTGCCGCTGTCGCTGCAGATGGCCTTCGAAACCGGGGCCTTCTCCGGCGCCGCAATCATATCCGGATGGCTCGGCGCCGTCGAGCTCGCCGCCTTCCAGATAATCATCGTCGTGGGCATGCTCGGATTCTGCGTCTACTACTCCATCGGCGCGGCCACAACCGTCCTCGTGGCCCACGCCGCCGGCCACGGCTCCGGCTCCGAAATGCGACGCACGGCATGGGCCGGATACCACGTCATGCTCGCCGTGATGTGCATGTCAAGCCTCGTTTTTGTCGGCGGCGGACGGCTCCTGATGCAAGCCTTCACCGACGACCCCGCCGTCCTCGCCCTCGCATACACGCTCATATTCCCCCTCGTGCTCTACCAGCTGGGCGACGCCACTCAAATCAGCTTCGCCAACTCGCTCCGCGGCACAGGCCACGTCGTGCCCATGTTCTGGATAGCCCTCGTAAGCTATATCTTCGCCGGACTACCCTGCACCTACCTCTTCGCCATCCCGTGGGGCCTCGGCCTCCGGGGCATCGTGCTCAGCTTCTCGGTGAGCCTCTTCCTTGCAGGAGCTTTAT
>DBLW01000073.1 GCA_002298075.1 Bacteroidales bacterium UBA714 | reverse complement strand
TAGGCCTTTATGTCTGCGGTCCCACGGTCTATGGAGACGCACATCTGGGACACGCAAGACCGGGAGTGACATATGACGTATTCATCAAACTCCTCAGGCATCTCGGATATAAGGTCCGTTATGTCAGGAACATAACCGATGTCGGACATCTTGAGCATGATGCAGACGAGGGCGAGGATAAAATCGCAAAAAAGGCACGGCTCGAACAGCTGGAGCCTATGGAAGTCGCCCAGGCATGCACCCTCCGCTATCATGAGGCAATGCGTGAACTGAACGTAGCCCCGCCATCAATAGAGCCGAGGGCATCCGGACACATAATGGAGCAGATTGCCATAGTACAGAAAATCCTTGACGCTGGTTACGCCTATGAAAGCAACGGGTCGATATATTTCGATGTCATGAAATATGACAGGGACCACAAATACGGAATCCTCTCGGGACGCACGCTCGATGAGGTCAAGGAAGGGACGCGCGAGCTCGACGGACAGCAGGACAAGCGTGCCTCATATGACTTCGCATTGTGGAAGAAGGCCTCACCGGAACATATCATGCGCTGGCCTTCGCCATGGAGCGACGGTTTTCCGGGCTGGCATCTCGAATGCTCCGCAATGAGTGAGAAATACCTCGGAAAAGAATTTGACATACACGGAGGAGGAATGGACCTGCTGTTCCCTCACCACGAATGCGAGATTGCACAGAATACGGCTTCGAGGGGAACAGGCGGAGTCAGATACTGGATGCACAACAACATGATTACCATCGAAGGAAAGAAGATGGGAAAGTCGCTCGGCAATTTCATCACTCTTCCTGAGCTGTTTGCCGGTACACATCCGAAGCTTGCACAGGCATATTCTCCGATGACAGTACGCTTCTTCATACTCCAGGCACATTACCGCGGAACACTTGACTTCAGCAACGAGGCACTTCAGGCAGCGGAAAAAGGTCTCAAAAGGATTCTGCAAGCTGCCAAGGACCTGAAAGAACTTGCATCCGCTGCAGAAGTGACATCAACTGCAAAAGGAACTGACGGACATGACGCGGGCAGCCTTGCATACGGAGAGTTCCTCACATCAACTGCGCCTGAGGAGGGTAGCATAACTGCAACAAGCAAGGAAATCAAGGACATTGTCGAGAACACCTATACAGCCCTTTGCGACGACCTGAACACTCCTATCGCATTGTCACATATATTTGACGCGGTAAGACTCATAAACAGCGCAAAAGACAAGAAGCTCAAGCTGTCCAAAGAAGACCTCCAGGCCCTTGTAGATCTGTTTGACAATATAGTTTACGGAGTGCTCGGTCTCAAGGATGAAGAAAACGGCGGCGGAAAGGCAGCCAAGACCATAGACGGGCTGATGCAGATGGTCATCGGACAGCGTAAAGCGGCAAAAACTGCAAAAGACTGGGCGACAAGCGACCGCATACGTGATGAACTCAAAGCCATCGGAATCCAGATAAAGGACACCAAGGACGGAATCGAGTGGACTCTCGACTGACGAAGCTCCGAAGCCGGAGGCATAATGACAAGCACCGCTGCAGAATATGCAGCCGGCTACGGAACAAAACCATAACACACTGGCCATCATCCGAATACACAATCACAGGCATGTATTTTCGCATACCTGATTTCTTATAAAAGACAGGCATATCACGTCATTACGATTCGCCGAAAAATCCGGCACAGCACATGTCGATGATTATTCATGATGCCAAGGAGTTGTGACAACCGGATTTATTGAATTAAAGCATCAGAAAGATGAAACTAATATCGTGGAACGTTAACGGACTCCGTGCCGTATGCGGCAAAGGATTCGCAGACATATTCGCGGAACTCGACGCAGACTTCCTGTGCCTGCAGGAGACCAAGATGCAGGCAGGGCAGCTCGACCTGGAATTTCCTGGCTACAAGTCTTATTGGAACTATGCAGACAAGAAAGGGTATTCCGGAACAGCCATATACACAAAGCACGAGCCCCTGTCGGTAAGCTATGGCATCGGCATAGACGAACACGACCATGAGGGCCGGGTCATAACACTTCAGATGCAGGACTTTTTCCTTGTATGCGTGTACGTCCCCAATTCTCAGGATGCTCTCGCGCGCCTTGAGTACAGAATGAAGTGGGAAGACGATTTCAGGGAATATCTGACGGGACTGGCTGCACGCACGAACGCGGACGGCAGACAAATGGGAGTGGTGGTGTGCGGAGACCTCAATGTTGCACACCAGGAAATTGACCTGAAGAACCCCAAGAGCAACAGGCGCAATGCCGGCTTTACAGATGAAGAAAGGGGAAAATTCTCTCAGCTACTGGAAGCCGGATTCATTGACTCATTCAGGCATCTGCATCCTGACGCAAGGGACATATACTCCTGGTGGTCATACCGTTTCAAGGCAAGGGAAAAGAATGCCGGGTGGCGCATCGACTATTTTGTCGTTTCCGAAAACATGCGCGAACGCATAATTGAGGCAGGTATCCACACCGAAATCTTCGGCTCAGACCATTGCCCGGTGGAACTGGTCTTGGAAGATTAAGCAGACGGTAAAGCATTACATTTCGTTCAATTACAATGTAGCTGTTTAAAAAATTTGGACAACTCTCTGATAATTGAATATTTAGCGGCGAGTCGTGATTAACCTCACCGAAAAACAAGAAAAATGGGGCTGACTAATAGTTTCAAGTCAGCCCCATTTTATTTTATATGATTATCAATAGTTTACACCCGCACCGAGCATTCTGATACCGGCAGACCTTGCACCATATGGCAAAAAGTCCCCACAACGGAGGAAAATCCAACTATTTGATATATAGCAAAATACTGAAACGCGATGCCCCGAAATGGGGAATCGCACATCAACAAACCTCTGAATATCAAAGCATTACATTTACCAGTACGTTTCGGCTGCTCCATAGAAACTGAACAAAGCAGGCCATGAAAGAACTATACGTTGTGGCAGCTACGGGAAACATAAATCCATATCTATCAAAACATTACGAATATACGATGCCCTTAAATGGGGAACCTCACATTCTTAAATAACTGAAATTAAAGACATTATACACCTCACAAAAGCGGTTTACCGGTAAAACATTGTGCTAAGACTGTGTGCTCTGATGTGTGCGGGCAGGCAGCATCAGCAAAAGTGTGTACGGCACAACAACCTCACAGACCGAGTGAGAAACTTTTGCAGGTACGGGAACTCACATGGCTCCTGACGTAAATACTCTGTCATTATTAATCCGCTGTCTTATTGTTAATTTACGTCTTTCCGTCTGTTCGTCACATTTTCAGGCTGCTTGTATTTCATATGGGGTTCTATATTGTAGTGATAATCAATACATTGCAAAAAACAGTATGTTCCATATATTTGATATTGTTTTATAAGATATTGATTGTCAATCGATTACAAGACCCCATGTGCTTTTTGGCGGAGCTGTCAAAAAACGATGCTCAATATAATCCATCCAGGAACGTCTTTCTGTGGATGAAAAGCTGTTTCTGCCTTTCCTGTCCACCTGAAATGGCATTTCCGTGGATAGGATATAACCACAACTATATTCTACCACAATTATATTCAGATGCTTTGGGCTCAATTTTCAGCATATCGCCGCTCTGCCGATCATATGCATTATAGCTGTAGTGAAGCAGGAGCACGCTTATGACAAGCACTTACTTTTGCAGGTAATCCGGATTCTGCCAGGCAGCACAGCCCTACAACATTCATGAATATCCACAAAAAAAGCGGAGGCAACCGA
>DBLW01000015.1 GCA_002298075.1 Bacteroidales bacterium UBA714 | reverse complement strand
GTGAACTTGCAGTTCGGATTCTTGACTGATCCGATGACTTTGCTCTGTATCCTTATGCTGTTCATAATGGTTGATATGCTGTTTATTGCCTTGCTGGCATCATTGTTTGCAAAAAATTCTTGGAGTTCGCCGATAATATGTCTATTTTTGTTCATGGCTAAAGTGTTCTATATTGTTTGTTTGATGACATTAATATAGTGATAATCACTGGATTATCGAAACCTTTAGCCTTTTTTATTATGCTATTTTAGCACTTGCGAAACTTAAATTAACTAAGAATGTATTAAAATAAACATAATGGAAGAACAAGCTAAAGCAAGCAAGAACTACGGCCTAGAGACTATACTGATGCGCATAAAATCAAAGGATTATGTGCCATTCGAGTATAAGATGAATGATATTCAGCCCGATTTCAGGGTGGAGCAAACGATAAATCCGAAATTTATTGCTCCTGTACTTTCCGTTGTGAGCGACTATTCACCGAATGACATGAAAGAGGCTACCATCATTTTAATTGAGGCTGTTGGCGCTTCTGGAAAGTCTGAACTAACAAAAAAAATGTCAAATTGGTTGAAGTGCCCTATATTCGATTTGGGACAGACTAAAGTCGTGGCAGGAAACTCATTGGCTGGTTTGTTGACAAAGCGCATGGACCGGAAAGATTGCTTTGCTTTTATGGATAATATTGCTGAAGGCAAGAGCACATTGATTATCGATGCCTTAGATGAAGGTTATATGAAAACTAATAACCAGGGATACCTTGATTTTTTGGACGACGTGATGTCTCTAAAGCCTAAGAAGGAGTGTCCGATAATCATGTTGGGAAGATATAATGCTGTAGAGTTAGCTGCCAATTTCTTCTTTGAAAATGAACTTAGATTTGTTACACTACAGATAGAACCATTTACATTGAGTCAAGCAAAGGATTTTATTGACAAGGCAGTGGAGTCTGTTGCTTATCTTCGATATGAAGCTATCTACAAGGAGACTCGAGACTACATACTTGATACAATCAATGGCTTCTTTAAGGATCAGGCTTCAATCAAGAATCATGCTTCAGAGCGCTTCATCGGCTATGCTCCCGTATTACAGTCAATAGCAGCATTCTTCGATGAGCATACCAACTATCGCTTGGTGCTCAATGAAATGAAAGAGAAGAATGTGAAAAGTGTGAAGTTGATAGTAGATATCATAGAACGCATCCTAAAACGAGACAAAGAGGAGAAAGTCCAGCCTATATTGCTATCAAACTTGTTGGTGGACCGTAGCCAAGAGTTTAAAGATTCTGTGTTAGCTAAAGCTTATGACAACGATGAACAATGTGCACGTGTACTCTATAAGACTATGGATATTCCATTCCCGGGAATAGATATAACCGATGTCTCTTTCCTTGCAGAATATAATAAGCACATGGAAGAATGGGTAAACGAACATCCATTACTTGGTAAAAAACGGATAGCGAACATTGTATTCGAGAGCTATATACTTGCAAGGCTCACACATATAGAGAAATATAGCGAAGCGGCATATAAGTATATCAATAAGTATGGTATTTCTTATATGTTTTCCCTCATATATTCTGCATTGTATGGCTTTGAAGAAATTGACCCAAAGATTCTGCCATTCATATATGAGTCATTTCTTGAACTGAACAATAAATCGGCACACTATAGCTTCACTATGGAAAGCCCAACATATAAAGAGGGCGATAATTTCGTAAAATGCGAGTTTGAGTTCGAAGGCAGCAATGATGCATTGGTGATTTACAAAGGTTCCGTTGAGTACCCTTCTAATTCTATACTTAACTTTGGAAAACGTTTGGAGTACATAAACGTTAATGTTCCTTTGGATTTTACTCTTACACATAGAAATATAGAGACAGTAGCACCTTCATATATAAAATGTAAGACACTTTTTATAGAATCTTGCGAAATGACACTTTTCGGGCAGACGGATGAGGAAGACTTCATGTTTGAATGCGAAGATATTGTTGTTAATCAGAGGTATGAACAATACCTACAATTATCAGGACCAGGCAAGGCCAATAAGTCTATTTGTATAGTCTGTCCACAACAGCCACAGTACCCTCTATGTGACTATTGGACATCTGTAGAAATAAAACTCAAAGAACTTACATCAGAAGAAACTGCCTTATATAAAAAACTTAGGTCTATCATTCTGGACTTCCGCTCCCACAGTAAACATGAGTTAGCAAAACTTCGTGAGAAGATAGACTTCGTCTTTGGTAATAATACGACAGGCAAGAAAGTAATTAATGCTTTAATTGAGACTAAAATCATGTACGCATCTAACCATCTTTATAAATTGGATAGCGATGTGATGGCGGCTAAGTTAGGCTTGTCATATGATGATATTAGAAACTATGAAAAGAGTGAACAAGTAGTGACTTTCCTGCGTAATATCAAATAATTAGGATACACCATGTGCATCTTACGATGAACATTCGGAAAATTACAAAGCTCATGCAGATATTAATATAGACAGCCAATAATACCCGAATCAACGTCAAGCCACGGCTGATTGAAGTCCAGTTCGGACGCAATCTGGACGAAAAGGACATCAAGTACTTCGATTTTGAGTAGGAATAAGCCCCTCCCTTAATCACGCAAACAACTCCCGGAGAACCTTGAGGGAGTTTATGTTCAGGGCGGAGTCGGTGTGGTACTCTATGTAGCGGAGGATTCCTTCGGCTATTTCGTTGCGGACGGGGCCGGAAAGGGGAATCAGCATTGACTCTGCGAAAGACTCTTTCATGAAGCGGCTCACTGTCGGACAGTGGTCTGAGACGAAGGGCATCAGGTCTTCCGTCTCGGGGCTGAAACCGAGAGTCACCGCAAATTCGAGCAGAAACCTTATGTGGAAATTGCTGAAATCCGAGTCTATGGCGTCCAGAAGCATTATGTTCTTTTCGCACCACTCATACAGGCCGTCTTCTACGGCCCCCTCCTTTATTACACGGAACAGGACTTCGCTCATGAACATTGTCATGGAATTTTTGAAAAGATTGTTCCTGATGCCGTTCAGAGGGTATTTCGGAACGATGTTCTTTACCGTGTACATCTTTGAATACTTCGGAGGCTGAATGTCCGCCTCAAGAATGTTCAGCGGAAGGAACCGGCCCATTGAGGCCTTTTTCCCCAGACCGCGTACAAGAAGTCCCCGCCGTCCGTACTCCCGGCTCAGGGTATGTATCACGGCGGAACTCTCCCCGCATTTGGTCACATGCAGCACTATTATATCCGTATTCGAATGCATCTGATACAGGGTGATGACTCCCCTACTTTGACGCGGCAGTCCGGCCGGCATTTGCGGCAAGCCACTCTGCCATGGCCCTCAGGGCTTTTCCGCGATGTGAAATCATATTCTTCTGCTCTTCCGTAATGTCAGCCAAGGTCTTGCCCGGATACTCATCCGGAATGAAGATGGGGTCGTAGCCGAAGCCGCCGTTTCCGGACTTGCCATTGGCAATGACTCCTTCGAGAGAACCTTCGAAAATATGTTTCTCTCCGTTCATTATCAAAGTGATGACGCTCTTGAAGCGCG
This sequence comes from Bacteroidales bacterium UBA714, assembly GCA_002298075.1. Classification (GTDB taxonomy): domain Bacteria; phylum Bacteroidota; class Bacteroidia; order Bacteroidales; family UBA932; genus Cryptobacteroides. The sequence goes on along the minus strand of DBLW01000015.1, from coordinate 19,661 downwards.
CCCTGCGTGACACCGGCTTGACTTTAAGCCCAAGCGAAGATGCCATGCTCGCCTCGCCGCTTACCACTTCAAGCTCTCGGAGTACTTTGTCCATATTCTTATTGAAATCCTTGTCATCTCCAGCATATCTTGCCGTATAGACTCCCGGTGCACCTCTGAGGGCATCCACTTCCAGTCCGGTATCGTCAGCGAAACAATTGCTTCCGCTTTTGTCGTACAGATACTGGGCTTTCTGCAATGAGTTGGCCCTCAATGTCTTTCCTGTTTCAGGAATATCCTCCGATATCCCTACCTGCGCGGGGGTAACGAGCTCAAAGCCCTCGCCTAAAATTTCTGAAGCCTCACGCAGTTTGCCGCTGTTGCCCGTTGCAAAAACCAATTTCATAAAACTGCTTATTAAATATTACCGTTAATTCCGCCGCAAAGGTATATAATAAAACGCAACCGCCAAAACTTGGACCGGATTGCAAAAATATTTCGTACTTTTGCGGCATGTTATATGCAGGGGCACATGCCCCGGCGGGCAGGACATTAACAAACTGCATACCATTGTGCACAGCGGCCCTAAGCAGGAGAGCACCCGTATTTCCGCACGACACTGAACACAACGTCCAGAAACAGAAAAATTTCCGACAGGATGAAAAAAGAAACATTGATAATCTTCGCGGCATTTGCCGTCACAGCGACCATTGCAGCAGAGCAGGCATCCGCACAGTCCAAGAACTTCAAGCTCGGCCAATGGACAGAAATCCACAACTCCGTAATCAAAGAGCTCAACCGCTCATATGTAGACTCGCTTCCCCTTGACAGGATAATGAGGGCGGGAATAGACGCAATGCTCGACGAGCTTGACCCATATACCGTATATATTCCGGAAGAGGAAAACGAGAACCTGCAGATGATGCTATCCAACACATACGGCGGCATCGGTGCAATCATATACAAGAAAAAGGACGGGAACGTAATAATCAACGAACCTTATTATGGTTCTCCGGCACAGAAGAACGGCCTGAGCTGCGGTGACGAAATCCTCGAAATAGACTCCCTCCCGACAAAAGGTCTCGAGACCAAGGAAAGCAGCGACAAGATGAAAGGCAAGCCGGGAACGACTGTCGTTTTCAAGGTCAGGAAAGTCCGCAGCGGTGACACATTGGACATTCCAGTCGTGAGGGAGCGCATACATTTCCCTGACATCGAATACTCAGGAATGCTCGATGACAGCACCGGTTATATTCTCCAGAGCGGTTTCACGGAAAACGTCTCTTCAGAGCTCAGGCAGAAATTCCTCGACCTCAAGAAGCAGGGCATGAAGCGCCTTGTGCTTGACCTGAGGGGCAACGGAGGAGGACTTATGAGCGAGGCCATCAATATTGTCTCACTTTTTGTTCCCAAAGGTTCGCTTGTCGTTTCCTCCAAAGGCAACACGGAAGATTCGAAAATGGAATACCGCACTACACAGGAGCCTATCGACACGGAGATTCCGATAATCGTGCTCATCGACTCGGCATCCGCTTCCTCATCCGAAATCGTGGCAGGAGCTCTTCAGGACATGGACAGGGCGACCATAATGGGAGTCAGGAGCTACGGCAAGGGGCTTGTGCAGTCCATAAGGCCGCTCGCATACAACGGACAGATGAAAGTTACCACCGCAAAATACTACACTCCGAGCGGACGATGCGTACAGGCGATAGATTATGCGCACCGCAACGATGACGGAAGCGTAGGCCATATACCGGACTCCCTGACCCGTGAGTTCCGAACCGCTTCAGGAAGAATAGTGCGTGACGGAGGCGGAATCACACCTGACGTAGCAATTGCTTCGCCGTCATACAGCAGGCTGGTCTATGCCCTTGTTCTGGGCGGAGTGCTCGACCAGTATGTAATTGACTTCGCGCGCCGCCATGAAAGCATCGCTCCGGCAGATGAATTCCATTTCAGCGATGAGGACTTCGAAGACTTCATAAGGTTTGCAAAGACACAGGAGTTCGATTACAGGAGCAGTGCAAAGACCCTCTACGACCAGATGAAGAAAGAACTCGAGAAGGACGGTCTTGCAGAGGCAATGTCAGAAGAGCTGGAAGCTATGGGAAAAGCACTGGAAATGGACAAGGAAAAGTTCATAAGGCTTAAAAAGAACGAAATCATACCTTTCATTGAAGAGGAGATTGCAACAAGATACTGGTTCCAGGAGGCTGGAGTCAAAATCCGCCTCAGGTATGACAGGCAGCTGCGTAAAGCACTGGAGGAGCCTATGATAGCCATATAAAATGCACAAACATTATGGAAATGACTCCAAAAGAGGTGAAAAAGACTGTTGCGCTCTTTGATTTTGACGGAGTGATATCAGACACTGAGAGCCAGTACAGCGCATTCTGGAACAGGCTGGGTGAGGGGGAACTCAGTACAGGAATTGAAGATTTCGGCCAAAAAATCAAAGGGCAGACACTCGTACAGATTTTTGACAAATACATTCCGGATGAAAATGACCGGAGACTCATTGAAAGGAAAATTGACGAGCTGGAACGGAGCATGACTTATGATTATATCAAAGGGGCCGACACTTTCCTCAAGGCTCTTAAAGAAGCCGGGATTCCGACGGCAATCGTAACCAGCTCGAATGCAAGAAAAATGGAGCAGGTACACAAGGCCAGGCCGGAGCTGAATGCACTTGTGGACCGCGTGCTCACAAGCGAGGATTTCACAAAGTCAAAACCGGACCCGGACTGCTTTCTGAAAGGCATGTCAGCGCTTGGCGGGACTCCTCTGACAACGGTAGTCTTCGAAGATTCGTTCCATGGCATAGCTGCAGGCAAGGCTTCCGGAGCATTTGTAATAGGCCTTGCGACCACCAATCCGCGTGAGTCTATTGAGCCTCTGTGTGATATGGTCATAGACGACTTCACCGGAATGACTCCGGAAATGCTTCAAGAGATTATACAAGAAAGGAAATGAGCCGCGACATCAGTCTTAGGACATACATAGAGACAGAAGTATTGCCGCTTTACGACAACTTCGACAAAGCCCACGGGCGAGCCCATGCCCGCGCAGTCATAGAACAGAGCCAGTCCCTGGCTGAGTATTACGATGTTGACCGGGACATGCTGTATGCGGCGGCCGCCTTCCATGACATCGGACTCAGCGAAGGACGTGAGCACCACCATCTGTCCTCCGGCAGGATGATAAGGGAAAACAGGAAGCTGAGGGAATGGTTCACGCAAGAACAGATTGAGACCATTGCCCAGGCGGCAGAAGACCATAGGGCATCTTCAGACCGCGAGCCACGCACGATTTACGGCAGGCTAATAGCCGAATCGGACCGTCTGATTGACCCGATGACCGTGCTCCGAAGATGCGTCCAATACGGTCTTGCCAATCATCCGGAACTCAACAAGGAAGACCAATGGGAAAGATGCGCATCTCACATCAAGTCCAAATATGGCGAAGGAGGCTATCTGAAGCTATGGATTCCGGAATCGCCCAATGCGCAGCGCCTGCAGACGCTCAGAGGAATCATAGCTGACGAAAAACGCCTGCGAGAAATATTCGACAGCCTATACGAGACTGAAATCTGACAATCAAGACACCACCGGTATCATGGATAACAAATACAAATCCATGATACCGGTGACGATATAATGACAATAGTATTCCGTCTATCTGACAGTGAACAAGACCGGCTCACCCGAAGCAGAGTCACCGGCTATCCAGAGCCTGAAATCTCCAGGTTCAACGACATGTTCCATTTCAGCATTCCAGAACGCCAGCTCAGATACAGGAAGTTCAAATCCGACGGCACGCGATTCCCCGGGGGCAAGAGTCACCCTTTCGAAACGTCTGAGTTCCTTTACCGGACGCACCACGCTGCCTACAATATCCTGTACATAAAGCTGCACGACTTCCGTTGCAGTCATGTCTCCGGTATTCTCAAGCCTGACCGACGCACGCAGAATCCCGTCACGTTCCAAAGAAAACGACTCCAGTTCCGGCTTTCCGTATGAGAAAGACGCATAAGAAAGCCCGTAGCCGAACGGGAAAAGCGGACCGTAACCCGTATCGAGATAATATGACGTGCATCCGAGGGATGTCTGACCAGCCCCTACAGGAATATCGGCCAGAAGCGTCTCTGTGCCGTTGCACGGACGGCCGGTATTGTTATGGTTATAATAAAACGGTGCCTGTCCGGCATGGCGGAGCATTGTCATCGGAAGTTTTCCCGAAGGTGATGCCTTTCCGCTTATAAGGTCAGCAAGCGCAGGCCCGCCCATAGTGCCAGGATGGAACGCATAGAGCATGGCATCGCAATTCTCGAGATCACGTTCTATGGTCAGAGGTCTTCCGGCCATCACCACGGCCACAACAGGTTTCCCGCTCTCATGCACCGCCCTCAGCAACTCGCTCTGGCTTCCCTGCATACAAAGATCCGAGAGAGAATGCGCCTCACCGGACAGGATTGCCTCCTCTCCGACAAACACGATTGCAGCATCGGCTTTGGCAGCAGCAGCCCGCACACGCGCGAATGAAGATTTGTCCGTGTCACGGCTGTATTCCAGTCCCGGCTCCCAGATTACGTCATACCGGCTCCTCAAAGCGGCAAGCGGAGTCACAACATGCTCTTTCTGCCCATCGAAAGCCCATGTGCCCATCTGCTCATATGGAGCATCCGCCAATGGCCCCGTCACAAGCACTGTCCCGGCATTGTCCAAAGGAAGGACACTCCCTTCATTCTTAAGGAGCACCGCTGATTCAAGGGCACACTGATATGCAGCCTCAAGGTGCTCTGGAGCATAATCCGCCGCAGCCGAAGCCTCAACGTCAACATAAGGACTGTCGAACAGGCCCAGCTCAAACTTCAATTTCAGGATATTGCGCACTGCACGGTCTATATCATCCTCACTTACACGTCCCTCAGCGACAAGCTTCTCCATGTGAGATATGAAGCCGAAAGACATCATATCCATATCCACACCGGCATTGAGAGCCTGCTCTGCTGAATGCTCCAAATCACGCGAGAAGCCGTGTGCAATCATTTCTCCGGCCGAATTCCAGTCGGTCACGACCATTCCTTCCCAGCCCCACTCGTCACGCAGGATGTCCTTCAGAAGCCATCTGTTTCCGGTAGAAGGTACACCGTCTATCTCATTGAAAGACGTCATCAGGGTAGCGGCTCCCGCATCCGCACATGCCTTGAACGGAGGCAGATACGTATTCCTCAGCGAACGTTCGGAAATCATTGTGGAATTGTAGTCACGTCCGCCCTCAGCTGCGCCATATCCGGCAAAATGCTTTATGCAAGCTGCAATTGAAGAACGGCTGCACAGGCTGTCCCCCTGATATCCGCGCACCATCGCCTCTCCCATCAGTGAAGCAAGATACGGGTCTTCTCCCGAGCCTTCAGCGACACGTCCCCATCTTGGGTCACGCGCAACGTCAAGCATCGGTGAGAATGTCCATCTGATGCCGCTTGCAGAAGCCTCGACGGCAGCCACTCGCGCTCCCCTTTCGACAATGGCAGGGTCAAATGTGGCCGCCTGCCCTAAAGGTATCGGGAATATGGTCCTGAATCCATGTATCACGTCACGGGAAACCAGAAGCGGAATGCCCAGGCGGCTTTGTTCAACAGCCGCTTTCTGGACTGCATTTATCTCCACCGGATCAACGCAATTCAATATTGAACCCACTTCGCCCTTGGCGGCCATATCCATAAGCCCGTAGCCTCCCGAGACCTGGTTCATCTGCCCTATCTTCTCACGCAGGGTCATCCTGGCAAGAAGTTCATCAGCCTTTTTCCCGGCATCGGCATCGCGGCCACCTGACGGGCCGGAGCATGAAACGGTGCAAAAAGCAGCCGCGCAGCAGGCCAAAGCGATATTCCTCATATAAGTCTTCATCTTCCTTCTCATTTTTTCTGGAACACGCGCACATAATCCACTTCCATCTCGGCAAAGCCGTCCTTGAGCGCAGTAACCTGGCCTATGTCCCATATTCCGGGGAAGTTGCCTCCGACGGCAAGGTTCAGCAAAATGAAATTCTCTTTGCGGAACTCATTGTCGCCGAAATCCACAATCTTCATCTCGAAATAAGGCTGCGCATCCGGATAAGTCTCAAGATCTATATACATGCGTATATAATCTTGGTCCCAGATGCAGGTAAAAGTATGGAACTTGCCGTCCTGGACAGAATAGCTGTTCGTAATGTCATGGGCGTAATACTGGTGGCCGGGAACTCCCCAATGGCAGGCCCCGTTCAGGAATTTCTCCTGGGTGCCGGCCTTGATGCCGTTCGCATGCCCCATCTCCAGGATGTCCGTCTCGCCGCAATTTGGCCAAGGATTGGTCCGGATGTCATTTCCCATCATCCAGAACGCAGGCCACAGGCCGTTAGCTGTCTTGGGAAGCTTTATCGAAGCCACGACATATCCATAGAGGAACTTGACCTTGTCAAGAGTAATCAGACGTGCGGAAGTCACAGGAGCACCCTTGTAGTTCTCCCGCCTTGCTGTTATCACCAGTTTTCCGTCCCTCACGTCCACATTCTCAGTCCTGTCAGTATAATACTGAAGTTCGGAATTTCCCCAGCCGCCGGCCCCTGTCTCGGCAGTCCAGTTGTCGTCATTGAGCGATTTCCCGTCAAATTCATCGCTCCATATCAGCCTGTATCCCTCAGGGACAAACATCTGCGGACCGTCACTGCTTGGAGTCTGGGTAATCTTCAGCTCTTTGCGGGAATTTCCGTAGCGGAATGTGACAGTTGCGGTCCTCTCTTCAGCAGACATGTTCTTGCCGACCTTGACCTTAACGGACGTCTCCCCGGCAATACCCCCGCCCGGAAAAATGGAGCACCATGAGGCATCTGCCACGGAAGCGCCCCATTCGCAGTCGGAAGTTACCTCAATGACAGCCTCACCTTCCTCATAACCGAGCACGAGCTCAGAGGGAGACACGGAAAGTGAACCTTCGGCGGCCGGAGCCTCTTCCGGGACCGAACATGCGCAGCACAGCAACAGTGCTGCAGATATAATAGAAAGCATTCTCATCAGTTTGACTATATAATCAGGACCGGGCTTTCCTCACAGGTGCCCGGTCCGTTCTCACATACCGTTATTCCTGGTGTTCCTGGAAAATTATGTCCTTTATCGTTATCTCAGTTCCGGCCGCATTTCCTCCGAAATCGAAGAAAAGATTGATTTTGTCCATGTCTATTCCGTCCATTGACGGCACTTTATAGACATAGTCCTCATATGCGGACAGGCGGTGTTTGTCAGCAAAATAGAAAGTATTGTCATCACCTTCAAGCACAAGCTTTACCGTAACGCCAGGATGGTCGGAAGAAGAGTTGAGCACACAATAGAAATCGTATTTCTTGCCTGCGCTCGAACTCATGTCAGTCTTGAAAGCCATCTGAGCCTGCCACTGCTCCCCTGTTGCCTCCGGCAGAACCACAGTGTATGAATTGCCGTCCTGCTTCAGTTCCGGATTGTCAATCTGTGTCCATCCCGGCGCATAGAACCAGAACATATCAAGCACATTCATGGACAGCCACATATTGGCAGGCGACAGCGGGTCATAAATGGTAGGGTCATCCGGAACCGGAGGCACCTCGCCCTTGCTCTCGCGGAAGATTATATCTTTCACGACAACCGTCGAGCCGCCCTGTCCGCCTCCGAAATCGAAAACAAGCTTGAGATTCTCGCTGTCAACCCCTTCTGCGGCAATAATCTTCACCTCAAAATCCTCATATGCCTTGAGCGCATAACGTTTGTCAATGATTATCGCAGCATCGTCAGTCATGTCGCAGAGCTTAACCGTAACTCCGGCATGGTCGGCAGTAGCACTGAGAACACAATAAAAGTCATATGTCTTCTCCGAGCTTGAAGCTATCCCTGTGTTCTGGAAGAAGAACTGGCCCTGCCACTGCTGGCCTCCGATTCCTTCCGGAAGCACGAACTCATGGTGATTGCCGTCTGAAGTGACAGTGCACGGGGCAATCTCTCCCCAATCATTGTCAGCAAACCAGAAATGGTGGTCATCGGTAACGGCACCCAGCCACAGATTGTCAGGAGAGTTCGGGTCAAATACCGGCCCGACAGGGTCATCAGGCTTCACGCTTCCCTCAACAACGAACTGATATTTCCATGCAATTCCTCCGCCTCCGTTCTCCGTAGGGGCATCCATAACGAAAGTCACCTGCTTGGCGGTCTGTTCCTTTACGAGGTAGCGCGGATTGTCCAATGCGGTCATATGAGGAATATAGGAAAGATTCCTGCCCTCAGGAAGCACGAGATAGACCTCCTCCACACCGGCGTCATTCCAATTGTTCTCAAAAGAATATGTGTCAGTGAACTCTTCCGCAGGAACCTGATAGTCATCGGAACCTTCCTTGTATTCCGGCTTGTATCCGGAGCCGGCATTCACGAAAACGGTTCCGCCCTCGCCAGGGTTCCATGTGAAATTACCGTCAGCACTGAAGGTAAGCCTGTCGTCATACAATCCCAGTCCGTCCTTGTCCCCGGCATTGGCGGAATACCACGAAGTCGGGTCGGAAGCATTGGGACCGCAGCCGAAATGCCCGTCAACCGTGCTGTTCCACTCCCATGTCTTTGACTGCGAACCGGAAAGCATGGTGATATATTTTGAAGGGTCGAACGGATTGCGCCAAGTGTTTTCAAGAGTGAACTTGACCACACGCGACCCGACTGAAACACCATGGGCGTTATAAGCCTTGACCTCAACGGAATGCTCTCCGGCATCACGGAAGCGAAGCATTGTGCCGCTGCCAGTATAGGCGTACTTCTTCTTTCCTGAAGCATCCGCATCATCGCCTACAATCCACATAGGCACCATCTCCTTGTTCTCAAGAGTCAAGGTGACGTAATTGGTTTCCTGGTCCACATCCACCTTGACCTTGAAGTCAGCGGCCTGGGGGACCTTGGCAGAGTCTATCTCAAGGTATTTCTGTGTACATCCGCACGCAAGGAGGGCCACAGCCAGAAACACCGGAATATTTTTAAATGCTCTCATGATTGTTCTTCTTATTCAAGAAGCCGTCAAAGGCTTCCCAATTAATAATTATTCTGGGTGAGGGTACCCTGTGCCGCATCTATCTCGCTCTGAGGTATCGGAAGCCATTTCTTGCTCTCGGACCATGAAGCCGTGCGGTAAGAGCCCTTGTCTGCGGCTGGAGTGAGCACGCGTGAGGCCAGTCCTGAACGGATAAGGTCCCAGTAGCGCTTTCCTTCTCCCATAAGCTCGACATGACGCTCCTGAAGGATGTTGTCAAGATTCGCGGCCACAGAACCGAGTCCGGCGCGTGAACGCACCTGGTCAAGATATCCCTGTGCTGTGCCTTTTCCAGAGCAGCCATGGACCGCGATAAGTTCCGCGGCATTGAGCAGAGTCTCGGCAAAACGATAAAGGCGGACATTGTTGTTATAGTTCATGACGGCATCCGCAATCTGGCCGCTGTTGCCGTCAAGGCGCGGAAGAGTCTTTGCAAGGTAATTTCCGGTATCCTGGTAGCGGGCATCATATGTAGCCCCTTCGTCAGCAGGCCTGTAAACGGTTACTGCCTTGCGCAGGTCCCCCTCCTCGAACGCATCTGCTGCAGCCTGTGTCATCGGGAAAAAGCCCCAGCCTTCACCTCCGAACTTCGAGCTTCCGGTAATCTTAGGGATTCCGCAAAGGGTCGGGATTATGCTTCCTCCGGCCACAAGCGGAGCGCTCCATGAGCGGTATGCCCCGTCACTGAAATAGTTTATCTCGAAAATGGACTCCTCGCTCCATTCTCCGGCAGGCTCCCACATCTGCGCAAGCCCTGCGGCATCGACAAGGCCATACTGCCCTCCGGTTATGATTTCCTCCATATAGTCGAGGGCTTTCTGCATCCTGCCCTTGTCATTCTGATACATGACTATCTCGGCATAGAGCATGGCGGCCGCTGCATATGTTACACGTCCCACATCAGCCGTGCGCTTCATAGGAAGAGCCTTTGAATCTATAGCAGCCTCAAGTGACGCTACCATCGAGGCATAAACTTCATCCGCCGGAGACTGGTCACACAGATAAGGGTCCTCAAGATTGACCTCATAATAAGGGATGTTGCCCCACAATTTCCACATCTGGGTGTAATACCATGTACGGAGCACAGCGGCCTCCGCAAGAAATTCCGCTTTTCTCTCAGCGGAAATGTTCTTCACGCCGGGCATGTACTTGGCGACGCAGTTTGCCCTGTTTACTCCGGAGTAGCAGATTCCCCATACGCTTGTAGGCACATTGGTCGGATCGGCCGCATAATTGAACATGAGGTGGAAATGACGGTTGTCGCTCTCATTCGCGCCGCCAGGATAAATGTCATCCGCCATTACCTCATATATCATAGGTATCGGATTATACATGTCCAGCCCCCAGTCAAACCACTGGAGAGGGTCATAGGCAGCTATCAGAGCCTCATAAATGCGGGCTTCGGAATTATAATATTCGTCAATGTATATCTTGTCATGCGACTGCACTGCAAGCCATTTCTCACCGCAAGAGTTCAGCAGCATCGACAGCAGCACCGCTGCAAAAATGTAATATATCTTTTTCATCGTTTATCTCTTTTGGGTAATCAGAAAGTGATGTTGGCTCCGAATTGGAATGTACGTGCCTGAGGATAGATTCCCCTATCGACATAGTCCGCGATTTCAGGATCGAAACCGTCATACTTTGTCAGAGTGAGCAGATTCTCGGCAGCCACATAGAAACGGAGCTTCTTGACGAAAATCTTGTTCGTCCACTTTGACGGAAGAGTATATCCGAGAGTGATGTTTTTCAGACGGACATAGCTTGCGTCCTTGATATAAAGGTCGGAAACCCTCCAGTTCAGGTTCGGGTCAGTAACAGTGAAACGTGGAAGCTTGTCGGTAGAACCCTCTCCGGTCCAGCGTCCGAGCATCCACTTAGGCTGGTTTGCAGAAGAAATGTCCGTGCGGCGTGTTCCGTCGAAAACACTGTTCCCGGCAACTCCCTGCCATACCATCGAGAAGTCAAGCCCTTTCCAGTCAATGGAGGCATTGAAACCGTATGTCCAGTCAGGAGTACATTTTCCAAGCATCCTGCGGTCATCTGCATCAATTTCTCCGTTGCCGTTGTTGTCCTTGAAGCGTACGTCACCCGGAACCGCGTTAGGCTGGATCATTTTCGTATTGCCGTTTTCATCCGTATATGTGTATGAGCGCACCTCGTCCCAGTTCTGGAATATTCCGTCAGTCTGGTAGCCGTAGAAATAAGGGAACGGCATTCCGTTCTCACCGCGTATGATGACGCCGGCAGTGGAGAAAGATGCCCTGTCAAGGATTCCTGACTCGTTTCCGGCTGAGATGAGGGTATTCTTCATCCATGTAGCGTTGGCTCCCACCATGAGATGGAAATCGCCTATCGTATAGCGGTAATTGACATCAAGCTCGACTCCAGTATTGGACATGCGGCCAGCATTTCCCCAAGGCTTTGCCTCACCGAGATACGAAGGCACAGGCTTCTGGATGAGCATTCCCTCAGTAACCTTGCGGAACCAGTCTGCAGTGAACTGGAGCGAGTTGCCGAAGAACCCGAAATCAAGTCCGACATCAGTCTGATTGCTCTTTTCCCATTTGAGGTTAGGGTTCGGAGTAATCTGGGTCTTTACGCCGTTGATTATTTCCTCACTTGATGTGGCACCGCTTCCGAGCACATAATTGTTTCCTGAAGAGGTGAGGGCGGCGAAAGCAAAGTCACCGAGGCTCCTGTCGTTTCCGTTCTGTCCCCATGAGGCGCGGAGCTTCAGATTAGAAAGCCACTGCGCCCTGCCTTCCATGAAAGGCTCATTCTTGATGTTCCATGCCACCGATGCGGAAGGGAATATCGCAAAGCGGTTGTTGGCTCCGAAACGCGAAGAACCGTCACGGCGTACAGTAGCCTGCACCATATAGCGGTTGCCGAAGTCATATGACACGCGGGCAAAAAGAGAAGACAGGCGATAGTCGGCGTAAAGATAGCCAGAGCCGTCATTGTCCTTGCGCGTGCTTGTAGCGAAGTTCAGGTTGGCCTTTGAAGGGTCTTCTTCCGTAAGATACATCCTTGATGCGGAAATCGACCTTCCGCTTGAGGCATATGCCGTTTGGCCGGCCATGACAGTGAGGTTGTGCTTTTCCGCGAAAACCTTGTGATATGTCAGCACGTTCTCCACCTGCCAAACGAATCCGCGGTTCATCGTGCCGTGGACTGAAGAATAGCCCTGGCTGCGGTTCGAGTTCAGATAATAGTTAGGTGTCCATCCGTCAGTACCTCCGAAAGACAGGTCCACATTCACTGAAGAGCGGAAAGTAAGACCGTCATAAATCTGGAACTCCAGCTCCCCGCCGGCAACCAGGCGGTCATAATTGTTCTTGTCACCGGGCAGCGACAGGTCAGCCAGAGGGTTCACCATCTCATTGTATGCGGCACCAGGAATCGTGAACAGCCTTCCGTTCTTGTCGCGCAGGAGATTGAAGTCGCTCCAGTTCGGGTTAACAAACTCTCCTGTGTCAGGGTCAACCTCATGCGCAGGCGGGTTCTTGGAATACATGTCTATCACGGCCTGCTCATCTGCAGGATCGACATATACGCCGAGAATCGGGGAGAGGGTTATCGCCGAACCGAGAGGAGAACCGAACTCGGAGTTGGTAGAGATGCCCTTTGTGAATGTGCGGGAATAGGAAGCATTGACGCTGATTCCCATCTTGTTGAGCCACGTGCGGTCCTTGGTATTGTCAAAAATCGAATACCTGTCGTTGACGCGCACCGTGAAACGGTCATAGTTCGAGCGGTCATAGTTTCCGCCGATGATACCTTCCTGGGAATACCAGCTTGCTGAAACGAAATACTGGTTCTTTCCGCTTGTTCCGCTGATTGAGAGCTGATGCGACTGCTGCGGGGCGTTGCGGTTGAACAATTCGCTCTGCCAGTCAGTGCCTTTTCCGAATGAATAAGGATCCGCATATACAGGAGCGTTTCCGTCATTGATTGCGGCCTCGTTCATCAGGACCGCATATTCGGTGGCATTCAGGACTTCCCTCTTGCGCCAAGGATTGGACAGGCCGTACTGGAAATCGTAGCTTACCGACACCTTGTCCTTCGAGCCTTTCTTTGTGGTCACGAGGATTACTCCGTTGGCTCCGCGCGTTCCATAGACAGCGCATGAGGCAGCGTCCTTGAGGATGTCAAGACGTTCAATGTCACTCGGGGCAAGATAGTCGATATTGTCAACCGGCATGCCGTCAACCACATAGATAGGGTTCGTGTCATTGATTGAGCCAAGGCCGCGGATGCTTATCTTGGACCCTGCTCCAGGCTGGCCTGACGCGGAGGTCACGTTCACTCCCGGAGTGAGACCCTTGAGGGCGTCATCCACGCGCACTGCGCTTACCTTGTCGAGCATCTCGCTTCCGACAGTAGAGATTGCGGCCGAGACTACAGCTTTCTTCTGCGTTCCATAGCCGATTACCACCACGTCATTGAGCTGAAGGTCGCTTTTCATGACAATGTCAATCAGCGTCCTTGACCCTACGGCCACACTCTGGGCCTGTGCTCCGATGTAATTGAATTCGAGAATAGTGTCCGGACCCGGTACGTCGATGACATAATGTCCGTCAAGATCCGTAGCGACACCTGTCACTGTTCCTTCGATCATGACGGATACGCCGATGAGCGGTTCACCGTCAGTGTCAGTCACCGAGCCTTGCACCCTGTGCTGGGCAAAGGAAGTTATGCTCCCCCCAACGCACAGAAGCAATGCCAGGACTGCCTCAAAACAAAATTTCTTCATCGCTTTTGGTTTTTAGTTGTTGTGTTTTGCACAAAATTATAAGTTCCGGCAAATACCTCAAACAGCAGGTAAAGACAAAGTAAGTCAGATGAAGAATTATATAATTATAACATATTGGCCAACAATATATTAAACAAAACAAAAGACTTCAAAAAAGTAAGTTATCGTTCATAGGCGCCTATCCCCATAAGCCTCTTTTCAAAGTCATCCCGCTCGAATCTGGAGCGTTTTTTCATCTTCAGGCGGTAATTGTAGATGGTCTGTACGGAGTACCTCAGAAGGACCGCGATTCTCGTGGAATCCGAGATGCCAAGGCGTATCAGGGCAAATATCCTAAGCTCCGTATTGAGCAGGGCATCCTTAGGCAGCACAATCCTCTCCTCTTCCCGGAGGAGGCTGTTGAATTCCTCCACGAAATTCGGATACAGTTTCAAAAAGGCCGTGTCGAACATATTGTAGAAATTGTCAAGCTCCTGCTTCATCAGCTTCGACGAAGAAAGTTCCTTCTGCAGTTCGGCACCCATTCCGACAGTGAGCTTGCGCTTTATGTCCTGCTGGAAACCTATCATCTTGTCGATGTAGTCCGAGCACATGGTGAGGAAGAGCGCGATATACTCCTCCTTTATGCTGTTGGCTTCGGAAACCGCAACATTGAGTTCCGACAACTTGGCATTCATCGCCTTGAGCTCCTCATTTGCCAGGCTTATCTGCCTGTTCATCCTGTCAACCTCCTCAGCCTTGCGCCTCATGCGCCGGTATGTCCAATAGCTCCACGATGCGAACATAAGCAGAAGGACAGAGCATACCCCGACTATTATCGTGAGAATCAGACGGATATGATTGACGGACTCTATCCTTTCATTATAGGATTTCTCTATCAGAGGCATAATCTGGGCAACCTGCCACGGACGGAGCTTGGCATTGTAGAATATGGCGTCATCCATGGAGGCAACTATATACCTGAACGCCCTTTCGAGGTCGGCCCTATCCTCGAAAAGCTGGCGGGCCAGGCAGGCTATCGACGCATTGTCCTTGGTAGCTGTCTTTATGTCGGCTATGGCGGAGCGGGTGTACCAGTGACGGAATGTCTCCCTTTCAAGCTTAAAGTCTATTATGGCCTGGTAATAGGCATGCTCGGCGTATTCATGCGACTCCTGCGGCAGACGCCCTATGGCAGCCATATTGACGGAATCGGCAAGAATATAGTCCTCTTCATCCAGGGCCTTCTTCATCAATATCGACATCCGTCTCAAATCGTCTTCCGGAAGCATTTCAAGAATCCTTGAGCAATACCAGTCCTGCCTGCTGCCGAACATCGCCGTCATCAGCGGATTCTTGGAATATTCACGGAAATCCCTGTAAAAGCGGTGCTGCACCATATAATAGTGAAGAAGCCCGTCATTGTCCATTGATGAAGTATCAATCTGCGACGAAAGCACCTCTCGAGCCTCCAGATACATCCCTGAAATGGTATATAGATGCCCCAGTTCCACAGACATTTCCGACTTGCGGCCCGAATCAGCCATTTTCTCGGCAAGGCTTATATTCTCGGTGAGATAGAAAAGCGCACTGTCAAACTGGAAAGACTGGTATTCGTCATAGAGCTTGCGGTTCATGTCATAGTGCAGATGGTCCGTGACAACCGCCATGTCATGCATCCTGTGCAGGAAGTCTATGCGCCTGAGCCTCTCATCCACATATTTGCAGCTGCCGTCCAGTTCATTGTCAAGGCAATGCAGGAGCTGCTCCAGTTCCTGTCCGTGAATATTGTGCCTCGCGTACAGCGGATTCACGAAAACGGCCGCAAGCGTCACCACAGCCGCAATATGCACAAAAAGAGTCCGGTCCAGTCTCATATCAGTATAAATTACAGTAAGTCTTTCCTCATGCTGAACTCACAGCCGCAATACTGCTGGTTGTAGAATCCGTATTCATTTATGATTTGGAGCCTGCGCTCCTGAAGGCCTCCCTTGCGCCAGTTACGGTCCCACCAGATGACATCCGTGGAGATGTCCTGCCCGGCATCCCGGTCCGCCACGGAACATGCCCCCAAATCCGGCATCTGTGAATTGGCCTTCGCACAGGCCCATCTGCCGGCCCTGTCAATCTGCTCAAGGGACTTCCAGCGTGATGAGGCAAGCGTCGTTGTAATGACCCTTATTCCTCTCTCGCGGGCATGGCAGGCCGTCCTGTAAAGACGCAGTCCGAAACACCTGAGGCATCTTCCGCCCCGCTCGGGCTCCCCTTCAAATCCGGCCATGGCCTCCAGCCACGCATCATGGTCATAGTCCGCATCAACGATTTCCAGGCCCAGGGCCTCGGCATATCGGGAGCACTCTTCCTTACGGATGAGATATTCCTCAGCGGGGTATATGTTGGGGTTGCAATAATAGATTACAGGTGTCACTCCATTATCAAGCAGACACTCTATGATTGCGCTTGAACAAGGTGCGCAACATGTATGCAACAGCACGGTGGACTCGCCCGAAGGCACTTCAAGTTTGCTTTTCATCTTGCAAATTTAGATGTTTTCCTCAGTCCGGACATCTTCTGAGGAAATATATTTAACTTTGCGGCCGTAAAAAACACAAAAAGGCGGCACGCCGCCGCAAGATACATTATAATGGGCATTATTCCAGACAGATATATCCGTGAACTGACCTCAAGCGTAAGGCAGAAATGGCCGATGTCAGGCAAGGCATCAGGCTTTCTGGCCGTCAGTCCGGTCATAGTGTTCCTGGCCATATATCTGCTATCCTCCATTGTGGCCGGAGACTTCTACAGGATTCCAATCTCTGCAGCGTTCCTTATCGCATCAATCTATTCCATGGCCATCTGCCGCGGGAAGACCCTTGAGGAAAGGATAACCGTATTCTCAGAAGGGGCCGGCAACAGGAATGTGCTGCTGATGATATGGATATTCATCCTTGCAGGGGCTTTCGCATCGACCGCAAAAGACATAGGCTCAATCGACGCCACTGTCAACCTTGCCATGAGAATACTCCCCGGGAGATTCCTCTACGCAGGCCTTTTCCTCGTCTCATGCTTCATCTCCATGTCCGTAGGGACAAGCGTAGGGACCATAGTGGCCCTTGTGCCTGTGGCCGCAGGAATAGCACATGAACTCTCGGGAGTGCAGGGAAGCCCGGAAACGTTCGCCGCTGCACAGGCAGGCGTGCCCTTCATAACCGCCATAATAGTCGGAGGAGCGTTCTTCGGCGACAATCTCTCATTCATTTCCGACACCACGATAGCAGCGACACGCACCCAGGGATGCTCCATGGCGGACAAATTCAAGGTAAACCTGAGGATAACGGGACCGGCGGCCCTAATTGTAACCGTACTCTACGTGCTGCTCGGCTCTTCAGTTCCGGAAATGCCAAGGGCGGCAGAACCGGTAGAATGGGTCCTGGTTCTTCCCTATGCCGCAGTGATAGCTCTCGCAATATCCGGAGTTGACGTGGCAGCCGTGCTGACAATAGGGACAGCCGCCAATGCTGTCATAGGCTTTGGCTCCGGAAAATTCAGCTGGACTCTCTGGCTCGAATCCATAGGGAGCGGGATAAGCGGCATGGCAGACCTCATAATCGTCACAATGCTCGCTGGCGGAATGCTCGAAGTGATACGTACAAACGGCGGGCTGGACTTCATAACCTCAGGCATGACACGCCGGGTCAAATCAAAGCGCGGGGCAGAGCTGAGCATAGCGGCCCTCGTCTCGGCAGCCAACCTTTGCACGGCCAACAACACGATAGCCATAATAACTACCGGACAGATTGCAAAGGACATCACAAGAAAATTCGCCCTCGACCCGCGCAAGACGGCAAGCATCCTTGACACGTTCTCGTGCCTTGTCCAGGGCCTGATTCCTTACGGGGCACAGCTTCTGATGGCTGCAGGACTGGCACATGTTTCATCAATATCAATAATCGGGCACCTGTATTACCCGTTCACCATGGGCATCTTAGCTCTTGCCTCCATACTGCTCCGCCTTCCTAGGCGCTACTCATAGCAGTCCCACGCTGCCTGAATCAATCAGATTGTTCAGAAGCGCATACACGGTCAGTCCGGCTATGGTCTTTATTCCGGTCTTGCGCGTAATGTTCTTGCGGTGGGTTATGACGGTATGGATTGAAATATTATAATAGTCGGCAATCTCCTTGTTGAGCATTCCCTTGGCCACGCATACGAGAATCTCTTTCTCCCTGACGGAAAGGTCAGGACCCTCCGGCTCAGTGATTTCCTCACGCGAGGCTATCGCATCACGCAGTTTCTTCACAATTGCTACAGGAGCATCATATATGCTGATGGAATTGTCATATTGCTTGAGAGCCTCATCATCCTGGGACAAAGTGTTGAGAAGCACTACCGCAGCATCGGAATTGGCAGAAATGCGTCCGCGCGCAGAAGCACGGGAGGCATAGTCGAACACGACAGGATCAACTATTATGACATCCGCGTCCGTATTCTTCAGACGCGACTCCGAATCCCGTGAAAGGTCTGTCAAGATCCCCTCCACACGGAACTCTCCGAGTTCTCCAAGGATAGTCCCGATACCCCTCGCAATAATCCTGGAAGGCGTTATGAGCAGAACTTTCTTCATTTTTCCTCCATTCTGTTGACCATAGGTATCAGCACACGGTCCTCTATGAGCGTATGCTTTTTCAAATCCTCCTCCAGACGGAAAATCCCGTACAGCACCTCATTCCGCAACACCATGTCGCAGGTGTCCGGAATATATTTCATGACTATATTCTTGAGGTCATTGAGAGTCTCGTCTATATTGCTGTGGTTTTCCTCAAACTTTTCTATCGAATAGCCTTGGGAAGTTTCCCCCGCCACCAAAGACCTCACATATGGGAAGACAACCTTCTCCTCATATGCGAAATGCTTCTGCACCTGGGTCTTGTAATCGCCGAAGAAACGTCCCACAATCTTCTGCTGCACAGGCTCGCAAGGCTCTGTCATGGCCTTGATGTTGCTCTCAAGAGCAGGAAATTCCTTGTCAAGATAAAAAGAATGCGAATTATGCAGGTACTCCACAATGGCCAGAGGCTCGGCGCCGGAAAGCAGTTCTGATGACGGGACATAATCATCATAAGTATATGCATTGCATATCAGAAAGAATGAATCAAGATTAATTCCCTGCATCCGGCAGACATCGCTTATTGTCCTTTCACCGAAGGCAAGCCCTATGTTCAGCCTTGAAAGCACACTCAGCAGCTTCCAGTTCATCCCTATCAGCTCCGCCAATTTCATGGAGCCTGAAAATTTTCCCGTACTCATATCATATTTGTTTTATACGCATTTTTATGTCCCCCTGCCCTTAGACGGTTCTACAACATGAACAATGACGCGATACGGAAGGTGACAAATGCCGCAGCCCATGCAAGCGCAAGGGTATATACGGCTGTGATGACCGCCCATTTCCATCCTCCTGCCTCGCTCTTTATCGCCACGAATGTCGCTATACAAGGGAAGTAAAGCAGGATGAATACCATATATGCCAGCGCTCCGGCAGGAGTCACCGACCTAAGCAGAGCTTTCTGCAGGCGAGTCTCCCCATGGTCTTCAACAACGGCTTCAGCCCCGTCTTCGGAATACATCACACCGAGAGTGCTGACCACCAGCTCTTTCGCGCCGACTCCGGCAACTATGCCGACTCCCATTCTCCAGTCAAATCCCAAAGGCTCCAGCACAGGTTCCATTGCCTTGCCTACATAGCCTATGAACGAATGCTCCTGCTGCTCACGCACGCTTGAATACGCATCATGGTTCGGATAATAGCCAAGGAACCATATCACAACCGAGCAGACAAGTATGATTCCGCTCATCTTCTGAAGATA
>DBLW01000204.1 GCA_002298075.1 Bacteroidales bacterium UBA714 | reverse complement strand
TTAATAATAATCTGTTTATTGGGTTTACGGTTATAGGCAAGAGTTTCGTTGTGACCTTGGGTGGTTTGGATTCAGATATAACGGTTGGTGACAATTTCTCGGTTTTGTCTCCGTTGGATTTGAAGAAAATGGATAGGCCTTGGCATGAAAAAGATTTGTATTGTGTATATTATTATGATGATCGTGTTTGTTTTAAGAAAAAGGATGGTCTGATAGAGTATATTTACTACTCATTACGTCTCTAATCTGTTATATGCATGAAAATGGATATGAAGCTTAAGTGATTGTTTAATAATGATTTGCTGAAATGTAACTCTAGCTTCATGGAAGCCGATTCGTTGATCCACTGAGGGAACACTCCCTCGGCGGCATGTAGTATTAAGTATTCTTTCGTGGTTTTTTTTGTGTATATTTATGATACTTTCTTGGCAGCCGAAATGCTGTTGCGGCGTCCGGTGAAATTGTCCATAGTGTGATATACTCCGAACCATTCCCCGAAAATGACATCGAACCAGCTTGCCGGGAGCAGTCCCTGGAAGAATCGTATGAAGCGGAATGTGAACGGTATGCCTTTGAAATCGGTGTTCCTTTCGATTGCGCGGATTACTTTCGAGGCTACATGTTCCGGTTTCAGAATCGGGATAATGCGTGATTTCACGCCGTCGAACATGCCTGTGTTTATGTAATACGGGGCCACTGTGGTAACATGAACATTGCTCTTCATGTTCTTGAGTTCAATCCTTACGGAATCGGACCAGCCTATCGCGCCCCATTTGCTTGCGGCATATACGGACATTCTCGGGTTGGATAGCATGCCTGCCGCGGACGCTATTGTGCAGATGTGGCCGCTGTTGCGCTTTAGCATGCCTGGAAGGAAGGCACGTGCAACGAGCATCGGGGCGATTGTATTGATGCCGATTGTCCTGGTGATTTCCGCTGTCGTCATTTTGTCGAATGTGCTGTTCCCCGTGACTATTCCTGCGCAGTTTATGAGTATGTCCACATCACCGCATTCTGCAATTGTCTTCTTATATGAGGCTTGCACTGCATCGCTGTTTGACACGTCTGTAACATAGCCTTTCACTTTGCCTTTTCTGCCGAGTTCTGCCGTTGTGGCGGCTATGTTCTGTGCATTTATGTCCCAGATGACAAGTGTCCTTGCTCCTTTTTCGAGGGCCATCATGCCCATAAGTCTTCCGATTCCGGATGCTCCTCCGGTTATCAGAACGTTCCTGTTCTCAAATTTCATTGTAGTTTCAAGTTATAGTACACGTTTTCGGGGTGCAAAATTATAACATAAAAAATGCCGGCCACTACCTGCGGCCGGCTATTCCGTGAAAGAATGAAATTTGTCGCAAACTGCGTGATTTTGTGGCGAAAATCAGCTGACGGGCAACGTGAAAATGTCAGAATTTGGCTTTATATTCCTGTATATCAAGACTCCATGTCCCGTGAAGCCGCATGACTGACTCTATGACTGCCCTTGCGCATCCTTTGCCTCCTTGGCGGTCGCTTATAAGGTCTGCGGCCTCTTTCGCCTCTTGGACAGCGTCCTGAGGACACACTCCGCACCCGCATGCCAGCATGACCGGCACATCAGGCATGTCGTCTCCGAAATACATTACCTGTTCGGGAGTGAGCGAATGCCTTGAGCAGAAGTCTGTGAAGTCCTCCATCTTGTCGCGTGAGCCCAGATACACGTCTTCCGACTTTACCCCGCATGTGCGGAAGCGCATTCTGATGCTTTCAGAGCGTCCTCCGGTAATGATGGCGAGTTTGTATCCGTGCATGGCGGCCATCCTCAGTCCGAACCCGTCTTTCGAGTCGAATGTGCGGAACAGCTCCCCGTCAAGGTTTGCGAGTATGCCTCCGTCAGTCAGCACACCGTCCACATCGAATGCGAAAGCTTTGATTTTCTTTAGCCGCTCTTCCATTGTCTGATTGTTTTTCATCTGAATATCTGTCATGATGTCAGGATTTTGCGCCTCCACCCAATCCTCCCATCGGGAACGGGGCCTTAGGAGCTTCACCGATGATTATGGGGCCGTTCTGGCTTTCGTATTTGTTGAGATTGTCCTGCAGTGCCAGGAAAAGCCTTTTTGCATGCTCCGGAGTCATGATTATGCGGTTGTGCACCTCCGGCTTCGGAAGCCCAGGGAGCATGGATGCGAAGTCTATGATGAATTCGCTTCTTGAATGTGTGATGATGGCGAGGTTTGAGTAGGAACCTTTTGCTACCTCCTGTTTCAGCTCAATGCTGACTTCTTTTTCGTTGGCCATATTCTATGGTAATTAAATGCGGCAGTCCGGCATTTCATGATATGGATGCGGTGACGTGGCACATAGCTTTTGCCGCGGTTTGTAATCAATAAGTTTCCCCAGCACCGGGGACGGTTGGCAAAAATACTAAAAATATGGGAATTATTCAGCAATTTACTTGACTGGGAATATATCAAAGCTGCTTAAATTTATGCCATTGTTTCTGGCTGCAGTTTCATATGTCAACCCTTTTACAATGTAAGCTCCAGCATATGCCGTAAACTCAATGTTGTCAGGAAGATTAATCTTGATACTTATCTGCGGGAAAAAATGAGGGGATTTGATTCAGTAGCCTTTAAAGTTGATATTGTAAGTTTAATGGGTGTTAAGTAGCTGTATGATAGTGTGTTGTGAGAAAATAACTTATTTTGAGTAGCTTGTTGAAGAAATGTGATACTTGTCAATAGGTTGGTTATTAAGTAATTGAATAATTAATTTTTTACCTAAAAATGAGCTTGAGCAGCAATACGGCACATCCGGTCAGTACTTTTGTCTCTATAAACAATAGGGATATGAGACTTATAGACTTTATGGAAGCCTTTCCTGAAAAGCAAGTTGAAAGAATACAGAGAGAAGCAGGGTGTAGTCTGCCCTCGCTGCGGAAGTGCACAGCATTATTGGAAGAAGGACAAGGAATGCTATGAATGCAAGCATTGTCATTACAGGCAGAGCCTCAAGTCCAACACCGTGATGCACGGAAGCCAGCTTCCATTGAGGTACTGGTTCATAGCGATGCACCTTCTGACAAGCACGAAGAAAAGTTTCTCCGCAGCAGAACTTCAACGTCAGCTCGGGCACAAGAACTATAACCCTATATGGGCACTGCTTCATAAACTCCGTAATGCTATGGGTAAAAGGGACTCTGAATATGAGGCATGTGGAATGATTGAACTTGATGAGGGTTTCTTTTCTACGGAAGTCCCTGACGATGAGAAGGATAAACCTCTCAAACGCGGCAAGGGCAGCCAAAAGAAAAGCAAGGTGCTTGTAATGGCTCAGACTCACGAGGGAACACCCTCCAAAAAGTCTGACAAGCCCACTTCCGTGAAATATATCAAGATGTTCGTCATTGAAGACCTCAGGTCTGAGACTATTGATGATAAGGTCAAGATGTACATAGATCCGGACTCGACCATCAAGTCAGACGATTCAAAGTCATATACAAACTTCAGTAAAATTGTGAAAGAGCATATACATCAGGTCATCGAACCTAAGCAGGTCGACAAGGTGCTGCCTTGGGTGCACATTGCCATCGCCAATGCAAAGCGACTGCTGCTGGATGTCTATCACGACATTCGCCCGGAGTACCTTCAGAACTACCTTAACGAG
>DBLW01000161.1 GCA_002298075.1 Bacteroidales bacterium UBA714 | reverse complement strand
TCGGCATAATCAAAGCAAGCTTTGCTTCTGCTCTCGACTTTTGCTATATTTGCGCTTCGCGCATTTATACGCTTGGTCTCGGCATAGTGAAAATAAATTTTCCCTCTGCTCTCGACTTTTGCTATATTTGCCAAATATTTTTCACACGGGTTTTGACTGGCGGGCATGCTGGGCCGGAGGTGCCGGCGTAACAGGCTGAAAGACAGTGGGAATCCAGTATTAGTAAATAAGTTTCTTTATATGGGACGTGAAATTAAATTCTCCCTTGTCTATAGGGATATGTGGCAGTCGTCAGGCAGATATGTGCCTACTGTCGCGCAATTGAAAGAAGTCGCTCCGGCGATAATTGATATGGGATGCTTTGACCGTGTGGAGACAAACGGCGGAGCATTCGAGCAGGTCAATCTGCTTTTCGGTGAGAATCCGAACAAGGCCGTGCGTGAATGGACGGCTCCTTTCAACAAGGTAGGCATTCAGACACATATGCTTGAGCGCGGTCTTAACGCATTGAGAATGAATCCTGTTCCGGCAGATGTGCGTGAACTTATGTATAAGGTAAAGAAGGCCCAGGGAACTGACATCTCAAGGTCATTCTGCGGTCTGAATGATCACCGTAATCTTCGCCTCAGCGTGGAATATGCCAAGAAGGCAGGCATGATTTCGCAGGTTGCCCTCTCCATAACCAATTCTCCGGTCCATACTGTGGAATATTATATGGGAGTGGTTGACAAGGTCGTGGAATACGGATGTGACGAAATCTGTCTCAAGGATATGGCCGGCATCGGACGTCCTACGTTCCTTGCTGAGCTTACACGTCAGATCAAGAAGAAATATCCTCACATTACCGTGCAGTACCATGGACATTGCGGTCCTGGATTCTCTCCGGCTTCAATGCTTGAGGTGGCGCGTGCCGGTGCGGATTATCTTGATGTTGCGGTCGAGCCTCTCTCATGGGGAAAGGTTCATCCTGACGTAATCACTATCCGCGAGATGCTCAAGGCAGACGGGTTCAGCGTCAAGGATCTGAACATGAATGCATATATGGAAGTGCGCGCGCTTACCCAGAAGTTCATAGACGAGTTCCTCGGATATTGGATTGACCCGAACAACTCACACATGAGCTCGCTTCTTGTAGGCTGCGGTCTTCCTGGCGGAATGATGGGCTCCATGATGGCCGACCTGAAGGGATTCCACGGGGCTATCAACGCTTCTTTGCGCGCCCAGGGCAAATCGGAGCTTACGCTTGACCAGCTGATGGTCATGCTTTTCCAGGAGGTGGAATATGTTTGGCCGCGCCTGGGATATCCTCCTCTGGTTACGCCTTTCAGCCAGTATGTGAAGAATACCGCTCTGATGAACTTGATGAATATATTGAAGGGACAGCCGAGATGGACCACTATCGACAAGGATACATGGAACATGATTCTCGGCAAAATGGGAAAACTTCCGGGCGAGCTTGCTCCTGAAATCGTTGAACTTGCAAAGGGCAAGGGACTTGAGTTCTATACCGGCAACCCGCAGGATGCTTTCCCGAATGAGCTTGACAAGTTCCGTGCAATGATGAAAGAAGAAGGATGGGACTGCGGCCAGGATGACGAGGAACTCTTCGAACTCGCAATGCATGAGAGGCAGTACCGTGACTATAAGAGCGGAGTGGCGAAGGAACGCTTCACCAATGATCTTGAGGCTGCGAGGGCAAAGGCCGGAGCTCCGGTCATCATAACAAGGCCTGTCGTGGAGGTTCCGAAATACGATGTTGATTCTATCGTGGCCAAATACCCGTCTGCAGTTCCTGTGCAGGCTCCTGTCAAGGGACAGTTGCTCTGGCAGGTTGATGTTGACGATGCGTCTACCGCTCCTGTTGCAGGGACTGAGGTCGAGGCTGGAAAGGCCATGGCATACGTGCAGACATATTACGGAATGGAAGAGATTGTGCCTGCAGTGTCAGGACGCGTTGTGGCTGTATGCTGCAAGCAGGGTGACAATGTCGTGAAAGGTGAGATTGTCGCTTTTGTCCAGAATGACTGATTGTCTTCTTGGCCGGACTGACACATCTTTGGATAATGAAAGTAGGGCCGGCCAAAAAGAGTCGTGACGCGGCGGCCGGATACTCGAGAGAGCACTTTAAAGGTTTTGGAATTTAGTGTCCAGGGTCTTTCAAGCGGGTTTGATTTTCAAAGAAAAACAATATGAGGGGAATCCTAAAAAGTCAGAATAACTCTCTGAGAATTGAATATTTGGAAACAAGGTCGAGTTGACCTCGCCGAAAAACAAGAAAAAGGGGCTTGAATAATACTTTTTATTCAGCCCCTTTTTCTTGTTTGCCGTTGACGGCTTCCTGGTGTTATGCCGGATTATTCCCTTTCCTGCCAAGCATAATATCCGTCTCCTGTCACGTAGTCATAATATTCCCACCAGAAGTCGAAAATGCGGGTGTACTTGTAATTGTCCATCCAGTCGTAGAATTCTATCTCAAGCGTTGCTTCCGTAAATCCCGGCTGCAAGATGGCGCTCAATTCGTAGAAGATGTCCTCTATCTCCCTGTCTGACAGGTACTGTGATCTGAGTTCATATCTGCCCTGTGTGGTGGCTGTCGGCAGGCCTCCTACGTAATATGCCGTAAGAAATGCGTCGACGCTGACCTCCTGTGATGTCCCGATGTTTATTTCGCATGAACTGAATGACATCACGGCAACCAGGCCGGCTGCCATAAGTGTAACCTTTCGATTAAGCCTAATCCAATCAAACTTGTTTGAATTGGTAAGGCAGAATAAAGCTGCGCAAAAGCGAGTAATCCTTTTCATATTCCAATGTTAATTGTCGTAGCGGCTATGCGGACATTTATTCCGGCAACATGCAAAGAGTCTTAGTCCTGCACGTTCTGGAGCGCCTCGCGTATTTTTGCCTCAATCTCGTCGCAAAGCTCGACATTGTCGGTGAGAAGGGCCTTGACAGCCTCTCTTCCCTGTGCAAGCTTGCCGTCGCCGTAGCTGAACCATGAACCGCTTTTCTTGATTATGTCAAATTCCACACCAAGGTCGATTACCTCTCCCACGTGCGATATTCCTTCTCCGAACACGATGTCGAACTCGGCTTTCTTGAAAGGCGGTGCCATCTTGTTCTTTACAATCTTAACCTTTGTACGGTTTCCGAGAGCCTCGTCACCGTCCTTTATCTGGGTCGTCCTGCGCACGTCAACTCGAACTGATGCGTAGAACTTGAGGGCGTTTCCTCCGGTCGTGGTCTCCGGGTTGCCGAACATCACGCCTATCTTGTCGCGCAGCTGGTTGATGAAAATGCAGCATGTGTTCGTCTTGCTGATGTTCGCGGTAAGCTTTCTGAGGGCCTGGCTCATAAGGCGTGCCTGGAGACCCATTTTGGAATCACCCATCTCTCCTTCTATCTCGGCTTTCGGCGTAAGGGCCGCGACAGAGTCGATGACTATGATGTCGATAGCTCCCGAGCGGATGAGGTTGTCTGCGATTTCGAGAGCCTGCTCACCGTTGTCGGGCTGCGATATCAGAAGAGTCTCGAGGTCGACTCCGAGGTTCTTTGCATATGTTCTGTCAAATGCGTGCTCCGCATCTATGATTGCGGCGATGCCGCCCTGTTTCTGAGCCTGGGCGATGGCATGGATCGCGAGAGTAGTCTTACCGCTTGATTCCGGTCCGTAGATTTCAATCACCCTTCCGCGGGGATAGCCTCCGATTCCGAGCGCCGCATCAAGTGCGATTGAGCCGCTCGGTATTACCGAAACCTCCCATTTTGGCTGATCTCCCAGCTTCATGATAGTACCTTTGCCGTAATCTTTCTCAATCTTGTCGATTGTAGCCTGCAATGCCTTCAGCTTCGCGGCATTGACGCCGGTACCTTCCTGTACTTCTTCTTTAGCCATAAATGTCAAAAAGTTAAAATGTTATTGCACAAACGGAACTTTTCCGCATGCAATAGCAAAAGTAATGAAAAAAGCCGATACTCTATGCATAAATTTTGCCTATTTTTGCATCATTATGGCGCAGGCTGCCCGTGACCGCATTAACGGACTTGAGTACGCATGCGTCGATTTGACATGAGATTTTTTGTTATGAAGATAAAATTATTGGGAAAGAATCTTGAGGAACTCAAGCAGCTGGTGAAAGAGGAAGGCCTTCCTGGGTTCGCCGCAGGGCAGATTGCACGGTGGCTTTATGTAAGGAAGGCGCGTTCCATAGATGAGATGACGGACCTTTCGAAGGCGGCGCGTGAAAAGCTTTCGCAGAAATATGAGATAGGGGTTACACCGTATTCATTGGTACAGGAATCTTCTGACGGGACGAAAAAATATATGTTCCCTGTCAGTTGTTCCCACAGGCGTGCACTTAACGTGTCCTGCGGGCCAGGCGCGGAGGCAGAGACTCTCGAAGAGGGGGCGGTGGAAGCTGTGATGATTCCGGATGACGGGCGCGCCACATTGTGCGTGTCCTCCCAGTCCGGCTGCCGCATGGGCTGCAGATTCTGTATGACGGGCCGTCAGGGGTTTCACGGCAATCTTTCGGCTGCCGACATCATATCCCAGTTCATCGCTGTGGATGAGACGGATGAGCTTACGAATGCCGTTTTCATGGGAATGGGAGAGCCGCTTGACAATTATGAGAATGTCATGAGGGCCATTGAGATACTTACTGCAGACTGGGGCTTCGCATGGAGCCCGAAAAGGATAACTGTATCGACTATCGGTGTCCTGCCGAACCTGAAGCGTTTTCTGGATGAGAGCAGATGCCATCTGGCGGTCAGCCTGCATAATCCGTTCGCTACTGAGCGCCTGTCCGTGATGCCGGTCCAGAAGGCATGGGCGGCCGAGGATATAATTTCGCTTATAAGGCAGTATGACTTCACCGGACAGAGGCGTGTGAGCTTCGAATATACGATGTTCGCTGGTTTCAATGACACGAAGGCCCATGCTGACGCCCTGGTGCGGATGTTGCGCGGCATCGAGTGCCGTGTGAACCTGATACGTTTCCACAGGATTCCCGATTTCCCTTACGGGACTTCTCCTGATGTGATAATCAATAATTTCCGACAGCGTCTGAACAATTTCGGGATAACCGCGACCGTGCGTGCGTCAAGGGGTGAGGACATACTTGCCGCCTGCGGTATGCTCGCCGGAAAACATGGCGGGAAGACATCGTGATGACAAATGTGAAAAACTTCTTATAAAAGCGGAACAGATATGAAAAAAGTGCTGTCAGTCATATTCATTGCTGGGTGCCTGTTATTTGGAAATCAAACGGCAGGTGCTGTGGGAATAGATCCGAAGGCGGATTCTGCCGCGATTGCAAGGATGAGGGGCCGGATGGATGAGATAAGGAAATTCCGTCCTACGGTTGCGCTTGTGCTCAGCGGCGGAGGGGCAAAGGGAGCCGCGCATATCGGAGTCATACGTTATGTGGAGTCGCTCGGCATCCCTGTTGACATGGTGCTCGGAACCAGCATGGGAGGGCTTGTGGGAGGTCTCTATGCGCTGGGCTATACTCCGGACCAGATGGATACTCTTATCAGGGGAATCGACTGGCAGTGGGCATTGAGCGACAAGCTTTCACGCAAATACATATCATATTCCAATGCCAAGTACAGGGAAAAATACCTTCTTTCCATACCGTTCTATTATGAGAAGGACTATTACAGGATGATGATGGCTGATGTGCACCGCTTCGACCCGGTACGGCAGTTTGAGGGACTGGACATCGGCGCTGACAATGAGGATGCCCCGAGCATCCTGAGGCAGAATTTTCTTGGCAGTCTTCCTTCCGGTTACATATACGGACAGAATGTTAGCAATCTGATAAGTTCGCTTACGATAGGTTACCAGGACCCGATGGATTTCATGGACCTTCCGGTACCTTTCGCATGCGTGGCTGCGGACATGGTCTCCGGCAAGGCGAAAATCTGGTATGACGGGAAAATCAATGACGCGATGCGCTCCACAATGTCCATACCCGGCATTTTCGCCCCTCTGAGGGTTGACGGGATGGTGCTGGTTGACGGAGGCCTGAGGGACAATTATCCGACAGCTCTCGCAAGGGACATGGGGGCGGATATAATAATAGGTGTAGAGCTGTCGGACCTCAAGCGCAGCTATATGGATGTCAATAATATAGGTGACATAATAGGGCAGGGGATAGACATGCTCGGACGCGACATGTTCGAGAAGAATGTTGACATTCCGGACGTGAAAATAAAGCCGGACCTGAGGGAATTCAACATGATGAGTTTCACTCCGCAGAACATAGACACGATAATAGTCAGGGGATATGCGGCCGCACTTGCCCAGGATTCGCTTTTGCGTGATGTGGCGTCAAGGACGGCCGGGATTTATTATTCTCCGAAAAAGAAGCCTGCGGCCGGGCTTGCCAAGGATTCGGTCGTGATTGCAGGAATTGACATAGTCGGTGTGCTTCCCAAGGAGAAGGAACTTCTGAAGGACAGGCTTGACTTGAAGTTCGGCCAGAAGATAAGCCATGAGGAACTTGACAATATAGTCGGACGGATATACGGGACGCAGGCATATGATTTCGTGACATACGAGCTTTTGGGGGATAGCGAGCCTTACCGGCTTGTCCTGAATTGCAAGAAAGGGCCTGTGCACCAGTTCGGTGTCGGTGTACGTGCCGATACGGAGGAAATCGTCTCCGTGCTTCTGAACATAGGCTTGTTTGCACACAGGCTGCACGGGCATACTTTCAATCTCACCGGAAAGGTAAGCGCGAATCCTTATGTACAGTTACAGTGGTCCTGTGATCTTCCCAAGGTGCCGACCATCAATGCCTCGGCTTCGGTGCGGTGGACTGATATGAATATGCTTAATCTTGGAAGCAATAGACTGAATTTCAAATATCTGACCTCACGCCAGGAACTTTACATGTCCAACATAAAGTGGCTTTTCCTTGATATAAAGGCCGGAGTGCGTAATGAGGTGTTTGACATCCGCAATGTCCTGACGGACCAGATTCCGGGTGACTATGCCTTCGGACAGCTCAAAAATGATTTCGTGTCCCTTTTCGCCGATGCCGGGTCAGACACTTTTGATGACGGGTATTTCCCTACGCGTGGTTTCAAGGCAGGCCTTTCATACCAATGGACATTTGCCGGCTTCCCGAGCAAGGTCCGCAATTTCCATACTGTCATGGCGGAGGGAAAGGTGGTGATTCCTTTCGGAAACGTGTTTTCGCTCATTCCGTCTTTTGATTTCCGCTTCCTGCTCGGGAGTGATGTCCCTGTCGCGTATTTCAATGCCATGGGAGGCTCTCTTGAAGGGAGGTACGTTGACCAGCAGATGCCTTTCTATGGGATAACGAATCTCTCAGCCATGAAGAACATCCTTACGGTATATCGTGCGGACATGCGTTTCCGCGTCGCCAGAAACCATTATCTGACTGGTATTGTCAATTATGCCCGTGACTGTGACCGTTTCGTTGACTATGCGAAGGGGCTCGGTTATTTCGGCGCGGCCATTGAATATTCATATGACACTGTTTTCGGGCCTGTGAGCGCGAATGTGCACTGGTCCAACATAACCAACAAATTCGGCGTGTATGTAAGTGCCGGATATAATTTCTGATGTGCCGCCATGATGAGGAAGGATGTGCCGGCAGATCCGGAAAAGGTTGCGGACAGGCTGAGGGCATTGTGCTCAAGGAGAGAGTATTGCCGTGCTGACATGCTGAGGAAGGCTACGGATGCTTTAGGAGGTGATTCCGTGGCGGGTGCATGTATTGCGGATATGCTGGTCTCGGAGAAATATGTGGATGATTTGAGGTATGCTTCTGCATTTGCACGTGACAAATCCTCTATTTCCGGATGGGGCGCCGTGAAGATAAGGCATGCGCTCGCTGCAAAGGGGGTGGGGCAGGATGTGATATGTGCCGCCCTGGAGGAAATAGACACGGTCCGTGCTGACATGCGCCTTGAAAAGTTGATGGAGAACAAGCTGCGTTCTTTGGCTGGTGACCCGCAGTGCCGTCTTAAGATGCTCAGGTTCGGTCTGGGGAGAGGATATGGATATGGTGAGGTTTCAAGGGTGATTGACGTGCTTCTCAAAAGAGTGTCCCCATAATTTTTATATATCATGAAGGAATACAGAAAATTGTCCGGTGAGGAAGTCGCCAGGCTTAAGGCTCAGATGTGTACAGCTGCGGATTGGGAGCGGATTGAGGTGTCCGCTGATTTTTCTGCGGAACATGTGATGTACACGCGTTTTTCTGGGAATGTGCGTATAGGAGCGTTCCGTAAGGAATTCTGTCTGCCTGGCGGGATGAAGAAACATTCCGGCCTATACCATGCAACGTTGCATAATGTGGTTGTCGGAGATGACTGCTGTATAGAGAATGTGAAGAATTACATAGCCAATTATGAGATAGGTGACGGAACTTTCATAGAGAATGTGGATATACTCCTTACAGACGGCCCAAGCAGCTTCGGAAATGGTGTAGAGGTGTCTGTGATGAATGAGACAGGAGGACGGGAGGTGGTTATTTTTGACAGGCTTTCCGCCCAGACGGCCTATATTATGGCCCTGTACCGTCACCGTCCTGGACTTGTCGGGCGTCTAAAGGAGATTATAGGCAGATATGTCGGGGCCGTATCTTCGTGCACCGGGGTCATCGGTTCCGGAGTTACCATAGCTGATGCCGGTTACATAAAGAATGTAAGGATAGGAAATTGCTGCAAGATAGAAGGGGCTGCCAGGCTTAAGAACGGCACCATAAACAGCAATGAAGCCGCTCCTGTCCATGTCGGTGTCGGGGTAATCGGAGATGATTTCATCATATCAAGCGGCTCGTGCGTTGAAGACGGTGTTACTTTCTCCCGCTGTTTCATCGGCCAGGCATGCCGTCTGGGGCGTAATTATTCGGCGTCGGATTCTCTGTTTTTCAGCAATTGCCATGGAGAGAACGGTGAGGCGTGCGCCATATTTGCCGGTCCTTATACCGTAACTCATCACAAGTCAACTTTGCTTATAGCCGGAATGTTCTCGTTCATGAATGCCGGTTCCGGCTCAAATCAGAGCAACCATTTATATAAACTGGGACCGATACATCAGGGGATTATGGAAAGAGGAGCTAAGACCGCTTCCGATTCTTATATACTGTGGCCGGCCAAGGTGGGGGCATTTTCACTTGTGATGGGACGCCATGTCTGTCATCAGGACACTTCGGATTTGCCGTTTTCGTATCTGATTGAGCAGCAGAGCACGTCTTATATCGTGCCTGGCGCAAATCTGAAGAGTGTCGGTACAATACGTGACGCTAAAAAGTGGCCGGTACGTGACGGACGCCGGGACCCTGACCGTCTGGACTGCATAAATTGCAACCTGCTCAGTCCTTATACCATACAGAAGATGTTCAATGGAGTACGTATTCTGAAGGAATTGCAGCAGGTCTCAGGAGAGATGTCAGATGTTTATGCCTACATGAGCGGTAAGATAAAGAGGTCTTCGCTAAAGAACGGCCTGAGGTATTACGGGATGGCTATCGATAAATTTCTCGGCAATTCGCTGATCACCAGGATTATGTCGGCTGATTTCCGTGACCTGCGGGAACTGCGCCGTGCTTTGGCTCCGGATGACAGTTGCGGAACAGGTGAGTGGGTCGACATTGCCGGAATGATTGCACCTAAACAGGCTGTCGAGAAGTTGGCGGATGACGTTGAATGTGGCTTAATCCATGATGCGGAAACGTTGAATGCCCGTTTCGCGGCAATACATGCCGGCTACTATGATTATGAGTGGACTTGGGCTTGCCTGGCCATTTCTGAGCATTATGGCGTGCATATGGATTCAGTTACCGTTGATCAGCTATTGGAACTCATTTATAAGTGGAAGGACTCTGTTACGGGATTGGACGAACTCGTCTACGAGGATGCACGCAAGGAGTTTTCGTTGAATGCAATGACGAGTTTCGGTGCGGACGGGGACTCTTGGCAGCGTGAACAGGATTTCATGCAAGTGCGCGGCTCATTGTTTGAGTCTGATCCTTTCGTCAATTCAGTCAAGGAGCATATGCGTGTCAAATCCGGGCTTTGCGAGGCAGCTGTGCGTAAGATAAAGTCAATTTGCGATTCATAAAGAGGCAAGTCTATTTTATGGGAGCTTTTTTGTCTGTTGGATGAAAATTTTGTAATTTTGCAGGCGCTCCCGGATTCCGGGATTCTTTATTTAGCTTGCTTATGAGAAATCTTTTTAGGAAACAGATTGACACTTTTGTCAGTCCGATGTTTGACCATTCCATAAAGGAAGTGGACGAGTATATTCTTAAAGTTGAACTTTCTGGTGTGCCTTTTAAGGTTTGTCGCGAGATTGCAGTGCCGTCAGACATTTATGCCGGATATCTCGCTGAGCTTCTCGTTTTGTCGGTAGGATGGTGCGGTACGCACATGCATGAAATACTTAAGGACGGAATCAGCTATCAGAGACAATCCGAGATTGACAGGTATGTTGACGAGTTCTCGTTTTCACAGGAACAGTTCCGTAATTCATTCAATCATACTCTCGGTGAGCTTCTGCGTGTGCCTGGGGATTCTTTCAATCTCAGATATGACTTCGGAGATGACTGGATGCATGTCGTGACACTTGTGGAAAAGAGAAAGTATGACAGCGTGTCATATGACGACCCGGGTGTAGAGGTCTTGGCCGGGGAAGGGAACTGCCCGCCGGATGACTGCGGAGGAGTCCCGGGGTATATGCATCTTCTTGAGGTCATTGCCGATTCTTCCAATGAGGAATATGAGATGATGAAGGAATGGCTCGAATGCTGGGGCTATGCGGATTTTGACCCGGAGCAGTTCAATCTTTGCGAATGCAGAAGACGAGTTGATGATTATCAGCGCCTAATAGAAGAGGTGCGCCAGGGATTCTTTGCGAGATTCTGACGCACCTTCTGTTTTTCTGAACTTCTGCCGTTATTCCGGCCTTATGTCGAAAGGACTGACAGGCAACCCCTCGACGTTCTTAAGATTGCCAGGGCGGAAGTCTCCCCAGCCGTAGCGCACCCGGCAAGGGTCAGGGACAAATTCGGAACGGATTCTCAACATTTTGGAATCCCATTCAAAGTATGCATATCTCACGGGGTAGAAAATGCCTTCGCTTCCTGCAACCTCAAGTCCTTCGATTTCCATCCAGCGGCTCAGACCGTTGTCGCAGTTTGTCAGGACGATACCGAGTTCATTGCTGTCTTTTATCCTTATGCATTTGATGGCTTCTGGGCTGTCACAGGCGATGCTTCTGAAGCCGTAGGTGCGGTTAAGCGCAAGGTATGCGAGTCTGTCTCCTACCGGCTTTTTCTTTGCCGGGTGTATGTTGTCCATTTCATAGCTTTCGACTAGGTCGTTGGTTACGGCTATTCCGCAATTCGGAACGGATGACGCGACATCGTGCTGTGCCTTGCGCAGCAGGGCGGCATAGCTTGTCTCTCCTGCCGGCTTGTAGCGGTAAGGGGCTATTTCTACCATATAGAACGGAAGTTGTGCCCCGCTGTCATCCCAGCAGGACCGCCAATGGTCTATCAGCATGGTCATGCGCTGCACGAAATTATCATGGCTGCCTACATTGGAGCATCCCTGATACCATATGAACCCTTTTATGGAGTAGCCTTTGACGGGGCAGAGCATGGCGTTGTACATCAGGAACGGCCGGCGGTAATCCGTCATTGCCTCTATGGCTTTATGGTCAAGATTCTCGTCTGTGTGCTCTCTGAGCATGTTTTCCGGTATCCAACTTTCCACGCGTGCCCCTCCGTATGCGCATGAAATTATTCCGACTGGCATGTCCGTTACTTCGTTTATGCTACGTGCGAAGAAATATGCTGTGGCACTCATATTGGGGATTGTTGACGGTTCTGCGCCTTCCCATTTGCCTTCAGTGCCGTTGAGCGGCTCGTATGACTGGGCTTTGGGTACAGTGAACATCCTGAGCCTGTCCTTGGCCGGTGCTGAGCAGATGTAGCCGGCTGCATTTTCTACCGGGCAGTTGAAGAAGCCGCGCATAGGCATTTCCATGTTGCTTTGCCCTGAGGCCAGCCACACTTCTCCGATGAGCACATTTTCTATCTTTATTGTTTCCGAGTCTCCTTTTATTGTGATGGAGTATGGCCTGTAGCTTCCCTTCGGAGTCTGTAGCCGTATGCTCCATCTGCCGTCGGAACCTGTCTTGCATTTGTGTGCTGAGCCGTTCCAGGAAGGTGTCACCGTGATTTGTGAGCCGGGAGTGGCCTCTCCCCAGATTTTTGCCCCGGTGTTCTGCTGGAGGACCATGCCGTCGCTGCAAAGATTTGACAATGCAAGCTTTGCCTGTGCTGCCAGACACATTGACAGCATGAGGATGATTGTTGTAAGCCGTTTCATTTCAGTGTGTATTATGTGTATTCGGTTGTCCCTTTAAAGGACAGAGGCCGGCAGTATGATGCAGCCGGCCTCTGTTGGGATTGTCTGTGGGCGGATTGCGCTATTTCAGTGATGCAAGGCATTCCGTCACGTTCTTTTCTATGCGTGAGGTGATGTCAGCCCCTTCCGCTTTCACGAATTTTTCGCCTGTGATGTTCTCGTACAGCTCGATGTAGCGGTCTGTGATGCCGTTTACGATTTCCTCTGTCATTTCAGGGACTGTCTGGCCTTCTTGGCCCTGGAAACCGTTTGCCATAAGCCATTCGCGTACAAATTCTTTTGAGAGCTGCTTCTGCTTCTCTCCTTTTGCAAGACGCTCGGCATAGCCTTCCGAGTAGAAATATCTTGAAGAATCCGGGGTATGAATCTCGTCCATGAGATAAATCCTGCCGTCTTTCTTGCCGAATTCGTATTTGGTGTCAACAAGGATAAGGCCCATTTTTGCCGCCATTTCTGTTCCGCGGTTGAATATGGCCCTTGTGTATGCCTCAAGCTGCTCGTAATCTTCTCTGCTTACTATGCCGCGTGCTATGATTTCTTCCTTTGAGATGTCCTCGTCGTGTCCTTCGTCGGCCTTTGTCGTCGGGGTTATTATAGGCTCCGGAAATTTCTGGTTCTCAACCATTCCCTCAGGCATTTCGACTCCGCAGATTGTGCGTTTGCCGGCCTTGTATTCTCTCCATGCGTGTCCGGAGAGGTATCCTCTTATGACCATTTCCACCTTGAACGGCTCGCATTTGTGTCCCACTGTCACCATAGGGTCAGGAACTGCGATTTTCCAGTTCGGGAGAATGTCGGCGGTCGCGTCAAGGAATTTGGCGGCTATCTGGTTAAGCACCTGTCCTTTGAAAGGGATTCCTTTCGGCAGCACTACGTCGAATGCGGAAATCCTGTCGGACACTACCATCACGAGATATCCGTTTCCGATGCTGTAAACGTCGCGCACTTTGCCGACATAATGGCCCGTCTGGCCGGGAAAATTGAAATCTGTCTTTACGATTGCTTCCATGGTATGATGAATTGGTTTTAAACTTCGTTTACAATCACTGCCGCCTCTGCATAATACAAATGAATTTGTCCTCTGCTCTTATTTTACAAAGGCTTCCCAAATCTTCTTATAAATGACGTGCAAAAATAGTAAAATCAAATCAGAAGCACTTTGTTTTTGGTGAGAATCTTTTGTGGTTCTGCTCATTTGCCTTTAATCCAGTCCGGATATTCTATTTTGGGTATCAGCGTCAGTATCTGGCCCGCCCTTTTTTCGAGGTATGGGGAGGGCCTGTCAGGACGTCTTGTCAGCGGGCTGGGAAGGCATGCTGCAATCAGTGCCGATTCCCTTCTTGTCAATTTTGACGCGTCTTTGCGGAAGAATTGCTGTGCGGCAGCTTCGGCTCCATATATGCCTTTGCCCATTTCCGCAATGTTGAGATATACCTCCATGATTCTTTCCTTGCCCCACAGCAGCTCTATGAGCACGGTGAAATATGCCTCAAAGCCTTTCCTTATGAAACTGTGGGACGGCAGCAGGAATACGTTCTTTGCTGTCTGCTGTGATATTGTGCTTGCGCCCCTGAGCCGCTTCCCCTTGCGCTGATGCTCGTCTATGGCCTTTCGCATTTCAGTCCAGTCAAAGCCGTCGTGCTGTGCGAATCGGTTGTCCTCGCTTGCTATTACGGCCATGGCAAGCGAGGGAGATATATTGCCGTAGCTTTTCCATGTCTTGACGGTCTTGAATGCAGCGTCGTTGCGGTATTCGATGCTTCTTGAAATCATGAGCGGCGTTATCCATACAGGCACCCATTTCAGCATGAGTACCCATAGCACTGTCAGCAGCAGAAATGCCAGCGGCAGCTTGATGAATATGAATTTGAGCGTCTTTTTCATTGGTAATCCGTTATTTTGAGTCTGTATTTGTAGCTTCCCCAGTTCTTGAAATACAACGGTTCAGAGGCGCCGGGGATACCGTCTGATATAGCTCCGCAGGAATTGTCTCCGCTGGTCCTGAGGGCTGTCCTTTCGTATGTTGAGCTGTCTATCGTGAAGAAAACCGGGTCTTTGGTGCTTTCTTTTGTGAAACCGAGGCTTTCATATACGTTGCCGTCCGACCATTCGATGTCCGCGTAGCTCATTATGTCGTCCGGCTTGACATCCTGCATGAAAGTCCTCAGCATCTTTCCCATCCCTCCGCAGACACGTATGCCCGGAAGGGATGCGTATCTTGTCCATTCATATGATTTTATCTCTTTGCCGCCTTTTGTCCATTTCCTCGCATTGGAAAATTCCGCGACGGCAACGAGGGTGCCAGGAATCAAAAGTGAGCCTGTGCCGTCCGTGATTGAAGCGAGATGCCCGGTGTGCCGTTTGAGGAACATGCCGTATCTGTACCGGCAGGCCGCGTCACCATAGCTGTGGCTCCGGGCGAGGAAATCTGCGGCTTCCTCTTTTCCGATGCGGCGTACTTCGCAATTCCTGGCATAAGCGGGAGTGAAGATTCCGAGGTGGGCAAGCAGCCTGGCTTTCATCATCTTCCTTTGCCGCTCCCATCTGTCTTGTGTGATTATTATGGGACGCTCTCCGAGACTTTCGGTTATGGCGGTGTCTGCCTTTGCATACATTTGTGAGGCCTGTGATGCTTCGTTGGGAGTCCTGGCGCTTATGTTTACAGGCAGTATTGCTTTGGAGCTGCCTCCGGAAGCGCTGGTGCATATGATATGCCCGTATCCGTCAGGCAGCAGTCCGGTATGGGCGATGCAGTGCCTGAGTCCTGCTTCCGAGAGCGTTTGTGAGATGTCTTCGATAAGCGTTGTCATCAAGGGCGCAAATTTAGAAAACTGGGCAAAGTTAGGAATATGTTTTGATTCTGCTCCGCCAATTTTGGCATTGGCCTGCATTTTATGGGAAAATAGCTATTTTTGTATTCCGGGCATTTTGAAAGCCCGCAAAAACAGGAGCTGATTGTATGACAGATGAGAAGAAAGTCCAGGATGATGTTTTGCCTGCGATGGCCCATGACGGCATTCATGCCGGCTTCCCGTCGCCGGCTACGGACTATATGCAGCAGGCGATAGACCTGAACAAAGAACTGGTGAAGCATCCCGCCGCCACCTTCTATGGACGTGTGGTGGGGGACTCTATGATTGACGCCGGGGTTGAGGAGGGGGATATCCTCGTGATAGACAGGGCTCTCGAGGCACGTGAAGGTGACATGGCCGTCTGTTTTGTGGACGGGGA
>DBLW01000034.1 GCA_002298075.1 Bacteroidales bacterium UBA714 | reverse complement strand
CAAGGGATATGATGTGCTCCTTTTGGACTGCCAGCTTGACAGCCATTTCGTGAATCTGCTTGAGACCAAGATTGAGAATGCGCGTTTTGCGCGTGTGGACTCAGACAGCATTGACAATCTGATTCCTAAGGAGGACAAGAGCCGTCCAGAGCTTTCTGAGGCTGAACAGACGGATATTTCCGTAATTTTCCAGGCTGTGCTGCCGAAGGAGAACCAGTATTATGTACAGGCGGACAATCTCGGGGAAGGAAGCGCGCCTATACTCATTACGCAGAGCGAGTTCATGCGCCGTTACCGTGAGATGTCGGCTATGGGCGGAGGAATGAATTTCTATGGTGAGATGCCGGCTTCGTACAACATCACCGTGAATATGCAGCACCCTCTCGTGGAGAAGATTCTTGCGGCTAAGTCGGCCCAGGTCAAGCCTGCGGAGATAATACCGGATGCGGCAGAGGATGCGTCAGAGGATGCGAAGCGTACTGTGGCAGAGGCTAAGGAGAATGCCGCAGCTTCGCACAAGTCTGAACTTGAGTCTTTTGCTTCTGCGAATGAAATCTTGCGTCAGGTGGCTGACCTTGCACTTCTGGCCAACGGAATGCTGAAAGGCAAGGAGTTGAGCGATTTCATTGCGCGTAGTGCCAAGGTGGTTGAGGATGCTTATCTGAAATAATTCCGTCAATCCTGAGTTGCATCCGTATGGTGTAAACGGTTGACTTATATTATGCGAAAAGGGGCTGAATAAAAAGTATTATTCAAGCCCCTTATTCTTGTATTTCGGTGAGGGCAACTTAACCTTGTTTCCCAATAGTCAATTCTCGGAGAGTTATTCTGACTTTTTATTTTCCCTCTTTTTTGAACAACCGACCCTCTAAAACTATCGTCTGCTGCCCGCTGCAAAAAGCCACACGGGCACGGCCTTAAAGTGGTGTTTCGGACCTGAGGCCCGGTCGCATTGCTGCTTTTTCTGTCCAGTTTCCTTGTGGAATTGCATATGCTGCACCCTTGAAAACATAGTAGGGTTTGCGTTATGCTGTCTCAGCGGCTGATGTGCCTGTCATTTGATAAGGTTGAGGAACTCGTTGCGCGTGCGTTCGTCTTTGAGGAATATTCCGGAAAATGCGGATGTGGTGGTTACTGCATTTGCTTTCTGTACTCCTCTGAGAGTCATGCAGGTATGCGAGGCCTCAATGACTACAGCAACGCCAAGCGGTTTGAGTGT
The DNA here is from genome assembly GCA_002298075.1 of Bacteroidales bacterium UBA714. Classification (GTDB taxonomy): domain Bacteria; phylum Bacteroidota; class Bacteroidia; order Bacteroidales; family UBA932; genus Cryptobacteroides. Next base: position 2,935 of record DBLW01000034.1, on the reverse strand, counting down.
GTCCTGGATGCAGTCGCGTATCTGTACGGTAAGGCGTTCCTGCACCTGGAGGCGGCGGGCATATGTTTCCACCACTCTGGCGATTTTGCTGAGCCCGGTTATGGTGCCGTCCGGTATGTATGCGACATGTGCCTTGCCTATGAACGGCATCACATGGTGCTCGCATGTAGAGTATAGCTCAATGTCCTTGACCAGGACCATCTGCTTGTATTCTTCCTTGAACAATGCGCTGCTGAGGATTGCAGAACCGTCCTGCTGCATGCCTCCTGTGAGGAACTGCAATGCCTTTGCGACGCGTTCCGGAGTCTTGAGCAGTCCTTCTCGTTGCGGGTCTTCCCCCAAAAGCCTGAGGATTTCCCTGTAGTGGACGGCAATCTGCGCCGTGATGTCTTCGTCGTATCTTTCGTCTTTTATGTATGCCATGTCGGTCTGTATAATTGTTCTGAAAGTTGATGTGGTGCACCCTTGCTTTGCGAATGGTATGATACTTGTATCTGACCTCCAGGTTGGAGTACACTATAATCGGGTGCAAAAATACGAAAAAGAACTGCATCATTAAGTTTTTTTGTCTATATTTGCCGCCCCGTTACTGAGGATTGTATGTTAAATATTGATAATTAGTAATTTAAACTTATACACTATGTATTGGACACTTGAGCTTGCATATAGGTTGGAAGATGCTCCATGGCCTGCTACAAAGGAGGAGCTTATTGACTATGCCACCCGTTCCGGCGCACCTCTCGAGGTGGTTGAGAATCTCGAGGAACTGGAGGACGACGGCGAAATCTACGAAAGCATAGAGGACATCTGGCCTGACTATCCTACCAAGGATGACTTCTTTTTCAATGAGGAGGAGTATTAGAGAAAAATAATCGAAAAAATTAAAATTAAATCCCTGTCAATCAATTAGATTGACAGGGATTTAATTTGTTTGGACAACCGCGTTTGACCGCCTCAAATGGTGTGGTTTGTTTGGATAAAATGCAATTTTTGAAGGATGATTTGTGATTTGTTTGGACAAAATTCACTACCTTTACAGAGGTTTGTGAGTATTGCCGCAACCTCTGATTTTTAATTTCAAACATACTTCAGTATGGGAAGACCGAAAAGATTATATCCATTGGGGCGCTACCGCCTGCATGTCAGGGGTGAGATAGATCCTTCCAAACAGTATCTTGTCCAACTTGAATATACCTGGAACCGACAGGTGATACGCAAGGGTATGAATATCTTTGTCCGGCTTGGAGACTGGAACGAGAAAGCCAACAAGGGGCGTGGCGGAGTCAGGGCGAGCTATGGCCCGGAAGCCAATCGTATCAACAGTCTGTTGCTTGCAAGAGTTGACAAGATTGATTCATTACTGGCGGAATATCAGCAGAAGAACCCGAATCAAATTACAACTCAGGTCATATCCGATTTTTTAGCTGACAAACCGATTGCACGGGATGATAAAGGAAAGGACTTTGTTGAATTTGTCATGGAAAGGCTCGAATCAGATTATTCCAGAAACCGTATCGGTAAGAGCCGATATGAAAACGGCAAGAGTGGAATGAATATCTTTCAAACTTTCCTTCGGGCTATAAAGAAAGGAACTTACAAACAAGACAGTATCTATCTCGGAGAAATTTCTGTTGAACTGATTGATGAATATATCAAGTGGCGTCGGGAAATAAAGCTGAATAGCGATGCAACTATCAATCATGCCTTGACTCCTATCCTTAAAGCATGTGCTTATGCTTCGGAACTGAAAATGATTGATAGTGCTGTCAATGCAAGGATTCAGGACATGCGGATAGCATCGAAAATATCACTCACTGATGAGGAAACCGAGTTTGATGACAAGTACCTGACTAAAGAACAACTGACAGCATTATTGGATTATTATCGCAGTTGTACTGAAGAACGGCGCAAGGAGTTTCTGGAAATGTTTTTCTTTGCATTCCATGCTTGCGGACTGCGTGTTGTGGATGTGATGACTTTGCAATGGAAACATATTGATTTCGCTCGGAAGGAATTGCGAAAGATTATGATCAAGACAAACAAACGTCACGTGATTCCACTTACGGAACCTGCATTGCGCATCTTGCAGCAATGGCAGGAAAAGCGCGAAGGATGCAAATATGTTTTCAATCTTGTGAAGGAATCTTTGGATTTGGATAATGCGGAAGCTCTCTATAAAGCGCGCAACAATGCGACTAAATGTATTAACCAGTCGTTGGCAGTAGTCGGTGAACAAATCGGCTTACCTTTCAACTTGTCAATGCACGTGGCGCGCCACTCCTTTGCGGTCTTCGCTTTGAACAAAGGTTTGTCAATGTCTGTGGTCAGCCGCTTGCTTGGGCATGGAAGTACGGATGTCACCGAAAAGGTCTATGCCAAATTCCTGCCGGAAACGCTATCGGCAGAGGTGGCAAGATTGAAGGAAGATTTTATTTCGTTAGAGATAATATGATTATTCACAATATAATGAATGAGTGAAAATGACAATGTTACAGATAACTTTCCTGTTTATAGGATTCTTTATATTGATATTAGTGTTGGCGACTATATTCAAACGATACCAGAGAACCTTTCTTTGGACAGCTGCAATCTGTATGTTTCTGGGAGTACTATTCAGTGTCGGATTCGGATATGTAGATGTCATTGATGGCGATGTTCCAAATCTGCCTGTGATTACAAGTATAGTCCTGATAATAATCGGATCGGCATTGTTGATTTTAGGTGCGGAAAAACTCCATTCCCAACAAAGGGAAAAAGAAACTCTGAGTATTCCCGTTGTAACTTTGGCTTCAAAAGCGCATTCAGCCGATGATAGCGAAAACGGAATCGTATTGACCAGACAACTGAAAACGGAACTTGCGGAGAAAGTCTTTGCCAAAGCAATAGAGGCTGGCTATATGAAAGAAGAAGGCTCCCATTATAAATGGAATGAATC
>DBLW01000143.1:14789-15852 GCA_002298075.1 Bacteroidales bacterium UBA714 | reverse complement strand
GGCTTATGGCCAATCCTGACGGTCCGGGAGTCGTAGTTGACCCGTCAGCAAGACTTGAGGAGGAACTTGTCGTGAGGCCGACTTCCGAGACCATTATCTGGAACACTTACAAGAACTGGGTCACATCATGGAGGGATCTTCCCATAATGTGCAACCAGTGGGCGAATGTGGTGCGCTGGGAGATGCGTACCCGCCTTTTCCTCCGCACGGCCGAGTTCCTCTGGCAGGAGGGCCATACAGCACATTCTACCGAGCAGGAGGCTATTGCCGAGGCAACAAAGATGGTCGGAGTATATGCTGATTTTGCGCGCAACTGGATGGCGCTTCCGGTGGTAGTGGGACACAAGAGCCCTAACGAGAGATTTGCCGGTGCTCTCGACACGATGACAATCGAAGCCCTGATGCAGGACGGAAAGGCTTTGCAGGCCGGCACATCGCACTTCCTCGGACAGAATTTCGCAAAGGCGTTCGACGTGATGTTCACCAACAGGGAAGGAAAGCAGGAATATGTATGGGCTACTTCATGGGGCGTGTCAACGCGTCTTATGGGTGCACTTATCATGGCTCACGGTGACGACAACGGTCTTGTGCTTCCTCCTAAACTCGCTCCTATACAGGTGGTTATGGTGCCTATTCCAGGCAAGGACGAAGAGGGCAACAAGGCCATAGCCGAAAAGATGGACGAGCTCAAGAAAGAGCTTGAGGCACATGGCCACAGCGTCAAGATAGATGACCGTGACACTCTGCGTCCCGGATTCAAGTTCGCTGAATGGGAGCTTAAGGGAGTTCCTGTGCGTCTTGCCATCGGTGCGCGCGACCTTGCGAACGGAACAGTTGAGGTTGCCCGCCGTGATACCGGAGAGAAGATTTCAGCTTCCGTTGAGGGACTGGGCAAGAGGATTGAGGACCTGCTTGACGAGATTCAGGAGAATATCTATACAAGAGCTTTGAAATTCCGTGACGGCAGCATCCGCAAGGTTGACACTTGGGAGCAGTTCAAGGAGGAAATCACCAAGGGAGGTTTTCTGCTCTGCCATTGGGACGGCACTCCTGAGACTGAGGA
>DBLW01000143.1:0-14459 GCA_002298075.1 Bacteroidales bacterium UBA714 | reverse complement strand
AGGATTAAGGAGGAGACAAAGGCAACCATCCGCTGCATACCTATGGACAGTGCGGTATGTGAAGAGGAGGGAACCTGCATCTATTCCGGAAAGCCTTCTCACCGCAGGGTGCTTTTCGCTATTTCATATTAGCGGAGTCCCCGCGGATTATTTTCAGCCCGTTTTGCAGACTGTACCTGCTGATGGCATGCAAAATGCATTGCCCGGCTTGCTTTTGCATATCAGATTATTCACCATGCTCCTTTCCTGAAGGGGCATAAACAGAGACAATGATGAAAAGAACTTTTATCACTATTGTAGCATCTTGTGCGGCTTTGCTCCCTTCTTTCGCACAGGACGCCCAGCAGGCAGCTGCAGAGGCTGCAAAGACCATTACTACGGCTCCGGTTGCCGAGCCGATGGTTGAAAAGCCGAAATATTGGACGAACTCCCTCAAGACGCAGATTAATATCGGCCAGACCTCACTGACAAACTGGGCGGCCGGAGGTGACAATACTGTCTCGATGCAGGGATTTGTTGATGCCAATGCCAACTACAAGAAAAATGAGCTGTTCTGGAACAATCGCCTTCAGCTTGACTATGGCTTCCTGTATGCTTCCTCCAAGCCGATATTTCAGAAGAACGCCGACCGCATATATCTGGAGAGCAAGTTCGGATACAAGACTGAGAAAATGAAGAATCTTTATTTCTCGGCCAACTATGATTTCAAGTCACAGTTCGCAAACGGCTACGAGTATAAGACTCCTGGAGTGGAGAATATAGAGGACCTTCCGCGCAAGGAGCAGATACGGTATTGGAGAGAAGCCCGTGAACTCAAATCCGGTTTCCTCGCTCCTGCATATACAAACCTCGCCCTCGGTATCGACTATACTCCGACCAAGTGGCTCACTGTCAACTTTGCGCCTGTCACAGGAGGTTTCGTGATTGTAAGGGATGAGGCTCTCAGGCAGAGCTACAGCATGGCTTTGAAAAAGGAATATGAGGGCATTCCGGAGGCTGAACGTCCGACAGATGGCTCGCAGTTGCGCAATTACCGCTTTGAACTCGGTGCCCAGCTGAAGCTTGACGTGAAGGTGAATGTTAACGACAACTTCTCATACTCTTCACAGGTGGTGCTCTTCTCCAACTATCTTGACCATCCTGAGAACCTGCGTGTTAACTGGGACAACCGCTTTGACTGGAAGCTCGCGAAATATTTCTCTTTTACGCTCACGACCAACCTCATATATGATGACAAGGTCATGATCAAATCCGACAAGGACATAGATAAATTTCCAGATGGGCGGCAGAGGGTGCAGTTCAAAGAGACGCTCGCTTTTGGCTTCACCTATACAATCGCAAGCAAAAAGAATTAGAAACATGATTCAGGGACATTTCTTAAAAGTCATGGAAAATATGAAGGGGCTGGCCGGCGGAAATCTCCGGTCAGCCCTTTCGGAATTGTGCCCCGTTGATGATGGCGGGGAGAAGGGCTGCGGATGCATCGCAGCCAGGCACGTTGTACATCATGCAATACTGCTGGCAGTGAGCGGAGGAATAGATTCAATGTGCATGGCAGATTTGTTCCACAAGTCCTATGGCGCGGAAAGCATTGCGCTGGCACATTGCAATTTCCGTCTGAGGGCGGATGAGAGTGACGGTGACGAGGCTCTTGTGCGTTCCTGGGCCTCGGAAAGAGGCATTGCCTTCCATTGCACTTCTTTTGACACGTCTGCATATGCCTCTGAACATGGCATCAGCATTGAGATGGCAGCCCGGGAATTGAGATATTCATGGTTTGCCTCCCTGTGCATTGAGCATGGGTATGCAGCTGTTGCAGTCGCCCATAATGCCAATGACAATGCGGAGACGCTGATTCTTAATCTTGTGCGCGGAACGGGACTTAGGGGCATTCCCGGCATGTCGGAAGTCTCACCGATGCCTTGTGCCTCTGGTGAGGGGCTTCTGCTTCTGCGCCCCTTGCTCGGTTTTACCCGCAAGCAGATAGAGGGGCATGTATTCGCGCATAAGGTGCCTTACCGCAATGACAGCACCAATGCGATGTCAGAATATAAGCGCAACAGCATACGCAACGAAGTGTTCCCGCTGCTGGAGAAAATGAATCCGTCATTTGTCAGGACTTTCAACAAAGAGATGGCATGGTTCTCCGATGCTGAGGAAATCGTCTCGGACTGGTGCTCGCAGGCCGCGTTGTCGGTTGTGACTACTTCTGAAGTGGGCATTGAAATAAATCTTGGCTCATTGCTCGGATACAGGCAATGGAGATACCTTTTGTATCATATACTGGAGCCTTACGGATTTACGGGGCCTGTGCTCAGTTCTGTGGAAGACCTTGTCATGTCCGGACGCACCGTGTCGGGAAAACGTTTCCATTCCCGGACCCATGTCCTGTTTGCCGGAAGAGGATTGCTGCAAGTGCGTCCTTTCGATTGTACGGCAAACTCTGATGCGGAGATAATGGTGCATGGTCCGGGAAAATATTCTCTTGATGGAGTGCAGTTTCTTGTAGAGGAATTTGCGCGCCCGTCTGATTTTGTCCTGAGGCAGCCCTCGGGCACTCTTATATTTGATGCCGGAAAGCTTAAGTTCCCGTTTGTATGCCGCAAATGGCTGCACGGAGACTGGATGGTTCCTATGGGAATGCGCGGAAAGAAAAAGTTGAGCGACCTTTTTACGGACCTTAAGCTGGATTCTGCGGCAAAGGGACGTGCTGTCGTGCTCTCGGAAAGTTCTGATGACATGCAGAAAAAGCAACATGTCGCCGGTGTTCTCGGAATGAGGACCGGCGACATGTATAAAGTCACTTCCGCAACGGAAAGGATAATCAGGGTCAGCGTTACTTTATGATGATTTCATAAGGCATTCTCGCGTAAGCCTTGCCGCTGCATGATGTCTTTGAATTGCGTATTGCCTTCTCAAGACCTTCAAACGGAGTGCCTGCCGCAATTGACTGCTCCCCGGTGAGTGAGTCAAGCAGTATTTCAAAGGTGTTCAGCGGCTTAGGGTACTCTACAATCTGCACGTCAGCAGGGCTTGATACATCTTCGATGCTCATAGCCGCGTATGCGATGGCGTCCTCAATGGTTCCGATCTGGTCCACAAGGCCGATTCTTATTGCCTCGGCTCCGGCCCATACGCGTCCTTGGGCGATGGCATCCACGGACGGAACGCTCATTTCCCTTCCCTCAGACACGATGCCTGTGAATTTGTTGTATATCTTTTCCACTGAAGCCTGCATGTATGCGATTTCGTTCTTGTCAAGAGGACGCATTCCGCCGTACATGTCAGCATGCCTGTTGGAGTTTACCGGAGTGATGTTTACGCGCAGTTTGCCGTTTATCGTTCCGCTGAAGTCCGGAATCATGCTGAAGACTCCGATTGAACCGGTAAGAGTGGTCGCGTTGGAGAAAATGTAGTCGCTGCATGCGGAAATCCAATATCCTCCCGACGCTGCATAGTTGCCGTATGAGGCGATTACCGGCACGCTTTCCCTAAGCAGGTCAAGCTCTGTCTTGATTTTTTCGGATGCGAGCACGCTTCCTCCCGGAGAGTTGACTCTGAGCACGACAGCCTTTACGCTTTTGTCATTTCTTACATCGGCGATTACCTTGGCGAATCTGTCGCCCGCAACCTGCATCTTGTCGTTACCGTCAATGATTTCTCCGTCCGCATAGATGACTGCAACCTTGTTTGCCGCTTTGAAGTTGACGGTGTTTTTGAGCATTGCATAGTCCTGGAGGGATATGCCCTTGACATTCTCGAATTTGTCTGTCACGAAAAGGTCGGCAAGCTTCTGCTGTAGCTGCTCGCGTGTCATAAGCTCGTCCACGAGACCTTTCTCAAGGAAGTCTTCAGGGAAATTAAGCTCAAGATTGTCAAGGATGGAGTTGAGCTCTTCGGTGGTGATGTTCCTTGCCTCTGCGATTTCTTCTGCCCAGCTGTTCCATACGGAGCTTATCATGGCCTCGTTCTGCTCCATGTTCTCTTTGCTGGCAGAGTTCCTGATGTACATCTCGCCGGCTGACTTGTATTTTCCGTGGCGTATCAGCTGCATGTTGACGCCGAGCCAGTCAAGCGCGTCCTTGAGGAAAATCAGTTGTGAGGACAGTCCGGAGAACATGTTGAGGCTTCCGTCGTGAGGTGTCATGTAAATCTTGTCGGATACCGATGCGAGATAATAGCCTCCGTTGCCCGGATTTTCGGTGTAGGATACAATCGCCTTGCCGCTTGAACGGAATTTCTTGAGGGCGCTCCTGAACTCTTCCAAGTGCGCTATTCCGCCAGACGCTCCGTCCGGTCTCATGTAAATGAATTTTATCGCAGGGTCTTCAGCTGCGGCACTGATTGCCTTGATGGCGCTGTATATGCCGAGAACGGATGTGTTGCCGTTTCCCTGGAGTATTGACATCGGGTCTGCCTCCTGGGTCTGTTCTGCAAGCGCTATTGTGGACATGTCGATTTTCAGCACGCCTTCACGTGGCATGACCGGCTGTGTGCTGCCTACTGCTGCGAGTGCCCCGATCATGGCAAACATCATGAAAAAGGACACGATGCCGAAAATGAAAAGCCCCGCAAGGGTTGCAAGGGTCATTTTGATGAAATCTTTCATAAAAATATCTTTATAGTGATTGTTCTTTCTTTTGTCTGCCACCGCATGTCATGCAATCCGCCTTTCCTTCCATGACAATATATCATGACAAACATGCAAATATACGGAAAAGCTGAGAGCAGAAGCAAAATTTATTTTGATTCTGCCGTACTAATTTTAATTTGTCCGTATTATTGAGTCATATGTGGATAATTTATGCTATATTTGCAGGTTGTATATGAAAAATATTGTCAAGAAATATTGCTCAGCCATTCTGGTTTTGTGGTACTGCGTCAGTATCATAGGCTTTGATGTGCATACATGCAACGGAAGCGGACGCAGTTTTCTTGCCAATTTCATAAGCGGAATGAACTGTGCTGACATACACCCCGGACATGTCTGCGGGATTTCGCATGATGAGCATTGCGGACATGCTGCCCGCTGCTCACATTACATAGGCTGTTCAGGGTGCTGCCATGGCGATGCATCTGCCACGGAAGTCTTTGCGGACGATATCCTTGCATGCTTGTCATCAGAGGCATGTGTCTCATCAGAATGCTGCTCGGACCATTATCAGGTGCTATCCGTCACAGGGCTGCAGCAGGAGGATTCCCACAGGCATTATGACGAGTGCCATTGCGGCCATTGTCCATGTCTTGCGGGGCAGATGTCCATACTTCCGGAAGTTCCTCTTATTACAAGGCCTGCAGTCTTTTCGGGTTCCGTGTGCCAGGAGCCGCGCAATATTGATATTCTTGCTTCATACGGAGTCTGGAGAATTTGATTCGTCCGGACGGATTTTCCGTCAATAAAACTTCCTGCAGAATTCCTGCTTTACATTCTCTCTGGCTGCCAAGCCAGGAAGTTGTTGTGAATCATATTCCTAATAATCAACAGACATAGTATGAAAAAAATCGCACTTATAATATTGTGCGCATTATGCGCATATGCCGCTTCAGCCCAGGTGAATGGCGCTGACGGACAGGTAATTGACACTACCGGCATTTACGGTGAGCGTGCCGACAGCCTTGATGCTGCCGTTTTCGTGTCACGCCAGGCCGGAAACTATCTTTCAAAAGGAAAGGAAATACGTACTGAGGTGATTTCCGCTGCGGGCTTGTGCAAGATGGCCTGCTGCAATCTTGCGGAAAGCTTCGAGAACTCGGCAAGCGTGACAGTCGGATATTCCGATGCGGTCACAGGAGCGCGCCAGATCCGCCTGCTCGGGCTCTCGGGCGTATATACACAGATGCTTGACGAGACAAGGCCTGTCATGCGCGGGCTTTCCGCTCCGTTCGGACTCTCATATGTGCCTGGACAATGGCTCGAAAGCATACAGATAGCGAAAGGCTCCTCGTCAGTCATCAACGGAGTCGAGTGCATGACCGGACAGATTAACATGGAGCACCGCAAGCCTACCGATGAGAAGCCGCTGTTCCTGAATGCCGCTGTCATGAGCGACACCAAGATGGACTTCAATATTGCTTCTTCACTGCAGATGGGATACAAATGGAGCACCGTCATTCTCGGCCACGTGTCAGGGAACATAGCTTCGCATGACATGAACCATGACGGTTTTCTCGATGACCCTAAGATGCTCCAGTTCAATCTCTCCAACCGCTGGCTCTATCAGGCTGACAACGGGGTGCAGGTGCGTTTCGGTGTGCGTGCGCTTCAGGACAAGCGTATCGGTGGTCAGGTATTGACTGACGGAAACGGCAAGAAGGTTCTCTATGACAAGGATACTTTCAGCATGACGCCAGCAGACAAGACGGACCCATGGGGTTCTGACATATTGAACCGCTCAATCAACGGATACCTTAAGGTCGGAGTGCCTCTCAATGAGTCAAACTCTCAGAATATAGCCTTCATAGCGGATTACAGCTATCAGGATATGGATTCTTATTTCGGCGCGACAAAATATCTCGCAGGCCAGCATTCGGCTTTTGGAAACCTGTTGTACCAGAACGAGATAAATGAGTCGCATAAGTTCACGGTTGGACTGAACGGAACTTTCGACAGATATGACGAGGATTTCAGGCGTATTGTAGCCGCTGCCCCGGAACAGGCCAAGGCAGGCTTGACAAATCTTGCCAATGCCGGGTTGTTCGGAGAATATACCTTCCATGCCGGAGACAAATTCTCTGCAATTGCCGGACTCCGCGGAGACTGGTTCGTACATGACGGATTCAAGGTGTCTCCGCGTGTTACGCTGAAATATATGCCGATTGATGAAATCGTAATAAGGGCAAACGGAGGCCGCGGACTGAGATATTCGACCCCGCTCGTGGACAATATCGGAGTGTTTTCTACCGGAAAGGAATTTACCGGAGACTATGACAGGCACATCCTCGAAGATGCGTGGACTTTTGGAGGAAACATCACCTATTACATGCCTTTCGGCGCGTCTTCCAACACTTATCTGAGCTTTGACTATTTCAGGACGCAGTTTGCCCAGCAGATGGTGGTGGATTATGAGCAATTTGTGAACAAGATATCTTTCTATGCCCTTGACGGCAGCTCGTTCACGGACAACTTCCAGCTTGACTTCTCTGTCGACCCGGTTGAGCGCTTCAACATTACTGCTACTTTCCGTTATACTAACGCGAAGATAGAGCTTGCCGGTAGGGGGGTACCTGTGGAGAAACCTATGACAAGCCGCTTCAAAGGGGTGCTCAATCTTCAGTATGCGACAAATCTCAACAAATGGATATTTGACTTTACTGCTTCCGTGAATGGTTCATGCAGGGTTTATGATTTCATGTGGAAAGATTCAAAGGGCAATGTGCTGGTGGACGGAAAAGGCAAGCCTTTATATAAAAACGGCAGGACTCCGGTGTATCCGCTTCTCTATGCCCAGGTAACCCGTCGTTTCAAGGGATGGGATGTATATATAGGCGCTGAGAACCTTACCAATTTCCGACAGAAGGATGTCGTTTTGGGGAGTGTCAAAGACGCGGACGGTTTTGTTGACCCACGTCAGGCCTCATTTGACGCCAGCTGCATCTGGGGACCTCTCATGGGCATAAAGGCCCATATAGGTTTCCGCTTCACTTTATGGAAAAAAGCCTGACCCTGGTCGGCGTGCATTAGAATAATATGACACAAACAAAAAATATTTGATATTATGAAACTTGCAAAGACAATCATCATCGCTGCCATTGCCGCTATGGCATTCGCTGCTGTGCCTGTAATGGCAAAATCATCGGAAGCGGCCGAAATCTCGGCTCTCACCGACAAGAAACCTTCCAAGAAGGCTAAGGCTGAAATCCGTGACGCGCATTTCCATGTGCACCTGCATTGTGCGAATTGCGTAAAGAAAGTTCAGGAGAACATAGCGTTTGAAAAAGGTGTGAAGGATCTGAAAGTGTCTCTTGAAGACCAGACGGTTGACATCAAATACGATGCTTCGAAAACATCTGAGGAGGCTTTGAAGGCCGCTATCGAGGCTCTCGGCTATCCTGTGGCAGAACCAGGTGAAGAAGCCGCGCATCATCATCACCACGAGTAGCACGGAGTAATTTCAGGACTCTGTTCTCAATATGAAGAATCCCGAAAGCAATATTGACGCTTTCGGGATTCGTTTGTTTTGATGGGTGCATATGACTGTGCCGGAAATGGGACGGAAGAAAAATATTAGTGGCGAAATCCTGACGGCATATGGTATTATATTGTATCTTTGCGGACTAATGTGACAAACTTAGAGACAAGAAAATGTATAGAGTCATCAGAAAAGAAATGCTGACGCCTACGATCTGCAGGATGGAGGTAGAGGCTGCCAGATTGGCGGCAGCTGCCCTTCCTGGACAGTTCCTCATAGTGCGTGCAACAGAAAACGGTGAGCGCATTCCGCTTACTATAAGTGATTACGACAAGGATGCCGGAACTGTCACAATCGTGACGCAGCAGATTGGTGCATCTACGACAGAAATATGCGCCATGAACGAGGGAGATTCCTTCGCTGACGTTGTGGGGCCGCTCGGTGTACCTTCGGATTTCACTGAGATGTCTGCCGGGGAGCTTGCCGGACAGAGATACATATTCATCGCAGGAGGTGTCGGCACCGCTCCTGTATATCCGCAGGTGAAGTGGCTTCACGAGAGGGGAGTTGCTGTTGATGTGATTGTCGGAGCCAAGACTGCAGATTTGGTCATCTTCAGAAAGGAGATGGAGTCCGTATGTGACAACCTGTATATCTGCACGGACGACGGTTCGGAAGGCTTCAAGGGCCTTGTCACTGCCATGCTGGAGAAACTTGTCAATGAAGACGGGAAGAGCTATACGCAGGCTGTGGCGATAGGTCCTATGATAATGATGAAATTTGCCACTTTGACAGCGAAGAAGCTTGGCCTGCCTATAATCGTCAGCCTTAATACTCTTATGGTGGACGGAACCGGAATGTGCGGCGCCTGCCGTGTGACCGTTGCCGGAAAGACCAGGTTCGCATGTGTCGAAGGTCCTGAGTTTAATGGATATGACGTTGACTTTGACGAGGCTATGCGCCGTCAGGGCATGTACAGGACGCATGAGCAGGAAGCTGACCACAAATGTAAGATAGGGAGGGGAAAATAATGGCAAACAGAATACCGAGAGTCCCTGTCAGGGAGCAGGAGGCAAAGGTCCGTGCAACCAATTTTGAGGAGGTATGCTACGGATATGATGAAAAGGAAGCAGTTCTTGAGGCTTCAAGATGTCTTAATTGCAAGAATCCGCGCTGCGTGGGAGCATGTCCGGTGAACGTTAAGATTCCGGCTTTCATCTCACGTGTCGCTGCCGGTGACTTTTCCGGTGCGGCTGCTGTGATTGCTGAGGATTCTTCTCTGCCTGCAGTATGCGGAAGGGTATGCCCGCAGGAGACCCAGTGTGAGGGAAGCTGCATTCTCGGAGTGAAGGCTGAACCGGTGGCCATCGGAAAACTTGAGCGTTTCGTGGCCGACTGGACACGTGAGAACGGTGGTCTTGAGCCAGTGAAAGCAGAGCCTAACGGCCATAGGATTGCGATTGTAGGTAGCGGTCCTGCAGGACTTGCATGTGCGAGCGACCTTGCCAAGCTTGGCTATGATGTGACTGTGTTTGAGGCGCTTCACCGTCCTGGCGGCGTGCTTGAGTACGGAATACCTGAATTCAGGCTTCCTAAGGACAAGGTGGTAGCAGCTGAAATAGCCCAGGTGAAGGCGCTTGGAGTGAAAATCGAGACAAATGTTGTGGTCGGAAGGACTGTTACGATTGATTCGCTTCTGGACGAGGAGGGATTCGAAGCCGTTTTCGTAGGCTCTGGAGCAGGTCTGCCGAAATTCATGGGCATTCCCGGGGAGAATCTCAACGGCGTGTTCTCTGCAAACGAGTTCCTTACCCGCAATAACTTGATGAAGGCTTATCGTGACGATTATATGACTCCTATCCACACCGGAAGCAAGGTCGTGGTCGTGGGAGGCGGAAATGTTGCCATGGATGCGGCACGTACTGCCCTCAGGCTCGGTGCTCATACCACTATAGTCTATAGGCGCACTGAAAAAGAGCTTCCTGCCCGTCTTGAGGAGGTGCATCATGCAAAGGAAGAGGGGATTGAGTTTGCAATGCTGACCAATCCTGTCGAGGTGCTCGGTGATGAAAAAGGCTGGGTGCGAGCTGTGAAGTGCATAAGGATGGAACTTGGTGAGCCGGACGAGAGCGGAAGGCGCAGTCCTGTGCCTGTTGCCGGTTCTGAGTTCGAGATTGAGACCGATACTGTCATCATGTCACTCGGAACTTCTCCTAATCCGTTGATTGCCAGGACTACCGGAGGGCTTGAGACTAACCGCAGGGGCTGTCTTGTGGCAGACGAGTCCGGAGTTACAACGCGTCAGGGCGTATTTGCGGGCGGTGATGCCGTAACCGGTGCTGCCACTGTGATTCTTGCCATGGGAGCTGGACGTAAGGCCGCCGCTGCCATACATGAGTATATCGGCGGAAAACTGTAAAAGATTGATATTTGACTGACTATGGGCTGGCGGGTGCGCGTTGATGCACGCGTCAGCCCATAGTTGCTTATGACTCAGTATCTTGTATGCCGTTGTTGCACATCTTTTCCCATCAGACAATGCAACATATCTGGAAAAGCCCGCATCTATATGCCGTTTTATTAAAATGTATTTGCTATGAGAAATCTTTTCATCCGTTTTTGCCGTTTTGCCTTGGGCATAATTGCAGCCATGACCGGTGTGTCTTGTGGGGAGATAATTATAAAGTGTGAGTATGGTACGCCCCATGCCGATTTTGAGATAAAGGGACGTGTGACGGATGTTTCCGGAACACCGATAAAAGGAATCGCTGTCACTGTTGATGAGACATATCCTGCCGACAGTGCATTCACAGCCGCTGACGGAACCTATGTCCTGAGCGGAGGAATGTTTCCTCAGGAAACCCTTACCATCGCTTTTGACGACATTGACGGCGGACTTAACGGCGGAAAATTCTCAAGGAAGACCCTTGAGGTCGGACTGAAGAAGCTGAGTGAGGGAAGCGGCAATTGGGACTGCGGCGATTATGGGGCTGAGAATGCTGACATGAAACTCTCACTTGAAGAATAAAGGTTATGACAGGAATTTCCATAGCCCGCCGCCTGGCTCTTGAACTTAACAGGCAGCTCATTAAGGACACAAGGCAGAAACACCCCTTGAAACAGCTCTTCTGGGAATCCACCTTGCGCTGCAATATGAAATGCCGCCATTGCGGAAGCGACTGCAAGGTCTCTGCACAGCACCCTGACATGCCTTTCGGGGATTTCAGGAAAGTGCTGGAAAGAATCAGGGAGAATTATGACCCTCACAAGATAATGGTCATCATCTCCGGTGGCGAGCCTCTTATGCGAAAAGACATAGTGCAATGCGGCCGGGCCATTTATGACATGGAATTTCCGTGGAGCATGGTTTCTAACGGGCGTCTTATGACCCCTGAGATGATAGACAGACTGCTTGGCGCCGGACTGCATTCGGCTACCATAAGCCTTGACGGATTTGAGGCTGAGCACAATTGGATGCGCGGAGTTCCTGACGCCTTTTCGAATGCTTCAAGGGCTATCGGCATCCTTGCAAAAGAACCGTCCATAAAGTTTGATGTCGTGACTTGCGTAAATAACCGCAATTATGATTCTCTCGGACAATTCAAGGAGTATCTGATAAGCCTCGGTCTTAAAAGCTGGCGCCTGTTTACGGTTTTTCCGGTCGGACGTGCGGCACAGGACCCTGAATTGCAGCTTGGCAGTGAGCGTTTCCGCGGGCTGATGGAATTCATAAAGCAGACCCGCAAGGAAGGCCGCATTTCAGCAAGCTACGGTTGTGAGGGCTTTCTCGGAGAGTATGAAGGCGAGGTACGGGATCATCTTTACACTTGCCAGGCCGGGTTGACAATAGGCTCCGTCCTTATCGACGGCTCAATATCGGCATGTTCAAGCATCCGGTCCGACTATCATCAGGGCAACATCTATAAGGATGATTTCATTGACGTGTGGGAAAACCGTTTCGGGCCTTACCGTGACCGCTCTTGGATGAAGAAAGGGGAGTGTGTGGACTGCAAGTGGTTCCGCTATTGCGAAGGAAACGGAATGCACCTTAGGGATGATGACGGCAATCTGATATTATGCCACCTGGAACGTCTGAAGTGACTTCTGAAAGGAACGCACAACCGCAATAATTAACGGTCAGACATGAATTTCCCGTATGACATCACAGGAAGAAGAGCGATTATATAGCCTATGGCGGCTACGGAAAAGCAAGTGAGCAGAATGTCCTTTGCGGACAATATAACCGGATATGCCTGGACGACAAAATGTCCGGGCATTTTTATGAATCCGAAATGCTGCTGCAACAGGGAGAATCCTATGCCAACGACAAGCCCTCCGGCAAGTCCTGTCAGAGATATCAGCCATCCTTCAAGCACGAATATCCGTCTGATGAGCCTCTCCGGCGCGCCGAGGCTGCGGAGCGTGGCGATGTCTCCGGACTTCTCGATTATCAGCATGGAAAGGCTGCCGAATATGTTGAAGGCTATTATTATGATGACGAAAATAAGTATCATATATATCGCGGCCTTCTCATATTTCATCATCTTGTACAGCGTTTCGTTCTGCATGAACCTGTCCCGTACTTCGAAACCGTCCCCGAGCCTTGTCTCAAGTTCTTTTTTCAGTCTCGCGGCTTCTCCCGCGCCATAGCCTTCCGCAATGCGGATTTCCACGGCCGAGACCTCGTCTTCGTACTCCAGCAGCTCGCGCATCTTTTCTATCGGGACTATTAGCAGTTCTTTGTCTATGTCGCTGCTGATTGAGAATATTCCTGCCGGCCAGACCTTGACGCACTCAATGGCGGCTGCCGGATTTGACATAGATATCCTGCGCGTACGTGACGGGAAATAGATTTCTATCGGGGACAAGAAGCGCGGATTGATGCCGAGTTCGTGTGCCAGCACTGTTCCGGCGCATGCCATGGGCACATCTGCGCGGTGCAGAGTGAAGGTGCCGTTTGTCATCCGGTCTCTTATCGGGGATTCCTCCTCATATATCCAGTCCACTCCCTTGGCCTTGGCCAGTCCCTGCTTGCCGTCATAGTTTATGAAAACGTCCTCCTGCAGCGTGCAGCAGATGTTTTTGACGGAGGCTTGGCCATATAGCCAGTCATAGGCTTCCCCTTCTGGCACGAATACCTTTCCGGATGCCGGCGTTACAAGCAAATCAGGCTCGACATCACTCATCATTGACCTGATGAGCGAGTCGAACCCGTTATAGACAGAAAGTATTATTATCAGTGCCGCCGTACCCACGGACATGCCGATGGCGCTTATCGCAGAAATTATGTTTATCACATTGTGTGACTTCTTTGCGAAAAGGTATCTGCACGCTATGAACGGCACGAGCCTCATTTTTTCAGAAGCTGTTCAATGTGCTCGACATAATCGAGGGAGCTGTCGAGGTAAAACACGATTTCAGGCACAATCCTGAGCTGGCGTGCTACCTTGTTCCCGAGCTCTCCGCGGAGAGCCCTGCCGTTTTCCTGAAGCTGCTCCATCACGCTCTGCGCCTTTTCTGAAGGAAAGACGCTTACGTATATCTTGGCGACAGATAGGTCCGGGCTTATCTTTACTCCGCTCACGGACACCAGTGCTCCTCCGAAGGCCGCCATCCCCTTGCTGCGGATAATCTCGGCCATATGCTTCTGGAGCTCCTTGGCTACCTTGAGCTGACGTGTGCTTTCGGTGTTCTTTTCCATCACTTTACGATTTTGATGATAAAGTAATTCTTCTTGCCTTTCTGCGCGAGGATATACTTGCCGTTGATATAGGACTCACTGCCTATCATGGCGTTCGCATCCGTCACCTTTTCCTTGTTGATGCTTACACCAGCGGCCTGTATCATCTTGCGGCATTCTCCCTTTGACGGGAATACCTTTGATTCTGCTGCAAGCAGGTCTATGATGCCCATCGGGAATTTGCTGTCCTCCACCTCGAATGTAGGAACTCCGTCAAATACGGCAAGGAAAGTCTTTTCGTCAAGGCTCTTGAGCGCCTCGGAAGTGGCATTGCCGAAAAGCATCTGGGAAGCAGACACGGCCTTTTCGTATTCCTGTGCGCCATGCACCATGGTGGTCACCTCTTTTGCGAGGAGTTTCTGGAGGCTTCTCTCGTGCGGTGCCTGCTGGTGTGCGGCTATAGCAGAGTCGATTTCCTCTTTGCCGAGCATGGTGAATATCCTGATGTATTTCTCTGCGTCTGTGTCGGATACATTGAGCCAGAACTGGTAGAACTGGTATGGGGAAGTCCTCTCCGGGTCGAGCCAGATGTTTCCTTTCTCTGTCTTTCCGAATTTGCCTCCGTCTGCCTTGGTTATGAGAGGGCAGGT
>DBLW01000128.1 GCA_002298075.1 Bacteroidales bacterium UBA714 | reverse complement strand
ATGGTGGAAATGCTTGAGACTTCCATGATTCTGCACAACCTTTCTTCCCGATCGCTGGTGCTTCTGGACGAGATAGGACGCGGAACATCCACATACGACGGAATGTCCATCGCCCGTGCTATCGTGGAATATGTGCATGAGTACGGAGACGGGGCAAAGACCCTTTTCGCCACACATTATCATGAATTGAATGACCTTGAAGACATCTATCCGCGCGTACGCAATTTCCATATTGCCGTAAAGGAGGTCGGAAAGAATGTCATCTTCCTTCGCAAGCTTGTAGAGGGAGGTGTCGCCCACAGCTTCGGTCTGCATGTGGCAAGGATGGCCGGAATGCCGCGCCAGGTGCTTGAGTCGGCTGAAAAGACGCTTGCACAACTTGAGAGCGGTGCTTTAGGGGCATCTGTGTCAGAGGTCAGGTCTGCTGGGAAAGGAAAGAAGAACACCGTCAAGCCTCATAATGTGAAAGAGGGCAGGATAGAGAGCGACGGCTCTCTGCAATTGTCTTTCTTCCAGCTTGAAGATCCGCTTTTGTCTTCGCTCAAGGACGACCTTGATTCGGCTGACCTGAACAATATGACTCCTCTCCAGGCATTTGACCTGTTGCGCGGTATGAAAGAAAAAATGGGATTATAGATAACATGCTCCACAATAATTTTATTATGAAACGATTTGCTTTTGTCTGTGCGGCAATGATATGCGCCCTTACGGCGGCTTCGGCAGCACCGAAGAGTTATGAATTGAAATCACCTGACGGCAAACTGGGCGTTACGGTAAAAACCGGCCAGGAAATCACATATTCCGTGTCACATGGCCAGGATATTATTCTGAAAGATTCTCCAGTGTCCATGACGCTTTCGGACGGCACGGTCTGCGGCGGTGATGCAAAGGTGCGCAAGGCGGTTCGGAAAAGCGTTGACCGCATGCTTGAGGCTGTGGCATATAAAAAGTCCAAGGTGCATGAGGCTTATAATGAACTGACTTTGGAGTTCAGGACATTCCGTCTTGTTTTCAGGGCATATGACCAGGGCATGGCATACAGGTTTGCCGTAGATTCAAAAGGGTCTTTTGAGGTTGTTTCGGAGCAGGCTTCTTTTGCCTTTGCGCAAGACTGGAACATGTGGACAGCATATGTCTGTCAGCATACGCAGACGCTTGAAAGCCAGTTCTATAACTCGTTTGAGAATACCTATTCGCATTCTCCTGTTTCCGCATGGAACAGTGAGCGGCTCGCATTTCTTCCGCTAATGGTGGAAGGCCCGTCCGGCAAGAAAATCTGCATCGCCGAATCTGGCCTGACAGATTATCCCGGAATGTATCTTTACAATGATGACGCTTCTACTGTGCTCGACGGCGTTTTTGCCCCTTATCCGCGTGAGTTTGAGCCGGGAGGTCACAATATGCTGCAGATGCTCGTAAAGAGCCGTGAACCTTATATCGCAAAGTGCAGCGGGAAGGTTGAGTTTCCATGGAGAATAGTTTCCGTGTCCGAGAGGGATGTTGACATGGCATGCAATGACATGGTCTGGCTTCTTGGAGAACCGGCCGATCCGGCTGCTGACTGGAGCTGGGTGCGCCCTGGAAAAGTGGCCTGGGAATGGTGGAATGACTGGAATCTGCAAGGAGTGGATTTCAGGGCTGGCATCAACAACAGGACATACGAATATTATGTGGATTTCGCTGCAGCTCATGGCATAGAATACGTCATTCTCGACGAGGGATGGGCCGTGAATCTTAAGGCTGACCTGTTTCAGGTGATTCCTGAGATAAATCTGGAAGAGCTTGTGGAATATGCTTCCGCACGCGGTGTCGGGCTTATCCTTTGGGCAGGATATTGGGCATTTGACCGTGATATGGAAGAGGTCTGCAGGCATTATTCCGAGATGGGCATAAAGGGTTTCAAGATTGACTTTATGGACCGTGACGACCAGGTGATGGTCGCTTTTCACCGGAGGGCTGCCGAGACTGCCGCAAAATACGGGCTGATGCTTGATTTCCACGGCACATACAAACCAGCCGGTTTGAGCAGGACATGGCCGAATGTCGTGAATTATGAGGGAGTGCATGGCCTGGAGCAGATGAAATGGGCTGATGCTTCTGTTGACCAGGTTACCTACGATGTGACAGTGCCTTATATACGCATGATGGCAGGGCCGATGGATTATACACAAGGTGCGATGAGGAATGCCACGAGGGGCAATTTCCGTGCGGTCAATTCCGAGGCTATGAGCCAGGGGACACGTTGCCGCCAGCTTGCTGAATATGTTGTGTTTGATTCTCCTCTGAACATGCTTTGCGATTCTCCGTCAAATTATATGAAGGAGCTGGAATGCACCGGGTTCATCGCTTCTGTTCCGACAGTGTGGGATGAGACGCGCGGCATTGACGGAAAGGTCGGAGAGTATATCGCAATTGCCCGCAGGAGCGGTGACGTGTGGTATATCGGGGCAATGACCGATTGGAATGCCCGCCAGATGGTGCTTGATTTGAGTTTCCTCCCTGAAGGTGACTATGAGGTCGAGCTGTTCCGTGACGGCATCAATGCCGACCGCGCCGCAAGCGACTACAGAAAGGAAATCATCCAGCTCGATTCATCCCGCCAACTGCCCGTCAGCATGGCCCCGGGAGGCGGTTTTGCTGCACGGATTGTTGCCAAGGGCATTTAAAAAGTGAAATATAGCTTTCTGTTTGTAATGTTGTCTTGTGTGGCGCGATTGGCTTTTGAAGCCGTGAAGGCTGCCTCAGAGGGTCGTGCGGACCAGTTCGGCGGACACTTCAGGCGAGCCTGATGCATCGGTGGATCGTTGCAGAATCACCTGTGCGTGGCCGTTGAATGCTTTGACGGTCATTGTGCGGGCTGTTCTGTCCGGAATCGGTGTGCAGGTGGGTGATGCGGCTCCGGCGTGATATGTCACAGGTCTCTCTATGGCCTGGAATGCCGGGTCTCCGTTGCCACATCCGAGTATATTCCATCCATTGCCTATGCTTATGGCAATCTCATCGCAGGAATCCGGCACAAGCCTTCCCCTGGCGTCTTTCATGTCAACGCGAACCACGGCGATGTCGCCTATGCACTCGTATCCGATATCAGCTGATACGGCAGGGCCTGTTGTCTCAATTATGGTCTGGGCGGCTTTCTTTCCGTTTCGGTATCCGGTTGCCTTTATTTTTCCTGGCATGTAAACAGCTTCCCATTCCAGATGCCCGTTCTTCGGCATATGCTTGCGTCTGAGCCTTTGTCCGTTTACCGAAAGCTCGACCTC
>DBLW01000184.1:963-2965 GCA_002298075.1 Bacteroidales bacterium UBA714 | reverse complement strand
CTCTTCGACGAAGGCATCTGCAGGGCCGCAAAAGCATAATCTTCATTTTCCTGTCCCGGAGCTGAAGCACATCCGCAAGATCCGACAAAACGGAAATCACCATACACAGACTTTGCCATATCAGCAGCAGGCCATTGTCCCGGGGCTGCCGCATCCTCAGCATCCAAGGCTGCATACGTAAACGGCGCCCCCCTCCTGAGACACTCCAGACGCGATTCCCGACCGGCATCACCCATGCAAAATGCAATCAGACGACCGGTCCCGTTCCCCTGCGCATCCCAGTCATACAAAGACATAACCCGGTCAACATCCTCCTGTGAATGCGCCATAGTCACTATTTTCACGACATCAGCACCATGGTAACGGCATTTCTCCACAAGAGCCTTGAGAGCCTCGAAAGAATCCGTCCTTTCAAAATCATGGTAAGACCTTATGAACACTGTCCCGTTCTCATGGGCCACGCCGCGCACCCGCTTAGACATATGCTTAGGGGCTTCAAGTTCCACATCAACATATCTCGCTCCGGCCTCAATCGCACGGCAAAGCCGCTTTTCAGCAATCTGGGCAGCCTTTATCTCCCGGCTTTGAGGCGTAATTCCCTCAACATTCAATGATGGCTCACGCTCCATAATCTCCCCAATCCGGCATGTGGCCACCAATGGCACATCGGAAGAGAAGCAAACGTCAATGTCTTCCATTGAGAGCGGACATCTGTCAAGACGTATTTCCGCCATTTCACATTGTTCAAGGGCCTCCAGAACCTGTTCCTGCCCTTTATTCTGTATAGTTGTACAAATCATATCCTTAGTTTCCGTAAAATGCATCAACCTAAGTATCAGCGAATTATCAAATATCGGTTATGTAAATTTGTGCATCCGTCATATCATATCCCGATATAAACCAGTGCGTTACATTTTTCAATCATTTAAGCATAGCACAGGCTTCAGCGGCTGAAAGGTCAACAATCCTGACATCACCGACGGCGCATGGAAGCACAAAATGAACCTTGCCGCCTTCGGACTTCTTGTCCTTTGACATAACCTCAGCCATCCCGAGTATGTCATACGGACATCCCACTGGCAGTCCGCATGCCGTGAAATCAGTTTCCAAACGTGCTGCAAGCACACAATCACGCGGAGCCATGATACCTGAGCCAGTCCCGGCCTGCTCCACCCCGGCAAGCCTTGCCGCCATGACAATTCCGATGGCGACCGCCTCACCATGCGTCAGATCATCACCCTGCCTGCGCGCAAATGTCTCGATGGCATGGGCAAAAGTATGACCGAGATTCAGTTTGCGCCGCTCCCCGCTTTCGAACTGGTCGCGGGAGACAATGCCGGCCTTTACCTTTATGGATTCCGCCACAAGATTAGCCAGAACGTCCCATTCCACAGCCGCTTTCACCATAACATCAGACAATGTCATCTTCCGGAAATCACACTCCCCGCTCCCGCACAACTGCACTGCTGCCAAATGTAACTCTTTCAGCACTCCCGCTGAAGCAGCATAATTTCCATTGTCCTCAATAATGAAAGTCTTTAGCATCTCGGCTGCCCCGGAAAGAAAATCCCGATATGGCAACGAGCCCAGCATCCGGATATCGACATATGTAAACTCAGGCTGCCGGATAATTCCGAGCATATTCTTGTACTGCTCAAAATTGACTCCCGTCTTTCCGCCGACTGACGCGTCCACCTGGGCAAGCAGAGTGGTGGGAACATACGCGAAACGCACTCCACGCTTATAGACAGATGCAGCAAACCCGGTCATATCCGTAGTGATTCCTCCTCCGATTGCCAGCACAAGCGCATCCCTGCCTGCATTGCAGTCCATAAGCCACGAACATATACCGAGCACGGTCTCCATATTCTTGGCCTGCTCAGACGCCTCAACGGCATATGAAGGAACATTCCTCTCTTTAAGCATAGCACAGACACTGCCTGCAGCCGGTGACTTATCAGGCAAATTCGCATCAATGACAGCGAACACCTCAGGATATGGC
>DBLW01000184.1:0-564 GCA_002298075.1 Bacteroidales bacterium UBA714 | reverse complement strand
CGGCTGATTATCCCAGTCCCTGAACATATCTCAATTTCTTTCTTCATCATATATAATCTGCACTGCAAAACCCTGAAAAAGCATTTGATTTTTCTTTCTCTGCCAAATTAAAACGACCTCATAAATCCTTAATAATCACCGCAAGAGCATTTAAAAAGCATTTAATTTATATACCAATCAGAGTTCGGTCCCTGTGACTCATTCTTTATCTTTCCCTGCGACCTGAGTTTGGTAAGAAGGTTCGTAATCTTGCTCTTTTTCTGCTTTTCGTCAAGCAAATCCGGCAGCAACTTCCACAAAAGCTCATCACAACTCTTGTTCAAAAGTCCCTTATGGCCGGAATACTCTATACGCCTCCCCACTTTCTGGGCTATATGTTTTGAAACATACACCTTTGGCTTGCGTCCCTCAATCAGACTTGAACTCCACAACCTCAGTTTCCGCAGGCAAAGCCAGAAGTGAATCAAGTACATTTATCAGTTCCCCAACAGTCATAACCTCCTAATTTCCCGTAAAAATACAAATTATTTGAAAAGCTGTCAGAACTTTTATGCCATAAGCCGC
>DBLW01000209.1 GCA_002298075.1 Bacteroidales bacterium UBA714 | reverse complement strand
AAAGTGGTGTCAGGACATGACCGTCGGAATCCAGAGCCGGCTCACGCCTGACGGACAAAAATGATGTCAGCGCGAACACAGCTGACACTAACGGAATAACATGCAGGATTTTTCTCATATTCTCAAAATTTAGAATTTACCGCAACAGCCTCGGAAACGACGTAAGTGCTGCCGCCTATATATATTAACGGACGCGAGCACGGAGAGGCAACCTTCATCGAGGCCGCCAGACCATGTGCAAGTTCCATTGCTTCAATGACTGTGCCGCAGCAATGGACTTTGCCGACTGCACGCCCGGCCTCATGGCAGCACCTCTCATACATGCCGAGCAGTTCCCCGGCCGGAAGAGCACGCCTGCCGGATGCCTGAGTGAATATTATCTCCATGTTTTCCGGCATCATGCGCAGCACAGAGCCAGCATCTTTGTCAGCGACTGAACCATAGACCATTATGATGTCCGTAACTTCCCCCGCTTCCCGCATCGAGACAAGCTGTGAAAAATTATGCTTCAGCCCATGCGCATTGTGCCCTATGTCACAAATCATATACGGCTCGTCACACAGTTTTTCCCACCTGCCGTGAAAATCCATCCTTTCGGCAGTATGCGCAATGGCATCCGCAATCACCCCGTCATCCGGACGCTGCCATTTCGTGAAAGCATCGGCAGCGGCAAGGACAGTCCTCAGATTCCGGCTCTGATACTCTCCCTGAAGATCCATTGAAGCAAGAATCTCCGCACTGCGCTCCCACAGGCGAGGCTCAGTCTTGTCCGCAAAAGCAAGCAAGGACATTATCCTGTTCCTGTTTCCCATAAACCCGGGATCATTCAGATTGGAATACAGCACCTTGCGTTCAAACACAGGGTCTGTTTCCGGATTGCTTTCCCCCACCGTCACAGGCACTCCCGGCTTGATTATGCCGGCTTTTTCAAAAGCGATTTCGGCAAGCGTATTTCCGAGCATGCCGCAATGGTCCAGCCCGATATTGGTAATCACGCTCAGCGCCGGGACAACTATATTCGTGCTGTCAAGGCGTCCTCCGAGTCCGGTCTCGAGCACTACAGCATCAACCCCGCAGTCTGCGAACCAGCACAGGGCCATCATTGTAGTGATTTCAAAGAAAGACAAATCCAGATGGTCAAAGGTGTCGCTCCATTTCATGACAAAATCCCATACTTCTTCACGCGATATAAGCCGGACAGGAGCATTTCCGTCCTTTATTCGCATCCTCTCCCTGAAATCGGATATGTGAGGAGACGTGTAAAGCCCGACCTTGAGTCCTGAGGCGGAAAGAACGGAAGCGAGCATATTCGATACAGACCCCTTGCCGTTGGTCCCCGCGACATGGATTATATCATAGTTCCTGTGCGGATGGCCGGCAAGCTGGCCGAAAAATTCCATATTCGCAATTCCGGGCTTGTAGGCCGTAGCGCCGTCTTTCTGAAACGAAGGGAACCTCAAGAACAGCTTACTTATCATTTCTTCGTATCTTTCTTCAGAGAAAATATTGTCCATATTCAGATTTTGTTTGTTCATTCTACAAAAATACTTATTTTTACGATTCGGAAATTTATTTAACGACAAATTGCACCCGGCAATACCGGACCGCCGCCAAGGAACGGGACAGCCTCTGCAACATGAAAATTTATGACAGAACAGGTATCAGCCTTCTTTTCACACTACATCATCGACGGGGTACGGCAGGACGCCACTCCTGCGGAGCTGCTTGAAGAATGCGCCGGAAGCCCGGACGGAAACATCCGCCATAGCGGCATATGCCCGGGAGAGCAATACGTGGACATCATTGACGAGACCACTGAACCTCCGCTCACCGCATTCGCATATGACAGCAGCGATGCGGCCGGTTATCTGGATATGCTCAAGGCTGCAAATCCGCAGACCAGGAGATTCCCCCTGCCCTATCCTGGACAGTTCACAAGACTCAGGATTGCGTCCGCGCTGATTGACATGATATGGCGCGAGGGACATTTCAGGCTCGGGAACCTGAGGATAAGGACGGAATGGACATGGGATACCGCACCGGTGGGAAGCATGGCGGCTTTCTATGAATCAGCAAAAGAAGCAAGTGGATATATGTACGACCTCGGGGTGAGGCTTTCCGGATATGATTTCAGGCAGATTGCGGAAGGCAACTTTTTCAAGGCCGAGGCATGGCTTCCCGAAAAGACCCAGGAAACCGACGATACGGAAGATGATTCCGGGCAGGCTTTTTCCGCAGATGGATTTACGGAGCATGAGATACCGTTCAGGCTTCCTTACGAGAGCCGCCATCCATGGACCGGCCCAGCCAGGAAATGCGGGGAGACGATTGTCCCTGACATGGAGAGCATCCTGATTTATATACCTTTCGACACGTGCGGCTATCGGCTCGGAGGCTCTATGCTTTCCGAAGCGCTCGGCCATGCAGGAGGAACTTCAACCAACATACAGGACCCGGACTATTTCATAGACTGCTATGAGGTCGTGCGTGAGCTAACCGAGGACGGCATAATAATGGCCGGAACGACGGTCAGCGACGGAGGACTCATGACAGCGGCGGACAGGATGGTCAAAGGACAGGCGGGTCTGAGCCTTGACATCAGCGGGCTCATGTCATCATATGGAGAGAGCAGCCGGGCAAAAGTGCTCTTCGGAGAAGTGCCGGGAGTCCTCGTACAGGTCTCTGACACGAATTACGACTATTTCGATTCGCAGCTTCTGCTGCAGGATGTCGCATATTATCCTGTCGGCAGACCAAGTTCCTCATGCGGACAAGTGACACTCGGACATGCGGCAAGACCTGGGGTCGCGGACATTTTGGCGGCGCTGCTCGGACAGGCTAGCGAGGGAGAGGACTGAACGCCCACTGAATCAGCTGAAAATGTGAAGACAATCCATCGTTATCTGAAGAAAAATCATTAAATTCGCGGCGGATTTCACCATTCCGCGCGGCATAGGCACTCCGCCCGCGGCCAAAGAAGAATCTATTCACTATAAAACAAACATATAAAGCTTATGGAAGATAACAAGAAACGGGTTTATTGCTTCGGCGGCAAGACTGCCGAGGGTGATGGCTCAATGCGCGAGCTTCTCGGAGGAAAAGGTGCGAACCTCGCCGAGATGTGCAAGCTCAACATTCCTGTTCCGGCAGGTTTCACAATCACGACAGAGTGCTGTACAGAGTACTATGAACTCGGCGGAGGCTACAATGACGCTCTCAAGGCTGAGGTTGCCGAGGCTCTGAAAAAGACCGAGGAAATCATGGGAATGAAGTTCGGAGACAAGGAGAATCCTCTCTTGGTGAGCTGCCGTTCAGGAGCAAGAAGCTCAATGCCTGGCATGATGGACACCATCCTCAACATCGGTCTCTGCTCTGAGACTATTCCGGGCATGATAGCCAAAACCAATAATCCGCGTTTCGTGTACGACGCATACCGCCGTCTCATCATGATGTATTCTGACGTCGTGATGGAGAAGGCAGAGGGCATCGAGCCTGCGGACGGACAGGGTATCCGCCAGCAGCTTGACAGGATGATGGAGGAGCTCAAGGTATCCAAGGGATATGCTTCAGACACAGACATCACCGCTGACGAGCTCAAGGAACTCTGCGTAAGGTTCAAGGACAGGGTAAAGGAAGTTCTCGGAGTTGACTTCCCGGATTCCGCAGAGGCTCAGCTCTGGGGTTCCATCGGAGGAGTCTTCAAGTCATGGAACGGAAAGAGGGCTATCGCTTACCGCAAAATCGAGGGCATTCCTGATGAATGGGGCACTGCCGTGAACGTGCAGTCAATGGTGTTCGGAAACATGGGCGCCACTTCCGCTACAGGTGTGGCATTCTCACGCAACCCTGCCAATGGTGACAACAAATTCTACGGAGAGTGGCTCATAAACGCACAGGGAGAGGACGTTGTTGCAGGTATCCGTACCCCTAACCCGCTCAACGAGGCCACAAAGAACCCTCACAACCAGCACCTCGAGTCTCTTGAGACTGCAATGCCTGAAGTATATGCCGAACTTGACGGCATCCGCCTCCATCTTGAGGAGCACTTCCGCGACATGCAGGACATCGAGTTCACAATCCAGGACGGCAAGCTATGGATGCTCCAGTGCCGCGTAGGAAAAAGGACAGGTATCGCCGCCCTCAACATGGCAATGGACATGCTCCAGGAGGGCATGATTGACGAGAAGACAGCTGTAATGCGCGTTTCCCCGGCACAGCTTGACGAGATTCTCCACCCGATCCTCGACCCGGCTTCCGAGAAGAAGGCTTCTGTTGTGGCAAACGGCCTTCCTGCATCTCCGGGCGGAGCTGTCGGCGTGATTGCATTCACTTCCGAGGCTGCAATGGAGGCAAATGAAAAAGGTATCAAGACAATCCTAGTCCGTGAAGAGACTTCACCTGAGGACGTTGAGGGAATGCGTGCATGTGCCGGTATCCTCACCCAGAGGGGCGGAATGACCTCTCACGCGGCACTCGTCGCACGCGGATGGGGCAAATGCTGCATCGTAGGCTGCGAGGCCATGCACATTGACCTGGAAAACAAAGTAATCAAGTTCAAGGGAAGCGACAAGGAATACCACGAGGGAGACGTCCTTTCACTCAACGGAGCAAAGGGATATGTCTATGACGTGAAAATCGACACGATGGATGCTTCAGGCAACCCTCGTTTCGTGAAGTTCATGGAAATCGTTGACAAGTTCCGCACTTTGGGAGTACGCACCAATGCTGATACGCCTGAGGATGCAGCACGCGCCATCGGCTTCGGTGCAGAGGGTATCGGACTGTTCCGTATCGAGCACATGTTCTACGGACAGAACTCAGAGACCCCTCTCGCCAAACTCCGCAAAATGATTCTCTCAAAGACAGATGAGGAAAGAAAGGCTGCCCTTGCCGAGCTTGAACCATACATCAAGGCTGCCGTAAAAGGCACAATGAAGGTTATGGACGGCAAGCCTGTCACATT
The DNA here is from genome assembly GCA_002298075.1 of Bacteroidales bacterium UBA714. Classification (GTDB taxonomy): domain Bacteria; phylum Bacteroidota; class Bacteroidia; order Bacteroidales; family UBA932; genus Cryptobacteroides. Next base: position 40,190 of record DBLW01000209.1, on the reverse strand, counting down.
CCGTCTGCTCGACCCGCCTCTCCACGAGTTCGTGCCTCAGTCACAGGACAAGAGGGAGGAGCTTGCAAACGAGCTGGGAATCACAGAGGGAGAAATTGAGAAGAGGGGCGAGTCGCTCCACGAGGTCAACCCTATGATGGGTCACCGCGGAGTACGTCTCCACATCACTTATCCTATGATTTCAGAGACTCAGTTCAGGGCTATCTTCACAGCTACAGCAGAACTGAAGGCCGAGGGTCTGAACCCTATGCCGGAAATCATGATTCCTGTTACAATCTCAGAAAGGGAGCTGCGTTTCCAGAAGGCAATCTGCGAGAAAGTACGCGCTGAGGTTGAGGCTGCAAAGAACACTACCATCGAATACAAGTTCGGTACAATGATAGAGATTCCTCGCGCCGCCCTCACTGCCGACAGGATGGCAAGGACAGCGGAGTTCTTCTCATTCGGTACTAACGACTTGACTCAGATGACATTCGGATTCTCACGCGATGATGTCGGAACCTTCATGGGAGAATACCTCGGCAATAAGATTTTGGACGCAGATCCTTTCAAGACACTTGACACCAAGTCTGTCGGAAGGCTCGTTGACCATGCAGTCAAGGACGGCCGTTCAGTCAAGGAGAACCTCAAATGCGGCATCTGCGGTGAGCACGGAGGAGATCCTGCATCAGTAGAGTTCTGCTACAAGATCGGGCTCAACTACGTGTCATGTTCGCCGTTCCGCGTGCCTATCGCACGTCTCGCTGCGGCGCAGGCTGCCATCAAGGCCGGCAAATAATCCCGGTAACCTATACTCATTCAGGCTATAGCATGCTTATCCAACGGCTGCTATAGCCTGAATTTTCAATATTATTCCAATTTCACCATGTCAGAAATATCTAACAGGCAACGCATGGAGCTGAGAAAGAAAGTGCTCGACTTCCTTGAGGGACACGACATCCCGTATGAACTTCATACACATCCTCCATTGTTTACTATAGAAGAAGGCCTGAAATACTGGAAAAATCTGGATTGCACGCACTGCAAGAACCTGTTTTTCCGCAATCATAAGGGAAACAGGCACTATCTCGTCAGCATGGAGTGCCACAAACTGGAGCAGATGATACATGAGGGCAAACTCTCATTTGCCTCAGAAGAAAGAATGGTCAGATGCCTCGGCCTGCACCCCGGATCAGTTTCCGCATTCGGTCTGATCAATGACATATACATACCTTCCGCAAATCCGAAAGAGCTTTTTCCTAACGGTCACAGGGTCAAGTATTATCTCGACAAAGACCTGCTCCAGGCGGAAAAGCTCAGTTTCCATCCGTGTGAAAACACGTCAAGCGTAGTTGTGCACCGGGACGGCCTGCTCCGCTTTCTTGAGATATGGGGCGGTGAAGTGGAATGGATTGAAATTGTCTGAATCGGCCATACGGGACGCTTCCCGGCACTTAAGGTCAGTCTTGAGGAGGAGGCACGGAGCCGTCGTTTATAAGATTCCGCAGGATTTTCTGCCAGTTTCCGTCATGGTCAGAAGGGAAAAGGAGGGCGATTTCTTCCAGGTCATAACGGTCTTCCCTTGATGAAACATAGTCTCTGATGGCTTTGGAGACACTTTCTTCGTTTTCTTGAGGACCGGAAGACACAAGAGAGGCCTTCTTCGCAGCACGGCAAATGTCGCATGTGCCGCAATCCACGGAATCTTTCTGTCCGAAATATTCAAGAAGATATGAGCTTCTGCAAACATCCTCTTCCTGCACATAGCGAACCATTTCCTCCATTCTTGTCATGAAAGCGTCCTTGAGCTGAGCATAGCGGTCTGGCTCAAGATTCACATTCTTAGGGCGCAGGCGGTCATGATGAAGATACAGCACGGTCGCCCTGTCGCACGGGATATATTTTATAACATGTTCAAGGGAAAGGCCGTACAGGAGCTGCCTAAGGGTTCCGACAGGCACCCCGAGCAGTCCTGACACATAGTCTTCATCTATAGGTACGGGCCAGGAGAACAGACCGGTGTATTTGCGCATGAGAATCTCAAGCAACTGCGACATCCTCGGGTCAGGAAAGTCAATATCATAAAGTTCATTCCTGTCCACCCGTATCTGCACCTTCGTATCAATGTCAACATCCTCCGAAAGAGTCCAGTGTCCGGTCCTCTCTATATATATGATTGCATAATATGCAGATGAGCGCTGAAGACGGAAATGCCTGCAGAATTCTTCCAAGTCAAACTTGAGCTGGCGTCCCGCACCCGAGTCATAAGGAACTTCAAAAAAAACATGCACCTTATGATATATGTCCTCCACATAGTCAAGCGGAGGAAATGAGACCGTGGCAATCTGACGCAGCCTCCTTATGTCCGAAGAGTTCCACAGCAGCACAGCGAAACTGCGCTTGCCGTCACGTCCTCCCCTTCCTGCTTCCTGGAAATATGCCTCCGGGCTGTCCGGGACATCAAAATGAATGACGAAACGCACATCAGGCTTGTCAATTCCCATTCCGAAGGCATTGGTGCATACCATCACCCGTATCTGTCCATTCTTCCACCTTGCCTGGCGGTCCGAACGTGACTGGACCCCCAGTCCGGCATGATAGAAAGACGAGGAAATCCCGTTTGCGGAAAGATATGAAGCAAGTTCCTCTGTTTTCTTGCGGCTGCGCACATAGACGATTCCGGTTCCGGCTACAGAAGAGCACACAGCAAGCAGCTGCCCGAGCTTATCTTCGCACTTCCGCACAAGATAAGAAAGGTTCGGGCGTTCAAATCCGCTTTTGACAAGATTCCTTTCCCTGAACCCAAGACGGTACATTATATCTTCCGCCACTTCCGGAGTTGCTGTAGCCGTGAGCGCTATGACAGTAGCGTCAACCAGTTCACGAAGTTTCCCTATGCAAAGATAGTCCGGCCTGAAATCATAGCCCCACTGAGAGATGCAATGCGCCTCATCCACAACTATATAGCTGACATTCATTTCCTGCACATATTGCAGGAAAAGTCTGGTACCGAGACGCTCCGGAGAGACATACAGGAACTTGAAGTCACCATAGGCCGCATTATTCAGCGCAAGGTCAACCTCACGGCGCCCCATTCCGGCATTCACGCACAATGCCTTTATACCGCGGCTGTTCAGATTCTGGACCTGGTCTTTCATCAGCGCGACAAGAGGCGTGACGACTATTGCCAAACCGTCCTTCATGAGTGCAGGTACCTGGAAGCATACTGATTTTCCGCCACCTGTAGGCAGAATGGCAAGCACGTCAAGACCGTCCAATGCAGAACTGATTATCTCCAGCTGCTTCGGACGGAAAGAGTCGTGGCCCCAATACTCACGGAGGACATCAAGAGGTGACAATGCGCATTCTTTTTCCATAAACACAAACCTTGTCAAAAGGAGGACAAATGTAGCAAAATTATTCGCTGCGAAGTTTGCCGAATCGTAAAAAAAGTTTATTTTTGCACCGCTGAGACTGCGGACAAGCGCAAGATGCATATCCGCAGGACTTGGAGACTGAATGATAATGAGTTAAACCTTAATATTTTAAAGAAGTTATGAGTAATATTGATTTGACCAAGTACGGCATTCAGGATGTAAAAGAAATCATCCACAACCCGTCTTACGAGGTTCTGTTCGCAGAAGAGACCAAAGACAGTCTTGAAGGCTACGAGAAAGGCCAGCTTACCGAACTCAATGCAGTTAACGTAATGACCGGAATCTACACCGGACGTTCTCCTAAAGATAAATTTTTCGTAAAGAACGAAGCCAGCGAGAACACCGTATGGTGGACTTCAGAGGAGTATAAGAACGACAACAAGCCTTGCTCTGAAGAGGCATGGGCTGACCTCAAGGCAAAAGCAGTAAAAGAACTTTCAGGAAAGAGGCTTTTCGTTGTAGATACATTCTGCGGCGCAAACCCTGCTACACGTCTCAAAGTGCGTTTCATCGTTGAGGTAGCTTGGCAGGCACATTTCGTTACGAACATGTTCATCCGTCCTACTGCAGAAGAGCTTGCAGCATACGGTGAGCCTGATTTCGTTGTATTCAACGCTTCAAAGGCAAAAGTTGATAACTACAAGGAGCTCGGACTCAACTCCGAGACCGCTACTGTCTTCAACCTCAAGACAAACGAGCAGGTTATCCTCAACACTTGGTACGGCGGTGAGATGAAGAAGGGAATGTTCTCTATCATGAACTACCTCAACCCTCTCCGTGGAATCGCATCTATGCACTGTTCAGCAAACACTGACAAGGAGGGCAAGAGCTCAGCAATCTTCTTCGGCCTCTCAGGAACAGGTAAGACCACCCTTTCAACTGACCCTAAGCGTCTCCTCATCGGTGATGATGAGCACGGCTGGGATGACAACGGAGTCTTCAACTATGAGGGTGGCTGCTATGCAAAGGTAATCAACCTTGACAAAGAGAGCGAGCCAGATATCTACAACGCAATCAGAAGGGACGCTCTTCTTGAGAACGTGACTGTTGACGCAAACGGCAAGATTGACTTCGCTGACAAGAGCGTTACTGAAAACACCCGTGTCTCTTACCCTATCAACCACATCGAGAACATCGTAAAGCCAGTTTCAAAGGGTCCTCACGCAAAGCAGGTTATCTTCCTTTCAGCTGACGCATTCGGAGTTCTTCCTCCGGTTTCTATCCTCACCCCTGAGCAGACACAGTACTACTTCCTTTCAGGATTTACTGCAAAGCTCGCAGGTACTGAGCGCGGAATCACTGAGCCTACTCCTACATTCTCAGCTTGCTTCGGTGCTGCCTTCCTTTCACTCCATCCGACAAAATACGGCGAGGAGCTCGTAAAGAGAATGGAGGCAACAGGCGCAAAGGCATATCTCGTAAACACAGGATGGAACGGAACAGGAAAGCGTATCTCAATCCGTGACACACGCGGAATCATTGACGCTATCCTCGACGGCTCAATCGAGAAGGCTCCAACCAAGAAGATCCCTTACTTCGATTTCGAAGTGCCTACAGAGCTTCCTGGAGTTGACCCTAACATCCTCGACCCACGCGACACATACAAGTGCGCTTGCGAGTGGGAGGAGAAAGCAAAGGATCTCGCAGGACGTTTCATCAAGAACTTCACCAAGTTCACCGGAAACGACCTCGGCAAGGCTCTCGTAGCTGCAGGTCCTAAGCTCTAATCGGACGAAATACGGAATTTCCGTAAAACAATATCGGGCTGGCCACTGAGTGACCAGCCCGATTTATTTTGTCTGCTCAGGCTTGTCTTCGGCCTGTTCCTGAAGCTTTTTGCGGTAAGCGTCCATACGCTTCTTCCAGGCCGCCTGACGTGCTTTCTGTTCCTTGGCCTTGCGCTCCTGCAGAGCCTGGTATTTGTTTTCAAGATAATTGTCTGCCATGCTATTTGATATAATCAGTTATACTCTGCTCATGGTCAAGACGGCAAACCAGAAGCCGGCCCTCATGCTCGGCTACAATACAGTCCTCCATTCCCTGCACTATCACTGTTGTCTCCTCAGGAGCATGCACTATGCACCCTTTGCATCCGAACAAGCGCACATCCTTGCCGACAACCGCATTTCCGAATTGATCACGGTTCATCAATGTGCGCAAAGAGCCCCATGTGCCAAGATCACTCCAGCCGAAATCAGCAGGAATCGTATAAATGCAGTTTCCGGCTTTCTCCATCACGGCATAATCTATTGATATCTTCTCACATGTAGGGAAGAGCCTCTCCACAGCATCATGCTCGGAATCCGTATAAAAAGACTTGGACATCTCATCCATTACGGAAGCTATTGACGGCGCATATCTGCGTATGGAATCAACTATGGTTTCCACATTCCAGACGAATATGCCGGCATTCCACAGATATCCTCCCGCACTCAGATACTGCTCGGCAACCTCCCTGCACGGCTTCTCACGGAAAGATTTCACTCCATGCACGGCACCAGTCCCGCTTACCGCGTCACCTGTCTCGATATATCCGTATCCGGTCTCAGGACGTGAGGGCTTTATTCCGATGGTGACTATCCTTTGACCAGAGACAGTAAAATCCAAGGCCTCATTTATGACACGGCGGAACTCCTGCGGCTCCAGCACAAGCGCGTCCGACGGAGTCACGACAATATTTGCGGAAGGATGATGCATCTTTATCTTCCAGCATGCATATGCAATGCAAGGCGCCGTATTCCTGGGCGCCGGCTCCGCAAGAATATGGTCAGCAGGCAGCTGTGGAAGCTGTTCCTTTACAAGTTGCACATACCTCTCCCCCGTCACGATCCAGAAGTTATCTATCGGACATACTCCGGAAAAACGTTCCACAGTCATCTGCAGAAGGGATTTTCCGACTCCCATAATATCCACGAACTGCTTAGGGACATCCGAAGTGCTCATTGGCCAGAACCGGCTGCCGATTCCTCCTGCCATAATCACGATATGCGTATCCATAATCATCAGTCCCTCTTGAAAATATCCCTTGTATACACCTTGTCCCTCACATCATCAAGAACCATGTCATAGCGGTTAGCAATGATGACATCACACATGCTCTTGAATTTTCCAAGATCATTTATGACAGGGCTGCCGAAGAAAGTAGTGCCGTCTTCCAACGCAGGTTCATATACAACGACCCTTGCGCCCTTGGCCTTGATGCGCTTCATTACCCCCTGAATGGAACTCTGGCGGAAATTGTCGGAATTGCTCTTCATGGTAAGACGGTAAACCCCGATTGTACAAGGCCTCTCAAGTTCGGAGCTGTAATCCGGACCTTCGCTGTAAGAATAATACCCGGCAAGCTGCAGCACCCTGTCCGCAATATAGTCTTTCCTCGTGCGGTTGCTCTCCACAATCGCACGGACAAGGTTCTGCGGAACATCATCATAATTGGCCAGAAGCTGTTTCGTGTCCTTAGGAAGACAATAGCCACCGTAGCCGAATGACGGATTGTTGTAATGTGAGCCGATGCGCGGGTCAAGGCATACACCCTCAATTATTTTCTGAGTGTCAAGCCCTTTCATCTCCGCATATGTGTCAAGCTCATTGAAATAGCTCACACGCAAGGCAAGATACGTATTGGCGAACAGTTTGACGGCCTCAGCCTCTGTAAATCCCATCAGCAGAATATCGACTTCCTTTTTGAGGGCTCCCTCCTTCAGCAATGCCGCAAAACCTTCAGCTGCCTCAATGAGCATCGGGTCCGACAAGTCAGTACCTACGATTATGCGGCTCGGATAGAGATTGTCATACAGGGCCTTGGACTCGCGCAGGAACTCCGGACTGAACAATATCCTCCTGCTTCCGGTCTTGGCACGCACTGATTCCGTAAATCCGACAGGGACAGTAGATTTGATGACCATAAAAGCCGACGGATTGACCCGCATCACGGTCTCAATCACATCCTCCACAGCCGAAGTGTCGAAAAAATTCTTCTTCGGGTCATAATTGGTCGGAGCTGCAATAATAACCAGTTCCGCGCCCCTGTATGCCTGCTCAGCATCAAGGGTCGCGGTAAGGTCAAGTTCCTCTGTTACAAAATAATCCTCTATATAGTCATCCTGCACCGGAGACTGCCGTGAATTTATCATAGCTACCTTCTCCGGTATTATGTCCACCGCAGTCACACTATGCTTGCGTGAAAGCAGGGTTGCCATAGACAACCCCACGTATCCTGTTCCCGCTACCGCTATTTTCATATCGTATTTTTTTGCGGCGCCCTAAGGCGTCATTTTATATTCGGAGTGTCCCAAACGATTGTCTCGCGGCATCTGACACTGCAGCTTTGCCCACCGACAGAAAGTATGAAGTCACCCTCCTCAAGAGTCCATTTTCCGTCATAGTTGACAAAGGCAAGGTCTTTTGCCGGAACCTCAAGTTCAACTGTCCTTGTCTCTCCAGGCGCAAGTTCAACCTTCGTGAAGGCACGCAGACGGCGCACATCAGGAGTCGAACTTGCATACATGTCGCTTGAGAAAAGGAGAACGCTCTCTTTTCCGGCAACCTTTCCGTCATTGGTAACGTCAACCGTAACTTTCAGCACATCAGAGGCACCGAACTCATCAACAGATACAGCCATGTCCGAATAACTGAACGATGTATAGCTGAGTCCATGTCCGAAAGGCCACTGAACGTCCATAACCGCATTGTAATTATAGACTCCTGCCATAGTGCCCTGGTTCTCAGACGGCTTATAGTCATATACGGCGAACTTGTTGGTATATTTAGGATAAGTGAACGGAAGCTTTCCGCTGAAATTCTCTTCACCTGAAAGAAGCGACGCCAGTGCATCCGCACCGTAATTCCCGGGAAGCATCACATCCACTACTGCAGTTGCCAGCGGCTCGATGTCATTGATGATACGCGGACGGCCGCCGTTGAGCACAAGCACAAGAGGACGTCCGGTCTCAGCCAAGGCTTTTACGAGAGCCTTCTGGTTCGCTGACAGATTAAGATCAGTATCATTGCCCGGAGTCTCGCAATATGAATTTTCTCCGATACAGGCGATTATTACCTCGGAAGCACGTGCTGCAGCGACAGCCTCACGGATTCCTGTAGCCTTGTCCGTTTTCCAATCCGTGCCGTGAAGGTCGTATTCTACTCCCGGAACATATCTCACATTGTCGAATTTGGCTGCAAGAGCCTCATAGATTGTATTGTATTTTTCAGTAAAAGCAGGAATGGAAGCTCCGTGTCCCTGCCATGTATATGACCAGCCGCCGTTCAGGGTCCTCATTGAGTTGGCGTTCGGGCCAGTCACCAGAATTTTCACATCCTTCTTGAGCGGAAGAATGCCGTTATTCTTGAGAAGCACCTCAGACTCAAGGGCAGCCTCATATGCAAGAGAAGCATGCTTCTGCGAGCCGAAATCAGGATAGTCAGCAAGACGCGTATTCGGAACGTCAAACAGGCCCAAGCGGAATTTCAGTCTCAGGATGCGGCGCACGGCATCATCTACGCGGCTCATCGGTACCTCTCCCTCTTCGACAAGTTCCTTGAGGTCTATAGCGAACTGGCACTCATAAGGCACCATGGCCATGTCTATCCCAGCATTGATGGCAAGCTTGACCGCCTCCTTCTTGGATGAAGCCACCCTCTCACGGGTATAGAGATTGTTGATGTCGGCCCAGTCGGTTACAATCATTCCGTCCCAGTTGAGGTCTTCCTTGACCCATCCTGTAAGAAGTTCTGCATTGCAATGGAAAGGCATTCCGTTGTTGCTTGCGGAATTGACCATCAGGGACAAGGCTCCGGAACGCAGGCACTCACGGAAAGGCTCAAAGTGCTTTTCACGCAGTTCCGCAGGTGCTATTGACGCAGGTGTGCGGTCCTGTCCTGTCACAGGAACTCCGTAGCCCATGAAATGCTTGGCACATGCGGCGATATTATAAGGACCGACATGATTAGGGTCATCTCCCTGCATACCATGTGTCTCAGCCACAGCCATCTGCGCATTCACATACACATCCTCTCCGAAGCTTTCCCACATTCTCGGCCATGCCGGATTACGTCCAAGATCCATCGTAGGAGAGAAAGTCCATGGGACATTTGCAGCACGGCTGTCATATGCCGTAACCTTTCCCATATTGTAGGCATGCTCCCTGTTAAAGGTAGCCGCTATATTGATTTCCTGCGGGAAAAGGGTTCCGCCGGCAACGTATGTGGTTCCGTGGATATGGTCAAGTCCGTAGAGGCAAGGTATTCCTGTCGTCTCAAGAGAAATCCTCTGAAGCTCGCTTATGAATTGCTCATATCCTTCGGGAGACTGCGCTATGTCACCAGGTGTGTTAAGCACAGAACCGACCTTATGCACCCTGAGAATGGAATCTCCGGCAGGAGTTATCTCCAGGCCGTCAGCTATTGCTGTCGCAGTAATCTGTGTCATCTGGCCGACCTTTTCCTCAAGAGTCATCCCGCTCAGAATCTTTTCGACATTTTTCTCAATCCGGCTGTCGGAAGGGATTGCCGGTTCAACTGCCGGACTGCAGCAGGCACCGATTGAAAGTGCCGCAGCTGCAAACAAAATCGTTTTCTTTTTCATGTAGTTTAATGGTTATTGGTTGATTGATAATCATCTTGTCATTTCTCTCGTGAGGCCTTTGCTATAAGAAGCAGTTCGCCCAACTGGGCTATATCGCGGCATATGAGGTCAGGAGGGAAAAACTCAGGCGAAGGATTTGTCCGCGCATCTTCAGCGACCGCCTCTACAGTTTCCATTGTAGTCTCTCCCGAAAGGACAAGCACTCCGAATGCACCTGCATTATGAGCCATAGCAGTATCAGTATATATCCTGTCCCCGACCATCGCTATTTCTTCCGGCTTCAGTCCGTGACGTTCAATGATTCCCCTAAGCATATTGGGATCGGGCTTGCCGAGAGTCACGTCAGGCTGCCGCCCTGTAGCATGGGCAATACATCTGCAGATGGAGCCGCAGTCCACAAGGACAGTCTTCTCATCGGTCGGACAGACCTTGTCCGGATTAGTGGCGATATACGGAATGTCCTGTGAAGCCCACCATGCGGCACGGCACAGTCTTGAATATTCAAGGGTCTTGTCGAAAGCCACCACAAGCACATCAGGCATATCCTCCGGGTCGTCTCCGCAGGATTCGAATCCGGCTTGGGTGAACTGTGAAATCATGCTTGGAGTTCCAAGAAGGAAAAGCCGCCTCGCATCAGGAAATGCAGTCCTGATATAATCAATGGCAGCGAGAGAGGTCGTGTACATATTGTCATGCGTGGCCTCTATGCCCATGCGTCCGAGCTTTTTCAGATAGTCTTCTACTGACTGGGACGGGTTGTTGGTCAGGAAGGAATACCCGATCCCTGCTTCCGACATGTCAGAAAGGAATTTCAGTGTAAAAGGAAACAATGTGCCACCCATGTATATGGTGCCATCCATGTCCAGGGCAAGATGCCTTATTTTTGAAAGTCTTTCCCAAGTGCTCCGGGAAAGGGATATGCCGTGGTTTTCTTCCATTCCGCTGTGATTAGTCTGCGCAAAAGTCTGACGCATCACAAAAATAGGCAAATTTGCTGATTATCGCAACAGTTCAGGAGTCTTGCCAGTATTATACAAAGGCATCATAAAAAGGGCCGGCCAGGAAATCCAGGCCGGCCCGTAGCAGCAATTGCCCTCTCAATCAGAGGAAACAATCAGTTTCAGTTGATTTTGGCGACAATGTTGTCTATGAACATACGCTTTCCGCCACTCTTGGTGTAGTCAATATTTCCTGTTGACTTATCCAGAAGGTCGGTAGCCACAATCGTTATTCTCGTATCCTTGTCAGCCCCGGAAATCTCAGCCGAGACATTTGTCCAGAAAATCTCTCCCTTGCCCTGAGGAGTGGAAAGTTCATCGCTGTACTTAGTCCCATTCGCAAAAGTACCGTTGCCGGTAATCATCAAAGTCAGAGTATACTTGTCTATCGTGCCGTCTCCCTGGACCATCCTCGCCCAGTCAAACGAAAGTGTGAAAGCCTGTCCGCCAGCATCCATTGAAGGAAGAGTCAAAGATGTCTGGCTCTTGGAGGATGTCTTGCCCATCTTCAGGTAGCAGTCCTGGAGGTAAAGGACATCATTAGCTCCGTCAGCCTTGCCCGGGATGAAATATCCGATTTCATTGCACAACGGAACAAAAGCATCCTTTATCGCAGCCGTGGTATAGATGTTAGGGGCTTTTGCACCCAAATCCTTGGAGCCTACGGTATCATAGTTTCCTTCACCTAACGCCTTGACTATAGGTGCAAGCCATGAGAAATCATCTGCGAAAATCACATCGGTCCCATGCTGCACGATTCTATACTCACAAGTAAAATCATATTTTTCGTTATAGAATGTCACTGCGACATCTCTTGAAAGGCCGGCATTTGCAGGAACTGTAAAATCCATGTCATATTCACCAGCCGGAGTCACGCCCGTCGGCAAAGAAAGGAGATCCGAACTTACTGTAAAGTCAACATTAGCCTCAATATGCACCGGAACAGAAGCACCCGAAGCAGAAATGAAAGCAAGTCCGCGTGGAAGTGTCATGTCAATCCTCGGCTCGAAATTGTCCTGGGTAACATTGAGCACAGCCTCAAGCTCTCCCTGACGGAATCTTACAAAGCCTGTCCTCTTTGCCCCTGTCATGTTAGGCGCCGCCACAAAACGGTGCTCCCTGACCTCAACCAAAGCCCTGGTGTCAACAGCAGGAACCACGGAAATCCATTCGGAAGCCTCAATCTCATAGTCCACATTAGCCTGGACCCTGGCTGCAAACTCCTCGCCCTCACCTATTACTGTCACGTAATTTCCGCCTACTACACTGACAAAAGGCTGGATATCGGAACCTGCCGAAGATTGGACGACAGATATTGTGCGGCTGGACATTCCTGATTTGATTATAATAGAAGATTTACGTAATGAACTTGACTCATTAGGCTGGCAAGTCACCTTTATGGTCTTAATTTCACCAGCCTTACCTTCATCGACGTCAAAATCAAGCCATTTTGCACTTGAGGTTATATAATAATCCATGTCTGACGTCACATCAAATTCAAAAGGAGCGTCAGGTGTTCCTTCAAAAGTTATCAAATCTTCTTCAACGCCCTCAACTACTATACGTGCAGGAACTGCCGCACTTTCCGGCATGACCACAATGTCATCAAGATAATATCTGAAGACACCTTTGATAACATTTTCCGGAGTACCGAGCGGATTAGGATGAATTGATATCCTTGTGCTTCTTTGCGCGCCATTAATCCGCACTGAAGCATCCTGCCAAAACATCTGGTTCTTTCCCTGGCTGTGAGCTATGTCATCGCTGACTTTAGAATTGGCATTACTTGAAGTTCCGACAACCGTACCGGGACCGGTGACAGAGACAACAAGATTGACTTTATCCGGATTTCCGGCTCCTGAAATATGAGCACAATACTTGAATGAAACAATGATATCCTGCTCACCTTCAATGCTCATCAAAGGTAAGATAAGTCCGGATTCACAATCTGTCTTGCCATATTTCAAATATCCCTGCTGCAGGTATATTGTCTGCCAAGAAGGGTTAAGGTCAGTATATCCGCGCTCATGCAATTCTTCAAGTAGTCCGGAATCCTTCAAGGTAGTGTACACGTTTGCAGCACCGTCTGATGAAGCAAGCTGGTCAGCGACACAATCCGAAATCTGCTTATCTGCAGGCAGATTCGCATTGGCCATTTCCACATATTTGTCCAACCATGAGAAATCATCACGGAACGGAAAGGCCACTCCAATTGTAGTATCTTCCCCCTTATCTTCAACAGAAGTAACAATAATATTTATTTTATTGTCCTTGATTCCTACAAAATATCCTGTAATATCGATTATGTGAATATTTACATCATCAATCCCGAGGGCAGGATCAGCAGCAAGCACACGTACTCCTTTTGCAGGGGAACCTTCAAGATTCAAAAGTTCCGGATAAACCAAAGTTCCGGTAATCTTCACATAAACAGGAACAGATGACTCAAAAGAATCAACATTAGAATTCAAATCAGAAGGTTCAGAAGGGTAAACAACATCTCCAGTCCTTTCAATGACAAACTCATCAAGTTTGAATGCTTTCTGTCCATTGATTGTAGCAGTCTCACCGGCCAAAGTCACATAATCTCCTGTCTTGACCTCAGCCGTACCGTTCACATGAATCATTGCGTCCCCATCAGAAACGACAAAACCTTCAGTAGAATATGCAATAACTTGGCATTCTTTCACTTTAACCTTGGTTTCAGGTTCAAGGTCATACAATTCAGAGACAGAACAAACAGGTGCACCCAAATAATTGTCTCCCTTTTGGAATATGACCGTCTCAATGCTATAACCACGTTCTGATGTAATTATAATCGATGCCTGACGAGGAGCATTCATTGCACCTTTTTTACCGTTATCAGAAACTGAGACTGTAACATCAACTGTCTTGGAGCCAGACAGCGGATCAACCGAAATCCATTCAGGAGTTTCTATCACCCACCCCTCATCGGATGCAATCTTAAGCAATTGCGGCTCTGCGCCAATCGCTTCAAAAGTCAAGCTTGATTCCGCAAGCAGGGCATGAGGCTTGAATTGCTCATCTTGTTGACATCCAGCCATTGATGACAATGCCAGAACAAATGCAACAAAACTTATTATCTTGATATATCTTTTCATAATTCAATCAGTTAAAAACTAAGTCCGTCATTCCAGCCAGGATTTTGTGCAAGTGCCGGATTTACAGTACGTTCATTAGTCGGAATCGGATAGAGATAGTCACGATTCTCATTAAAATCCAACTTCTTGAACTTATGCATATCCAAATATCCCTTCCGCCCTTCACTCAAAATAATTCCGTCATTCAATGAAACGTAGCTGCCGTTAATCTCAATCTCCTGTATCTGAAGGCAGATGATGTTATCAGGAAGTCCCACCGGCTTATCCTTCGTATCATATAAACATACGTCAGGCTTGTCATCACCATTCAAATCGTATTGTCCAGGCCCCGGGAAATAGATTCCATAAAGTTTCTGACGATAACAATTACCCTCTCGCCACCTTACTATATCATCCCATCTTCTCCCTTCCAAAGCGAGTTCGATGGTACGCTCACGCCTTATTTCCAAAACAGCTGCAAGATTGGGATGTCCAAACTCAGCAAGCGTCTTATAGCCTGTTTCTGCAGAAGTCAAATATGGGTCAACAGTCAAAGAAGAAAGAGTCATTGGAGTCATTCCGACTCTGCGACGAAGCTTGTTTATACTAATCTCCACATCTTGCTGAGTCAAAGTTCCCAATTCAGCCTTAGCCTCAGCATAAATAAGATAAATTTCTCCAAGACGAAAGACAGGTATATCATTATAAGCCATTGAAGCTTTTGACTCGGCCTCAGGATATGCTGTTGACATGACAAACTTATCATATTGGAACCCTGTACCTGTCAAGTTCAGTTGCGGCCCTCTCTGCATATACTTTTCAGTCGAGCGCACATATGAAGGCAATCTCATTATAAGACCTAATCTCGGATCCCTGTTGGCCATCTCATCAACAAACGGCATAGTCTCATAATTCTCTTTATCGGTAAAACGTGTACCGTCCTTCATAAGGAAACTGTCAACGAACTTCTTGGTAAAACCAGGACATCCTCCGGTCGCCATGAGACAAAAACTTGTTCCATCATGTGTGCAGTCTATCACAAGGTCTCTTCTAATGGCCAATATGTACTCATTTTTATCAGCCACAACCTGCCTGAACATCTCATCATAAGAAGATGCCAAAGAGTATGGCCCTTTAGTCATTATTTCCTCTGCTGCTTTTGCTGCAAGGCCCAGATAATAATCAGAATCATGGCCTTCGATATTGAGTTTGTGATATTTACGGTAGGTTCCTTCATAAAGGCAAAACTGCGCCTTCAGAGCAAGAGCGGCCCATCTGTTTGCACGATATGTGCTGACTGCCTCTGGAAGAGTTTCAATCGCCTCATCAATATCTTCAAGCATTTTAGTCATTATGAACTCTCTGGAGTCACGTGGCTTGTAAAGTTCAGGATCCGTCGAATCAAGTTCACGATCATACCATGGAACATCACCAAAACGTGCCACTTTCGTAAAATAGAACTGCGCCCTAAAAAACTTCGCAAGACCGGAGTACTGCCTGGCCACTTTCGGGTCCTCGCATTTATGCATATTCCCGAGCATAGTATTGATCTTACGAAGCTGTCCCCATGACCATCCTCCTCCGGTAACAGGAATAGGCATTCTGGCATCACCGCCCAAAAGTTCATCAGAAAGAGTTCCTTTTTGGACAAATACATCTGACTGCTGCTTGAATGGCTGCTTTTCAAACAAATTGTCATAAAAGGAATTGGAGAATAGTTTCAAATCTTCCTCTGTTCTGAAAAAATCATTCGGATCGATCTTGTCCTTAGGCAATCTTTCAAGGAAATTGCACGATGAAAGACAAAAGGTAAAAATAAATATAGGTAATATTATTCTTTTCATTTTTATTTCCCCCGACATTAGAATGTGATATCTATACCAAACATGAAAGTCTTCTGCCATGGATATGATATCGCATCAGCATCATTTGTAGAATATAAAGAATTGTCCACAACTCCAGCATCTCTCTTGAAAGCAGACTCAGGATCAAGATACTTTGTATGTTTCTTAATCGGAGACCAATAGGCAAGATTCTCTCCGGAGAAATAGAAACGCACTTTTTCTATATGTATCGCACGTGTCCATTTCTGAGGAAGAGTATATCCCACAGTCAAATTTTTGAAACGGAGATATGCTATGTTCTGCAAATACCTTGAGTTGACCGGCCGAAGTTCTCCTCCTGTTGTCGAATATACACGAGGACGAGGATAATATGCATCCGGATTATCTTCAGACCAGACTTTCTTTATAAAGTCTTTCGGCATGACGCCACCATAATAAGCATAAGAATATGGTCCCCAAAAAGCTATTGACATTCCGGCCGGGTAGTAATAGTGCTTACCCACTCCTTGGAAGAATACGGACATATCAATTCCCATCCAATCGAAACCGACATTGAAACCGTATTGCAGACTCGGAAGCGCATTGCCCAAAATCTTGCGGTCTCCAGGATTTTCAGCCGTATTGTTGCCAATAGTTATCACATTTATTCCGCCTGGTCCTTCCTGTTTATTGTCCAAATCAACATATCTCAGGTCACCCGCGAGAAAACCGCCTTTCATTCTGCTTGTACCGACATATGTCAATGCATCACAGATATTCTCCTGATAATACTTGGCTTCCTCATCTGTTGCGAAAAGGCCGTCAACGACAAATCCCCAAATATCACCGATTCTCATGCCAGGATAAAAATCAGTCAATATTTTATCAGGGTTGTTGTCATATTTTGTAATATGGGAATCATAGTCGCTAAGTGAAGCACTCACGTTATAATTGAATGGCTTACCGGCAAGTGTGAAAGCATCTCTCCAACTTATCGACAATTCATATCCCCTTGTTCTCAAATCTGCAGAATTCTCCTTTGGAGAAGCGGCTCCATAAACACCAGGAAGAGTACCACCGGAAACCAGCATGTCCTTTGTATCGCGGATATATCCTTCTGCAGTAAAATTCAATCTGTTATTCAACAAGGATGCATCCAAGCCCACATTGTACTGATATGTTGTCTCCCAAGTCAAGTCCGGGGAATTAGGAGCGGATATTCCTGCATATTGTGCACGGGAGCCTGTACTCTCACCAAAAGTATAGTTGTTGAATGTGCTAAGTGATATTGTCCTTCTGAAAGCATTGTTTGAAACATTCTGATTACCCAGTGAACCGACTGAAGCACGAAGTTTGAGATTGTTCACTACAGACCTTGCAGAAGCAAAAAACGGTTCTTCAGAGATTCTCCAACCCGCTGAAGCAGACGGGAAAAATCCCCAGCGATGCCCTTTAGCAAAACGGGACGAGCCATCATATCTTCCGGCAAATTCCAGCAGATAGCGTCCCTTATAATCATAATTGACGCGCCCGAAAATACCCATAAGCGCGTATTCACTCTGTCCACCTCCGGCATTCGTGATTTTCTCACCTGAAGCACTTGGCATAATAAGGTCAAGGTCATTTAAAATATCAGAACCGAGATTCTGGCCGGAAGCATACAGGCGCTTGTAATTCTGAGTCTCTATATTATATCCAGCCATGACCTTAAGATTATGGCTATTCCTGTAAGTATCCTCATAAGTGGCAAAGACATTGCCGGAAAGATAGTTGTATGCTCTGCTGAATTCCTCAAGTTCATCCAGACCTGCTCCAGTGTCATAATACTGAATCTCATCATCAGGATAAATCCTATAAGGCATATTGACAGTACGGTGCATATCACTCCTTTGAAGCCTGCGATACGTAAAATTAGCTGTCAAATTAAATTGTTTCACAGGCTTGATTACAAGTTCGGTAGTATTGGCCATATTGAACCTCTTCTCACTGTTCCTGTCTTTTCCCTCAAGCTGGACAGTATGACGGCTGTTGCCGACATTATATGAACCTCGGATAAGAGGAGTGGAACGAAGTCCCGAACCATCCGGATTGGATAGCGGCAAAGATGCAAATGTATGCCTGAATCCCATATAGAATGCATCCTGAGGCCCTCCTACGCCAATGTATGAATAATCGGAACTATAAAATGACGCATTATTTGAAAGGCTCACATATTTGTTAAGCTGTGCATCAATCTTGGCACGTACATTATATTTCTGATATACATCAGGCGTAATCTTAAGTATTCCGGTCTGGCGGTCATATCCTGCCGATATAAAATATTTCACAGCCTTGCTTCCACCACTTATGGATACGTTATGCTGTTGCACAGGATGACGGTCCACATACAATTCATGATACCAGTCTGTATTAGCATAATAAATCCATTGCTTACGTCCGTTGCGGACTTCCTCAATAGCCCATGGGCGGTCAGGATGCTCAGTCTTGTCATTTACACGCGCAAGCAGTTCAAGCATATCACGCTCATTATAAGTAGTATAAGCTGTTCCGTCCTGCTGTGTCTTCCAAAAAAGGTCCAAAGTATAGACAGACCAATAACCCCTATCCTCATAATCAGTAGAAGTCGTAGGTTCTTCCCATCCGAAACGTCCGCTATAACGGATTCTTGCTTTACCGTCAGCATCGGCCCCCTTCTTTGTAGTGACTAGAATCACACCATATGCAGCTCTTGCGCCATAAACAGCTGCAGCCGAAGCATCCTTAATGACAGATATATTCTCCACATCATTCGGATTGACATCATCAAGTTCACCGATTGCCCCGTCTATCAAGACGATAGGATCAGCCTCGTTAATTGATGTAAAACCTCGTATATTCAGTTTTCCGGAACTTCCCGGATTACCTGAAGTCGTTGTGATATTAAGCCCCGGAACAGACCCTTGGAGCATAGTGGCCAAATTGTGGGAAGAACGGTCCTGCAGCTGCTTGTCATCCACTACGGAAATGGCACCTGTAAGGTTTACTTTCTTTTGAGTACCATAACCGACGACAACAGTCTCTTCCAACATCATGTTGTCCTCGTCAAGAGTCACATTAATCTGTCCCTGTGTTCCCTGCAACGATACAGTCTTTGTCACATACCCAAGGCATGAGACCTCCAAGACCGCATTACCGGACGGTACAGAAAGGATAAAGCGTCCTTCCAAATCAGTCACAGCACCATTGTTACCGCCACCGACGATTATGACCGCCGCACCGATAATGGGCTGTTGCTGCGCATCCAGAACTGTTCCGGATATTGTCCGGTTCTGCGCAAAGGAAGCCAAAGCCCCCCCCAACAACAAAACCAGAGCGACAGCAAAAGTTTTGACAACTTTCATAAAGTTAGTTTTATTAAATAAATAGGTATTATAGTAAAAAACGTTTCCTTGTATAAAAACAGGACAATAACCATTACTTATAAGCATTGACAGAAAACTCCTTAGGCCTGGCCATGGTCTCAGTATATGCTCTGCCAAAACGATCTGTCACTTTTATTTCAAGAGTTGATACAGCGCTCAAGGCCTTCACACGGAAAAAATGACGAGTGCTTGTCGTTCCGAATCCTTTTGAACTGTTTTTGTTCAAGCCCGGCACGACATATGAGATTATATGCAACGGGTCATAAGCCGACACTTTTTCCACATTCAAAGATTTTCCGTTCTCCTTAACCTCAATCTGCCACTCAGAATCATAATCCCATACATTAATATATACATAATTCTCGTCAGACGGCCTGCTCCATGAAGACGCCTGAACAGTATAGTATTTTGCAATATCAGCATCCGAAACCGTCTTATCAAGCCATTTTGAAGCTGCAAGGTCAATGGAATTACGGTCATATGAACGGAACTGAATGTCAGATGCTTTACCTGTAGGCTTGAATTGCCATTTAAAATCATTCCCGGTTACATCCATTATGCGATATCCTCCCGGCGCTCCATCCTGGCACAAACCGATTTTGGAAAATTTCCCCGTCCACCACCATGTGGCGCAAACTGCTCCAGAATTATGCTCAAAAATCTTTTCTGATGCCAATTTGTCAACATTGTAAACTTTATGGGTATGCCCTGTGACAAAATGTATTTCCGAATAATCCTTTACTATATTCAACAGCACAGAGGCATTTTTCATCGAATAAGTACCTGCATCTCCATATAAAGGAGCATGCATAGTTATCACCAAAGGGGCACTCTTCGGCACAATGGCCAAATCTTTTCTGAGCCATGACGCGACTTCGTCAACAAGATAGTTGTCATAATCCCTGCTGCCATTACCATCATTCGTACATTGAATATTATCGAGAGCAATATAGTGGACTTTACCGATATTGAATGAATAATATGTAGGGCCCAGTTCCTGCCTGTATCTGGAAACAGTGGAAAAATCGCCTGCACTATTCATGTCATGATCATGATTTCCAATAGTTTGGAACACCTGCAGGTTCTTTATATGGCCGATATCTTCCAAATACTCAGGAAAAGCATAATTGCATTCATACCAATACAAGTCCCATGTCATGTCCCCTAAAGTCATAGCATAAATTTTCTTGCCGGCATTTGCTGAAATATAAGCATTTACATCATCTGCAAAATCATAAAACTGGTTCCTGTCATCATTCG
Organism: Bacteroidales bacterium UBA714; assembly: GCA_002298075.1. Taxonomy (GTDB): domain Bacteria; phylum Bacteroidota; class Bacteroidia; order Bacteroidales; family UBA932; genus Cryptobacteroides. Next base: position 19,608 of record DBLW01000209.1, on the reverse strand, counting down.
AGCTTCTGCCGGCCAAGTGCATATCACCAAAAAACAACATAGTATGATTATCTTGTCCTGCATCTTCCGTAAGATAAAAATCAGCCCTGTCAACAACACTTTTCTTGTCAACTTTCTTATAGAATTGAGGAAGAACCCCATCTGAATTGACCTTATAACCAGACGGGACGGAAATAAACACATACTTATTGACCTTATCGGATTTCATCTGCCAGAATCCCTTGTCATCAGTCACCACAACCTCATACCCATCAGAAACCGCAACTCCGGCAATCGGATTTTCCCCGCATTTTACAAAGCCATATGCTGTAGTGCCTTTCTCCAGTTCAACATCCCCGTTTGCAACAATTACTATAGATGTCTTTCCGACAGCCTGTTTCTTGCCAGCACGCGAAACAGAGACTTCGTATTCATCTGTCACTATATCATCCGGAAAAGTGACAACAAATTCATTCTTGATAATTTCCGCAACGGAACAAACATACACATTCTCCCCTGAGGCGAAAATAAGTTTATCCGAATACTTCGGCACCTTCTTTTCTTCCGCGACAAAAGTATATTCAAAACTACCTTCCAAAAGTTCAATTACAGAAGGCAGTTCAAAGCTTATTCCGAAATCCTCAATCTTACCATCCTCTTCTGCACCAGGCTTGTTACAGGAGAGAGAGGACAAAGAACCCAGCAGGACAGCAGCGCAAAGCGCGATCCGGCGCAACATTGAATTTATTTTCATCTTGTCTTTTCTGGTTATTTCGTTTCACTCTTGAGTGTCATCGCGCAAAGTACAATCGCGATCACGCTGGCAGCGCAAAGCAGCACGAATGTCACGCTCCATCCGGCACTCTGGGCAACGGAGCCCATTATGAGCTTGGAAAGAATAGCATCACCTATAAGATATCCGAACAGGCCCACAAAACCGGCCGCAGTACCTGCCGCATTCTTCGGAACGAGATTCAGTGCCTGGATGCTGACAAGGGCAACGGGACCATAAATGCAGAACCCTATAAGGATAAGGCCGAAATATACAAGGGTCTTTGTAATGGCTGACATGGCAGATGCGTCGGAAGCCATGAAAGCGGCGATGTTTCCGCTCTGCCAATATATGAGAGTTCCGACAAGGACAGCAGCCATGAAAATGATATTCGGAGGAGCACAGCGCCCCTTGAAGAACTTGGCGGAAATCCATCCGCAGACAATCGTGCCGAATATGCCGGCATAATTGTGGAGGGCGAACGCCAGATTGCTCTCCTTGGCAGTCATGATGTCCATCTCCTGAAGGTAGATAGGCGCCCAGTCACCCACGCCATAGCGTACCATATATACGAAGGCATTTGACAAGGCTATGAGCCAAATCCATTTGTTCTTGAAAATATAGTCAATGAAAAGAGTCTTGAACGGAATCTTCTGTTCCTCCCCTTTCTTGCTTTTCACTCCTGAGAAATCATTCCTGTACTCGTCAATGGGAGGAAGCCCGCATGACTGCGGAGTGTCACGAAGGGCCCACCAGCAGACAATGGCAAGCACGATGGCAATGGCCGAAGGTACTATGAATGCCGCCTTCCATGTCTGCTCTATGCCCATAGTACCGAAAATGAAGACCCCAAAAGTGACAAGCAGCCCGAGGCTGCCGCTTCCGAGAGTATGCGAGGTATTCCAGATTGACATCTTGAAACTCCGCTCGTTTTGCGAGAACCAATGTGCCATTATGCGCCCGCAAGGAGGCCAGCCCATTCCTGAAAGCCAGCCAACGATGAGCATTAGCAGGAATATGACGGCGACATTGAGGGCCTGGTTTGCCCCGAAAGGTATAAGGCCCACCGACATCATCGTGATGGCGGAGAGCACAAGACCCACGACAAGGAATTTCCTGGCGTCAGAGCGGTCTGAGACGCTTCCCATGATGAATTTGCTGAACGCATACGCGATGGATACCGCAGACATCGCGATACCTACGCCAGCCTTGTCAACAAGTCCGTCCTCAATCATGCCCGGAGCTGCCAGTGAAAGGTTCTTGCGCACAAGATAGTACGCGGCATATCCGAGGAAAGAGCCCATGAAGACTTTGAATCTCATGGATTTATAAACTTTGTCAATCTTCTCTTTGGGCAGAAGGGGCTTCGCCTGAGGCGGATCAAAGAATTTTGCCATGTTACGATTAAGTTTTATTAGCCTACAAAATTAATCATATTTTTAACAAACCATTAAATTATTTAAGTTTTTGGCTGCTTACACGCACATCTTTTAAGTATTTTCATAACTACGGCACGATTGCAGAATTTTTCCGCAAGTTCACGAATCATATGGGCAGGCATGACATCCGCAACACATCCCGGCAGGCAATACTGCCATTTTGTCAGAATTGCGCAGGTGGCAGATTATTTGTTATCTTTGCCGCGGCTTTTCGGGAGGACAAATTCCTCATGAAGGCATGGAATGCTGCTTACAATCATTATCGCCGCACTCGTGGCATTGTTTATAGAAAGAAAAAAGATACATGGATATGTCAAAGGAAAACAAAGAAAAAGAGCTGAAGGAAACCATAAACGAAGAGGTGGTGCAGGAAGAAGTCATTACGGAAAGCGCACAAGAGAGCCAGGAAGAAAAGACTGACTGCGAAAAGAAGATAAGCGACCTTGAGGCAAAAATAGCAAAGGAAAAGGACGACTATCTGAGGCTTATGGCCGAATTTGACAATTTCCGAAGAAGAACCTCACAGGAAAAGCTTGAACTTGTGAGCATGGCATCTACGGACACAATCAAGGGACTGCTTCCGGTTTTGGATGACTGCGAACGTGCCATCGCCGTCCTCAAGGAGTCGTCTGACAGCGAGGCAGCAAAAGAAGGAACGGAACTAATATACGGCAAGCTCACCGGCTACCTCAAGAGCAAGGGCCTTGAGGCCATTGAGGCACTCGGGAAACCTTTTGACACGGACCTCCACGAAGCGGTGGCCCAGTTCCCGGTCCAAGAAGAAGACAAGAAGGGAAAGGTCTTCGATGTAGTACAGACCGGATACACGCTCAACGGCAAAGTGATACGCTTTGCAAAAGTTGTAGTCGGAATCTGACGCGTATAATTTGAATCAGACTATGGCAGGAAAAAAAGATTACTATGAGGTGCTCGGCGTTGACAGGAGCGCAAGTGCCGATGACATAAAGAAGGCCTACAGGAAGCTGGCCATAAAATACCACCCGGACAAGAATCCGGGCAACAAAGAAGCCGAGGAAAAATTCAAGGAAGCTGCAGAGGCATATTCCGTACTCAGTGATGCCGAGAAGAAAGCGAGATACGACCAGTTCGGGCACGCAGGCGTAGAAGGGGCCGGCCCGGACTTCAGCGGAGGTTTCGGCAATCTGAACGACATTCTCAACGACCTGTTCGGCGGCGCTTTCGGAGGCGGATTCGGAGGCTTCAGCGGGTTCGGAGGTTTCGGCGGAGGCACCCGTCAGCAGAGAGTTTCCCGCGGACGCGACATACGCGTAAGGGTCAAACTGACTCTCGAAGAGATTGCAAACGGGGTCGAAAAGGAAATCAGCATAGAAAAAAGCGTTCCATGCACCGAATGCTCAGGCAAGGGAGCGAAGAACAGCTCTGACATAAAGACCTGTCCGGCATGTAACGGTACAGGCGAAGTGCAGAGGGTTACGAACAGTTTCCTCGGCCAGACCATAACCCGATCCACATGCCAGCAGTGCAACGGAGAGGGAAAAATCATATCGAACCCTTGCAAGAATTGCTCAGGCTCAGGACTTGTGCGCAAGCGCGAGACCATAAAAGTAAGAATACCGGCAGGAGTGGAAGCTGGAATGCAGCTGACTCTACAGGGACAGGGACACGCGGCCAAGAACAACGGAATAAACGGAGACCTTCTTGTAGTCATCGAGGAGCAGGAGCACCCTAACCTCAAAAGGGAGGGCAATAACCTTTATTATACTAAGATTATTTCTGTACCTGACGCGATACTCGGCTCAGAGACCGAGATACCTTGCCTTGACGGGAACTACAGGATAAAGGTTGAGCCGGGAACCCAGTCAGGCAAAGTCGTAAGACTGCGCGGACGCGGACTTCCGTCAGTCAACGGGTACGGAGGAATCGGAGACATGTATGTCAAGTTCGCCGTATGGATACCGAAGAAACTCGACAAGGAGGACAAGGCTCTCATCGAATCCCTGCGCGGCAAAGAAAGCTTCAAGCCGGACCCGAGCAAGGATGACAAAGGTTTTTTTGAGAAGTTGAAGGGACTTTTTGACTGAGTTTTGTCTTGATTGCAACTTTTTTTGAAAAATTTCTCAAGAAAAGTTTGGTATTTTATTTTTTATTCATACCTTTGCAATCCCAAAATCAAAGCAACCTCTTGTGCAGGGTGAAAACGAACGCAATGTTGCCACAAAACTTTTAATTCAGTACAGAAATGGATTTTATTAAAGTAGTAGAGCAGGCATTCAGCAATGATAAAGTAGCCAGCTACCCTAAATTCAAGGCCGGTGACACAATCACCGTCACTTACAGAATCAAAGAGGGCGACAAGGAGAGACTTCAGAAGTTCAAAGGAACTGTTATCCAGCTTCGCGGAGCTTCAGCCAATACGAGGACTTTCACTATCCGCAAGATTTCAAGCGGTGTAGGTGTTGAGAGAATCTTCCCGTTCGAGTCACCTTTCATTGAGTCGATTGAGCTCAACAAGATTGGTAAAGTGCGCAGGGCACGTATTTTCTACCTCAGAGCGCTTGCTGGAAAGAAAGCACGCATCAAAGAGAAGAAAGTTGTCGTAAGCAACAGCACAAAAGAATAGCAGCATAGCTGCAAACGGCCCCATAGCTCAACTGAATAGAGCATTTGACTACGGATCAAAAGGTTACAGGTTTGAATCCTGTTGGGGTCACCAAAAGAAGCGGAACACAGGATAGTGCTCCGCTTCTTTTTTATTCCTGCGTCAACACTGCTGCCAGGAATATAATTAGTCTAACTGAACAATTGGATTGTTCCCACTCATTGAATTTGGTTTAAGAAACGGCCGAATTTTAAACAGAATTACTTTTCGATGGCATTCCGTAAAAATCCAACGTTATATTAAACCGTTTTGCCATGTCTGCAGCTATCGAAGGTAAGGCTAATTTACGTTCCCGAAACATCGCCAACAGCTTAACACAATCTCATAATCCATTCGCAGAACGTTGCTCCAGACTCTCCACATCGGTAAGGCAGAATATAAAAAGGAGGCCATGAGCATTCTGACTCAATGGCCTCCTGATAACCTTTATGTCTCGGAAGAAATTACTTCTTCTTGGCGTATCTCTGATAGAATTTGTCAACACGGCCCGCAGTATCAACGAGCTTCATCTTACCGGTGTAGAACGGATGTGAAGAGCTTGAAATCTCAAGTTTTACAACCGGGTACTCAACACCCTCGATCTCGATGGTCTCCCTAGTGTTCGCGCATGAGCGGGTGATGAAGACCTGATCATTTGACATATCCTTGAAAGCTACAAGACGGTAGGTTTCGGGATGTATACCTTTTTTCATAATACGTAAAAATTAGTTAACTATTTTTCGAGCCGCAAATGTACTTCCTTTTTTCCGAATAACCAAAGATAATCAATGTTTTCGCACAAGATTTCCTGCCATTCATCACTTGACCCTATAAGGCTGGTCATCATACAGAACATATTTCTTCGCTTTACGCACCCATTTCTGCTCTTCAAGCTTCACATGCTCCTTCATTTCCTCCAAAGAAACCTCACCGGCCACATATCCAAAGAGCACAGAATCAGAAAGTTTCGCCGCAAAACCGTCATCCAGACGGAACTCGTCATACCTCTGGGAGAAATACCTCATTATCTGCAGCGTATGGATAAGGGAGTGATAGTCCCTGCCAGGCTCGAGCATAAGCTGATATCCGTAGCACTTCTCACCGGAATATCTGCCGCATGCAGGCGTGAAAGAGCAAGGACGCATCATGATTCCGTCTGCACCGGGAAGCACCTCGCGTCCGGCAGTCTTTATGAAAGGTGCACCGATATACTCATACGGCCTTGCCGTTCCGATGCCCGGGGTCACGTTCGTGTTGTTCCACAATCCCCCGCCGCTATAGACATCGCAAGTGAAAAGTCCCGGCACATCTGACGCAGGAGCAATAGTCCACGGCATTAGCTGCTTGTTGGAATCTGTTGCAAGGGCAGAAATGACATGCAGGGCGAACTTCGCGCCAATCTCCGCGTAATAAAGATTCACAAGCTCTCCGAGAGTAAGCCCGTGGCGATGTGCTACCTTGGGAACATGAGGTTCCGATTCCGCAGAAGGCATAGTACCCTCAACGACACGTCCCGCCGGGTTGATATGGTCCACAACATAAAGCGAAGGGGCCTCGTCATTCATCTCCTTAAGCACCTCCATCAGACGGAACACATCCTTTGTATAATTGAAATACCTCGTCCCGACATCCTGGATTTCCACGACCACGGCACTCAGGCCTGCAAGTTCATCTTTCGCAAACCCGATATGGTTCGTCAGCGGAGTCAGCTCAGTGTCACGGGGATTGAATATAGTATGAAGGTTACCCCTGTCACGGAAAATGTCATACATATACCTTCCGCGTTCGGTATCCCAGCAGTTCTGTGTACAGAAACAGCCGACCTTGCCCTCAAGCAAGGCCTTGTCAAGCTGTTCCTCCAATGATGTAGTCCTGAACGAAAACACTATCCTATGATTTTTTGTGCGATACAGACAATCTCACGGGCAAGGGCATCGGCAGCATCCCTGTCAGCAGCCTCGGCATAAATGCGTATGATAGGCTCAGTATTGGACCTGCGCAGGTGCACCCATTCGCGGCGTGACTCGAAAGAAATCTTGACACCGTCCTCCGTATTGATGTCCTCAGATGCATATGCAGCTTTGATTTCATCAAGAATCCTGTCAATCAAGGACTTGTCCGACAATTCGATTTTATTTTTAGCTATGACATATTGCGGATATGTGGCAAGCAGTTCCGAAACCTTCATTCTCTTCGCGGCAAGATTCGTAAGGAACAGGGCCACTCCAACCATCGCGTCACGGCCATAATGCAAGGCAGGATAAATCACGCCTCCGTTTCCTTCACCGCCGATAAGGGCGCCGCATTCCTTCATCTTCGACACGACGTTCACCTCTCCTACGGCAGCTGCGCAATATACTCCGCCATAACGCTCAGTGACATCACGAAGAGCCCTTGATGAAGACAGGTTCGAAGAAGTCGCAAGCGAATACGGGGCAGCAGCCTCATCAAGAGAGCATCCCGTGCTTAAAGACTTTTCATATGCCTTCGAAAGCAGATAGTCGGCAACGCTCACAAGAGTATATTCCTCACCGAAAGGCTTTCCGTCCTCGCAAATCAGCGCAAGGCGGTCAACGTCAGGGTCAACAGAGATTCCGAAATCAGCCTTGTTGGAGACCACCGCTTCGGACAATTCTACCAGATTTGCAGGAAGCGGCTCAGGATTATGCGCAAACTGGCCTGTAGGCTCGCAATTCACCATAATGCACTCAACACCGAGACGCTCAAGCAGACGCGGCATGATTATGCCTCCGACAGAGTTAACTGCGTCAAGAACCACCTTGAAATGAGCCTTCTTGACCGCTTCAGCATCAACAGAATCAAGAGCAAGGACCGCATCCAGATGCTCATCTGTAAAATCGTGCTCTTCAATGCATCCGAGCGAATCGACATCCGCAAAATTAAAATCCTCTTTCTCTGCGCACTCCAATATTGCCGCACCTTCCGAAGCATTAAGGAACTCGCCTTTTTCGTTAAGGAGCTTCAGGGCGTTCCACTGTTTCGGATTATGGGAGGCCGTGATGATTATGCCTCCGTCAGCACCGGAAAACACGACTGCCATCTCAGTTGTCGGAGTGGAAGCGAAACCGGCCTTTATCACATCAACTCCGCAAGATACCAAGGTTCCGCATACAAGCTGCTCCACCATATCTCCAGACAGGCGTGCGTCTTTTCCGACCACCACCTTGTACCTCTCCCCCTGCGGCTTGCCAAGCGTCTCTTTCATCTTCTCGCAATATGCGTAAGTGAATTTCACGATATCCACCGGCGAAAGCCCCTCTCCCGGAGCGCCGCCGATTGTGCCGCGGATTCCGGAAATTGATTTGATAAGCGTCATAGTATTCAATTTAAATTAGTATTCCCCTATTGTCATGAAACTTGCAAAATTAAAAACATTATGCATCAATTGCAACAATGCGCGTCACCCCCGGCCTGTACAATGAAAAGGCCACTGAACAACAAAATCATCATTCTCCGATTGTATTCCGCAGATTTTCGCTATTTTTGCGGCCAGAAAACAGAAAGTGTGCTTGGTAACCACTTGGAACTTGCAAGAAATTCCCGCAAGGAGCCTCCCGCAAGTCCCTGACAAAACAAGAAAAAATGCAGAATACGACTACATCCGGACAGCGCCAGGGCCTGTCCATCTCATTCATGCTCATGGCAATCATTTTCAATGTATGCCTCATAGCATCCAATCTATTTGAGACCAAATTGTTTACTGTAGGAGGCATAGCCCTGACAGGCGGCGTCCTCATTTTCCCGGTATCATACATCATCAATGACTGCCTTGTAGAGGTCTATGGATACCGCAAGGCACGCCTTGTCATATGGACCGGATTCGCAATGAATTTTTTTGTGGTCGCAATGGCGCAGATAGTGCGCATGCTTCCTGCTGCCCCTTTCTGGGACGGCGGTGAGCACTTTGACTATGTGTTCGCCCTTGCCCCGCGGGTTACTATTGCATCGCTGCTGGCATTCCTCTCGGGCTCCACTATGAACGCCTTCATAATGAGCAAGATGAAAGTCGCCTCAGGAGGAAAGCGGTTCTCCGTAAGGGCAGTCGTTTCATCCATAGCTGGAGAAGCCGTGGATTCCCTCATTTTTTTCCCGATTGCCTTCTGGGGCATAGGTACAGCGGAGATGCTTCAGCTCATGGGCATACAGATTCTTCTCAAGACAGGATATGAGATAGTCATACTTCCCGTCACGGAAGTTGTGGTCAGAAAAGTCAAGGAACACGAGAACATTGATGTGTTTGACGAAGGCATATCCTACAACCCGTTCAAAATAACAGATATATAGATATGGATACATTCAAATCCGAAAAAGCACTTGTCGTCTTCAGCGGAGGACAGGATTCGACCACGTGCCTATATTGGGCACTTGAGCACTTCGGCCAGGTACATACGCTTACCTTCGGCTACGGACAGAAGCACAGCCTTGAAATAGAATGCGCAAAAGAGATTGCAAATCGGGCAGGCGTGGACTTCCGCTATATGGACATGTCCTTCATCGGCTCCTTAGGCTCAAATTCCCTTACGGACACATCCATAAAAATGGATGACAGCAAGCCGGAGGGCAGTTTCCCGAATACTTTTGTTCCTGGAAGGAACCTGTTTTTCCTGAGCACTGCAGCCGTATATGCCAGGGAGAACGGCATAAGGCATATCATAACCGGAGTTTCACAGACAGACTTCAGCGGCTACCCCGACTGCCGGGACTCGTTCATAAGATCCCTCAATGTGACCCTGAACCTCGCTATGGACTCCCAATTCATCATCCATACTCCCCTCATGTGGCTCGACAAGGCACAGACATGGGAAATGGCTGACAGGCTCGGTGTGCTTGACCTCGTAAGGAACGACACGCTAACCTGCTACAACGGCATCAAAGGTGACGGATGCGGGCACTGCCCCTCCTGCAAGCTCAGAAGAGACGGCCTTGAGAAATATCTCAAGTCACGTGAAAAGTCCTGCTGCAGCACATCAGAAGAATAACAAAAGAAACATATCATATGGAAAACAGAGAGACAGAGGGACTGACTGCCCTCGGAAGAAAGACAGAATACAAAAGTGATTATTCTCCGGAAGTCTTGGAGACATTTGTAAACAGGCACATGGAAAACGACTATTGGGTACGCTTCAACTGCCCGGAGTTCACAAGCCTTTGCCCGATTACTGGCCAGCCGGACTTCGCGGAGATACGTATTTCCTATATACCGGACGTAAAGATGGTGGAAAGCAAAAGCCTGAAGCTGTACCTTTTCAGTTTCCGCAATCACGGGGACTTCCATGAGGACTGCGTAAACAAGATAATGAAAGACCTGATAAAGCTTATGGACCCCAAATATATTGAGGTAACGGGCCTGTTCACTCCACGCGGAGGAATAAGCATATTCCCATATGCGAACTACGGCCGCCCCGGCACGAAATATCAGGCTCTTGCAGAAAAAAGGATGGAAAACCACGAATAGCGCACGGAGAATTTCGGACACATTCCTAAAGCAAACGAGATGAAAGCAATCTGGACAATACTTCTGCTGGTAGCATCCAACATATTCATGACATTCGCATGGTACGGACATCTGAAACTTCAGGAAATGAAGATTTCGTCAAGCTGGCCGCTCCTTCTCGTCATCCTGTTCTCTTGGGGAGTCGCATTTTTCGAATATTGCGCACAGGTTCCCGCCAACAGGATAGGCTTCATAGAAAACGGCGGTCCATTCACCTTGATGCAGCTAAAAGTAGTGCAGGAGGTGATATCGCTGACGGTATTCACTATTATCGTAACCTTGCTGTTCAAAGGCGAGGGGCTTCAATGGAATCACATAGCAGCCTTCCTTTGCCTGATTCTCGCCGTCTTCTTTGTCTTTTTAAAATAAATTGCAAGCTGAGAGCAGAGGGAACAAAAAGCGGTTGCAAAACAAAAATTCGATTTTTTCAAAAAAATCTAAAAAAGATTTGGAGTTTAAAATTTTATTCATACCTTTGCAATCCCAAAACGAAAACATGGTCGGTTCGTATAACGGTTAGTACTCAAGATTCTCAATCTTGCAATAGGGGTTCGATTCCCCTACCGACTACCACTAAAGAGACTTGAATTTCTTTCAGGTCTCTTTTTCTTTTCTTACATTACATCATTTCCATATCTTTGCACAACCAACCAAAGATGTCAAATCACACTATCAAGATGTCATGAAAAACACAACCGGAATCCTGATATTATCAGTACTCCTTACACTTTCATTCATATGCCATGGAAACGGGCAGATAGACACCAGATGGCTCGAGGCCAACTACACGAAGCGCGAGGCAATGGTAGAGATGAGGGACGGCATAAAACTATACACAGCCATATATGAGCCGGCAACAAAGAAAAAAAGACCCGTCCTGATGGTCAGGACTCCATATTCTTGCTCTCCATACGGCAATGGATGGGCTTCAGACCTCACCGGTACAATGGAACAATTCGTACTCAATGAATACATCATCGTATTCCAGAATGTACGCGGAAGATTCCTGAGCGAAGGCACATTCGAAAACGTCCGGCCATACAATCCGCACAAGACGGCAACGGAAACAGACGAGGCATCCGACGCCTACGACACCATAGAATGGCTCCTGAAAAACACACGTTCAAACGGGAAAGTGGGCATAACCGGAATGTCATATCCCGGGTTCTACGCCACAATGTCAGCCCTTTCCGGCCACCCTGCCCTTAAAGCAGTATCACCGCAGGCCCCTATCCTTGACTGGTACAAAGGAGACGACGTGCACCACAACGGAGCGCTTATGCTGACAGACAGCTACTCTTTCGGACAATATATGTTCAAGCGGCACAACAATCCAATGGTAAAAGAGCACCGGCTCCCATACCCGGTAAAAGGAAACTCATATGACTGGTTCCTTGAACACAAGGACGGGACATCACTCACCGCCGCACTTGCCGACACGATGAAATTCTGGAATGAAATCATGTCACATCCACATTACGACAGTTTCTGGCAGGAGCGCTCGCTCGAACAACACCTGAAAGACATACAGCCGGCAATTCTCGTGACAGGAGGCACCTTCGACACGGATGACTGCTACGGTGCGGTAAATACATACAGGCTGATCCGGGACAACTCCACGAACGGCTCCGTACACTTCGCATATGGCCCATGGTGCCACGGATGCTGGCACAGCAAGACTTACAAAGGGCTCGGCCAAGCGGATTTCGGAAGCGGGACAGGTGAATATTTCATGAAAAACATCGAATACCCGTTCTTCAGGCACTATCTCGAAGGAAAAGGAGGAAAACCAGAACAGGTATATATCCGAATGTCAGGAGACAGCCTGTGGCACACATCAGAAAGCTGGCCGTTTCCAGGAACGGAGTATGTCCCGGCATATCTCAATCGGAACGGAATGCTTTCACTTGACATGCCGTCCGATTCATGCTCGTCATCTGCATACATCTCAGACCCGTCCGCCCCGGTGCCGTTCATGCAGGACGCATCCAAGAGAGACAGGGCATACATGGCAGCTGACCAGTCTTTTGCATCACACAGAAACGACGTCCTTACATTCACAAGCGCATGCCTGCAAGTCCCGGTAATGCTCGGAGGCCCAATTAGAGCGGAACTTGCACTGTCACTCGGTACAACCGATGCCGACATTGTCGTGAAACTGATTGATGTTCACCCGGACGGCTACCAGATGCTCCTAAGGGCGGATGTGTTTCCCATACGATACCGCCACAGCCTGTCATCTCCGGAGCCTGTCAAGCCAGGAGAAATAACCCATGTGAGCTTCACCATGAATGACATAGCGCACAAGATGAACCCAGGACACAGGATCATGATACAGATTCAGAGCAGCTGGTTCCCATTGGTCTACATGAACCCGCAAACCTTCATGCCGAACATATACGAAGCCTCGGACGGGGATTACGTCAAATCCGAAGTGACAATCTACCATCAGGCAGGCAATGCATCCAGAATCATTCTTCCCGTTGTCCGCCAATAGGACAGCCTCATGCAAGACATGTTTGGAACTGTTTTTGAAATTACGCCCGGCGTTAACCAAAAGCAGTTTTATATATGATAATTAAAGATATACACGCACAGGAAATACTTGATTCACGAGGAACACCGACCGTATCGGCAGAGGTAATCCTTGAAGACGGGCACAGGGGATATGCAGCAGTGCCGTCAGGAGCCTCTACAGGCGAGCACGAGGCCTTGGAACTGAGGGATTCAGACCAGTCAAGATACCTCGGCAAAGGGGTTCTCAAGGCTGTGGCCAATGTCAACGAGACAATAGCTCCGGCACTTATAGGCAAAAGTGCTTACAACCAGATGCAAATCGACAGCATCATGCTGGAACTGGACGGGACGCGTGACAAGTCATCACTCGGGGCGAATGCAATATTGCCTGTATCGCTCGCAGTAGCCAAGGCGGCAGCATCCTGCCTAGGAGTTCCTTTATACAGGTACATCGGAGGAGCTTGCCCGCATATCATGCCTGTTCCAATGATGAATATAATCAACGGCGGCTCACACAGCGACTCTCCGATAGCATTCCAGGAGTTCATGATACGCCCGATAGGAGCCGATTCATTCAGAGAAGGACTTCGCATGGGAGCGGAAGTGTTTCATAACCTCAAAAAGGTGCTGAAAGAACAAGGACTGAGCACGGCTGTCGGTGACGAGGGAGGCTTTGCACCGTCCCTGTCCGGCACAGAAGAGGCCATAGAGCTTATCCTGAAGGCAATCTCGCAAGCCGGATACAGGCCGGGGAAAGACGTGACGATAGCCCTCGACTGCGCTTCATCTGAATTTTACAATAACGGGCGATACGACTACAGGGTATTTGAAGGTCCGGAAGGAAAAAATCTGGACATGAAAGGCCAGGCAGCCTATCTCAAAAAACTCATGAGCCTCTACCCTATCGACTCCATAGAAGACGGCATGGCAGAGAATGACTGGGACGGATGGAGAAACATGACAGATGAAATCGGCGGCAAATGCCAGCTTGTAGGTGACGACCTTTTCGTGACCAATGTCGAATATCTCCGGCAAGGCATAGAAAAGGGATGCGGAAATGCCATCCTTATAAAACCGAACCAGATAGGCACGCTTACGGAGACATTTGAAGCAATCAGGATGGCACAGCGGCATGGATACAAGGCCATATTGTCCCACAGGTCAGGAGAAACCGAAGATACGACCATAGCTGACATTGCAGTCGCGTCCGGATGCGGCCAGATAAAGACAGGCTCTTTAAGCAGGTCAGAAAGGACGGCAAAGTACAACCGCCTGCTAAAAATTGAAGAAGAATTGGGAGTAAGAGCCGTTTACGGACTGAATTTCTGAAAATGAGGATGCAATTTTGAAGGTTTATTTTGTTTTTTCAAAAATATGTCTCATCTTTGCATCCGCAATCGGGGGTATAGCTCAGTTGGCTAGAGCATCTGCTTTGCAAGCAGAGGGTCGTCGGTTCGACTCCGACTATCTCCACCAAAAGAGGGTGATCAAAAAGTAATTTTTGTTCATCCTCTTTTTCTTATTCCTTCTCCTGAATAGGTTTACCTATTATTGGACAAGACGTTTCCGTGTGTATTGTAATTGTTGGATAATCAGCAGTTTGCTGGCAAACGGTGTCCCGTGAACGGGGAATCGTATATCCGGAATGTGTTGATAGTCGGCTGTTTGTGCTCCACCTCAAATCGACTGCTGATGTTGAGTCGTGTGAGGAGCCCTTCTTGCGAGCTGGTATGTTTCATGTCGCAATTGGCGGGCTGCAACGGTAAAACGGTAAAAATTCCGGGCGATTCTTACACCGAATTTCTTTTTGGGAGCATTCCGTAAAAAATCAGGCCATTTCTTAAACCGTTTTGTATTTTCTCCGTCCCACTCTCCATCCCACTCTCCATGACACTCTCCGTCCCACTCTCCGGAAGTATGAGTGAGAGAATCGGGGATTCGTCAGATGTATCACATTCTGCACATTTGGCTGCTCAACATAAATTAATGTAGATGGCAAAACAGCCCTGGTTGTCATGACAGCGGTTTGGGTGCCTTAAAGCCTTAAGGGCGGATGTGCTTTTAGTGGCATGCCGCGGGAGCAAGATGTGGCATCAGTCTTTGCGAATGTGGATTTCTTGTGCTGAGAGATGAAAAAGTGATTCTAAAATGGTGAAAATGCTTATGTATTCGCGTACTTTGATTATTTTTGCATACTATTTTGAACATTAACCCTATGACTATTTTCACTTTCCTGAAGCTTCTCGGATGTCTTGCTCTTCTGATGTACGGAATGAAGACGATGAGCGAGGCACTCCAAAAGCTTACCGGAGGCCATTTGCGCAGTGTTCTCGGCGCTATGACGACTAACCGTTTCACTGGACTGCTCACCGGAGCATTCGTGACGGCGGCCGTACAGTCTTCAACTGCAACGACAGTGCTTACTGTCAGCTTTGTCAATGCCGGCCTTCTTTCACTTGCGCAGGCTATTTCTGTTATCATGGGAGCAAATATCGGTACGACTGCCACAGCGTGGATAATGTCGGTATTCGGTTTCCAGTTTGATATGGGCACAGTGGTGTTTCCGTTGTTTGCGGTTGCCATAGTGCTCATTTTTCTTAAGAAGAACTCTACGCGCTCGCTGGGCGAATTCATTTTCGGCTTCTCGCTGATGTTTCTTGGACTTTGCACTTTGAGGACCAATGCTCTTGAAATGGACCTTGCCCATAACCAGGATATAATTGATTTCTTCGCATCTTGCGGGGGATGGGGATTCGGTTCCACCTTGCTCTTCCTGCTGCTTGGAAGTGTCCTTACAATGTGCGTGCAGTCTTCGGCCGCAATTATGGCGATTACAATGATTCTGTGCTCCAGCGGCGTGCTTCCTATTCATCATGGCATCGCGCTGGTGATGGGTGAGAACATAGGCACTACCGTCACTTCGAACATTGCTGCGATGAGTGCGAGCACGCAGGCAAGGCGGGCCGCCCTGGCTCATATGCTCTTCAATGTTTTCGGGGTAGTCTGGGTGCTCATTGTTTTCCGCCCTTTCGTGGACATGGTCTGCAAAATTATAGGATATGACCAGACGTTTGTACCGTCAACTCCTGAGGAAGTCGAGGCAGTCTCAGTAAGGCTGACTTATGTGCTTGCTGCTTTCCATACGGCTTTCAATGTGTGCAACGTTCTGATTCTCATATGGTTCGTCAAGCCGATAGAGAGGATTGTAAGCCGCGCCATACCTCAGAAGGCTGAGGATGAGGAAGGCCGGTTGCGCTTCATTTCCAGCGGTCTGCTCTCCACTGCCGAACTGTCTCTTTTCGAAGCCCGCAAAGAAATCAATCTTTTTGCAGAGAGATGCCGCAGGATGTTCTCTTTCATCCCGGAGCTGCTTATGCTCAAGGACGAAAACGACTTCAACAAGCTTTATACGCGTGTCGAGAAGTATGAGGGCATAAGCGATAACATGGAAATAGAGATTGCGAACTATCTGAACAAGGTTTCCGAGGGACGTCTCAGCCCTGAAAGCAAGAACACCATACGCTCAATGCTCAGGGAGATTTCGGAGCTTGAGAGCATATGTGACAGCTGCTTCAACCTTGCGAGGACCCTTGACCGCAAGCATAAGGGAAAGGAAGACTTCACAGAAGGACAGTATAAGCATATCGGACATATGTTCGGGCTGTGCATGAAGGCCCTTGACCAGATGGTGCGCCAGCTCAATGACGAGGTTCCCGAAACTGAGACAGTCAAGTCGCTCAATATAGAGAATGAGATAAACAATTACAGGTCCCAGCTTAAGGAAATGAATCTCAATGATGTCAATGAACAGAAATATGACTATCAGATGGGAGTGAATTATATGGACATCATAGGCGACTGTGAAAAGCTCGGAGACTATGTGATAAATGTTGTGGAAGCTCATTCGCACAAGAAGCTGTCCATGTGAAAAACTAAATTATAACAGAAAGTAATATGCAGACATTGACAAACGGTGTCCTGACAGTTGAAATCAATGAGGTCGGGGCAGAACTCTGGAGCATCAGGAAAGGCAAGACAGAATATCTCTGGCATGGCGAGCCGGAATATTGGAACCGCCGCTCACCTGTGCTCTTTCCTATAGTCGGAAGCGTATGGGAGGCAAGATACCGCGTTGACGGCAAAGAATACACTATGGGACAGCACGGTTTTGCACGTGACATGGAATTTCAAGTTGTGGCAAAGGCTGGTGACAGCATCCGCTTCAGGCTCGAATCCTCTGAAGAGACCCTTAAGGCATATCCGTATCCTTTCACGCTCGAAATCGGATACCGTCTTGAAGGCAGCGGAATCGAGGTGTCATGGGAAGTCGGCAATCCGGCTGACAAGGACATGCATTTCCAGATAGGTGCACATCCGGCTTTCCTTTATCCGGACTACGGCAAGCTTGAGAAAGGCCGCGGATATTTCACTTTTGACCGCTGCGGTGGTCTGGAATGCGTCGGCCTTGCCGGAAAGGGCTGTGCTGATGCAACGAAAAGATATCCTCTTCCGCTTTCGGACGGCAGGCTCAAGCTCAATTCCGACACATTCGATGACATAGATACTTTCGTGCTTCAGGACTCTCAGGTGAAGAAGGTCGCCATGTTCTGTGAAGACGGGACTCCGTGGCTGTCCGTCACGTTTGACGCTCCTGTGCTCGGATTGTGGTCGCCTCCGGGCAAGAATGCACCGTTCGTGTGCATAGAACCTTGGTTCGGACGCTGCGACCGTGCTGGCTTTGAGGGCGAGTTCAAGGACAGGGACTGGATGAACAGTCTTGCGTCCGGAGAAAGATTCAATGCTTCATACCGCATCGAAATAGCATAATAGCATGCTTTTTGAGTTGCCTGCGTTCCGGTTAGTTTAGTAATGATTTAAATGCAGGTGACTTATGAGCAGCACACTTATACCTCTGGCCCTGGCTGCGGCAATGTTTCCGGGGCTTATTTTCGCTCCTGACGCGGAGCATGACAAGACAACGGTTTCTTCTTTTGATCTCAGCTCATATCTGGGCACATGGTATGAGATTGCCCGGTACGACCACAGGTTCGAAAGGGGAATGGACAATGTCACTGCGGAATATCTTCTGCGTGATGACGGAAAGGTGGATGTAATCAATTCCGGATGGCGCAACGGCAAGATGAAGACGGCTCACGGGAAAGCCAGGCAGCCGGACCCGTCAGGTGAGCCGGCAAGGCTGAGAGTGTCTTTCTTCATGTTTTTTTATAGTGACTACAGAGTCCTTATGATAGATGAGGACTATAGCGTGGCCCTTGTTGGAAGCTCGTCACCGGGATACCTCTGGATTCTTTCGAGGACACCGGAACTGGACGGAGCAGTGCTTGGCAAAGTGCTGGCTGAGGCCCGCAGACGCGGATATGACACTTCCAAGCTGATATATGTGGACCAGAGCCTCAACAGATAGTCCTTAAGAGTCATCATTAATGAGGAGCAGACGGCACCCTCTCTCGCAATATGTCGTGAGAGGGTGCCGTTTTGTTGTGCCGTTTGAATGAAGTTGGAGCGGTAATATGTATCTTTGCCGTCTTGAAATAGGGGAACAGCTTATGAAATTGTCGGAACTGAGAACGGGAGAACGCGGCGTGGTCGTGAAAGTATATGGCCACGGCAGCTTCCGCAAAAGAATAATAGAGATGGGATTCGTCAAGGGGAACAGTGTCAAGGTGATACTGAACGCGCCCCTGAAGGACCCTATCGAGTATGAGATAATAGGGTACAAGATTTCTTTGCGCAGGGAAGAGGCGGAGAAAATAGAGGTGATAGGGGAGACCGAAGCCAAAGTTACAGGCCAGGATATTTCCGGACTGAATTCTGAACTGCATGGGCTTAAGGCGCTGGAGGCTGAGGAGTGTGATGACCTGTGCCTTCAGAGACGCATGGCGGACCTGGCCCATCAGCGCGGCAAGGTAATAAAGGTGGCCCTTGTGGGAAATCCGAACTGCGGAAAAACTTCATTGTTCAATATGGCTTCCGGCAGCCATGAGCATGTGGGCAATTACAGCGGAGTGACTGTCGATGCCAAGGAGGGGACATTCTCGCATGGCGGATACAAGTTCCTGCTGGTGGACCTGCCGGGCACATATTCTTTGTCTGCATATAGCCCTGAGGAACTTTATGTGCGCAGGAATCTTCTCGAAGAAAGCCCCGATGTTGTCGTGAATGTGGTTGACGCGTCCAATCTGCAGCGCAATCTGTATCTTACAACCCAGCTTATTGACATGAATCTGAGGGTGGTCATGGCTCTTAACATGTATGATGAACTGGTTTCACGTGGTGACAAGCTTGATATACGCCAGCTCGGCTATCTTCTCGGAATGCCTGTAGTGCCTACCGTCAGCCGCAGCGGAGAGGGGATTTCAGCTCTTTTCGACACTGTGATTCAGATATATGAGAACAGCGACCCGCGTCTGGCCCGCCATATCCATATCAACCATGGGGCGGAGATTGAGCAGAGCATAGACCGCATAAAACGCCTTGTACAGAGGATTCCTGACATCCGCCACAAATATTCGACACGCTGGCTGGCGATAAAGTATCTTGAGAATGACAAGGAAGCGGAGGCGGTCGTGGAGGGGCTTCCAGGAAGGGATGAGATAATCGCTGCACGTTTTGAGGAACAGAAGAGGATATCGGACATTCTCGGCTCTTCATTGGAATCTTCAATGGTTGACGCGAAGTACGCGTTCATCCAGGGTGCGCTTGCGGAGACATTGGAGGTCGGGCGCGCAAGAAAGAAAAGACGCAC
>DBLW01000013.1 GCA_002298075.1 Bacteroidales bacterium UBA714 | reverse complement strand
GTAAGAATTTTCGGAGAGAATCTCCGTCAGCTTCTCCTTGCTCCTCCAGTGGGGCAGAAACGGGTGCTGGCCATAGACCCTGGCTTCAGAACCGGTTGCAAGGTCGTATGCCTTGATGAACAGGGAAATCTGCTGCACAATGAAGCTATTTTTCCGCATCCGCCTGCAAATGAAAAGATTAAGGCTATCCAGGCTGTATCGTCCATGGTCCAGAAATACGGAATAGAAGTAATCGCTATCGGAAACGGTACTGCGGGCCGTGAAACGGAGGACTTTATCAAGCGTGTCCATTTGCCTGAGGGAGTCCGAGTTTTCACAGTAAGCGAGGACGGGGCCTCAATATATTCAGCATCAGAAGTTGCCCGCGCAGAGTTTCCGGACCATGATGTGACGGTGCGCGGTGCGGTCTCGATTGGCAGGAGGCTTATGGACCCGCTTGCTGAACTTGTCAAGATAGATCCGAAGTCTCTCGGAGTGGGGCAGTATCAGCATGACGTGGACCAGAATATCCTGAAAGAGAAATTGGACAACACGGTTGTAAGCTGTGTGAACAGCGTTGGAGTTAACCTCAATACCGCAAGCAGCTATCTGCTGAGCTATGTATCCGGAATCGGACCCGCACTGGCGGAGAATATAGTGGAATATCGTACAGCTAACGGGGCATACCGCTCACGTGAGGAGCTTCTGAAAGTGAAAAGGCTCGGTGCAAAAGCTTTTGAGCAGTGCGCGGGCTTTCTGAGAATACAGGGGGCTGACAATCCTCTTGACGCGTCTGCAGTGCATCCCGAGGCTTATCATATAGTTGACAAGATGGCGCGCGACCTGAAAGTGACGGCAAAAGAGCTTGTCGGAAACGCGCAATTGTGCTCTATGATAGACCCTGCCAAATATGTCGGGGGAGATTTCGGACTTCCTACCATAAACGATATTATAAACGAATTGCGCAAACCTGGACGTGACCCTCGTGAAGAAGCGCAGCAGTTCGAGTTCTCCCAGGACATCAGGACAATCGAGGATCTTGCCTCCGGAATGGAATTACCAGGCATAGTCACGAACATAACTGCATTCGGGGCATTCGTGGACATAGGCATAAAACAAAATGGCCTTATACATGTTTCCCAAATGGGTGTAAAAGGCCTTGCAGATCCGTCAAAGGTCCTGAAACTTCATCAGAAGATAAAAGTGACCGTGACAGGTGTAGATATGGAACGTGGCAGAATCAGTCTGAAACTTTCTTCTTGCTGACGGTATATTGGGACATTATGACTCCTATGGTCGAGATCGCAATCCCGGCCCATTGCCTTGCATTCATGACCTCATGGCCGAGAACCCAGGCTATCAGTGCAGCCGCAACGGGAATCAGAGCGGAGAAGATGCTTGACTTGGCAACTCCAAGGCTCTTGATTGTGCTGACCCATAATGAAAAAGCGAGGCTGGAGCACAATACGGAAAGGCAAATGATAGGATACCATACCTCAGCACTCAGATAGGTCACGGCATCAAACTCGCTGAGTCCCCTGAAAAGGAACAGCGGCAGAAGATATACCGAGCCTATAAGGAACTGGTACATGACAATTATCTGGCTTGAATAGTTGCCGGACAGGCTTTTGGTCAGCGAGGCATGGCCAACTTCCGCAATCACAGCTATAAGCAGGAACAGGATTCCGATTATGAAGTGCTCGCCGAGTTCTCCCTTTGACATGGCGACCATGATAATGCCGGCAAGGGAAAGCAGGATCCCGAATATATTTACTGCATTTACCTTTTCCTTGAAGAACAGGACTCCAGCTCCTATGGAGAATATTGGGATTGTCGCGATTACCATTGCGCTTAGAGTAGGGGAGCCGGTTTCCTTAAGCCCGTAAGTCTCAAAAATGAAATAGATGAACGGCTCGCACATGGCAAGCAGAAGGAATTTCGGCAGGTCCTGCTTCTGTATCCTCTTTATCCTTCCATATGCCGCATTGAACAGAAACAATACGGCTCCGGCAATGAATATTCTGACAAATACGAAATAGAAAATAGGTATTCCCTTGGAAATCAGTTTGTCTGTCCATATGTATGACATGCCCCAGAGGGTTATCGCAAATATGGAAACGATGTATGTCAGCAGTTTGCTTTGTTTTATCTTAGGTGTCATTGGTTTTATATTTAGAATCGGCTCTTGGTTTGTTTCCGGCTATGCTTCCTTATGCAGCTTGCCGTTTCTGATTACCTCTTTTCCGTCAACGAGGACGGTTTCTATGAAGCCTTGAAGCTCTTCACCGTCATATGGTGTCCAGCCGCATTTGTAGAGCTGGTCTTCGTTACGGACCGTGAATTTCCTTTTCAAGTCGAATATCACGATATCAGCCGCATATCCTTTTCTTATCTTTCCGTGCTTGAGTTCATAGACTTCTGACGCTTTTTCCGAAAATACTGAAGCTACCCTGATGAGCGGAATATCTTCCTGTTCCGCTATCGTCAGAAGCACAGGCAGGCTCTGCTGGATTGACGGCATGCCCGACGGCGCGTGAAAATAATCCGCCTGCTTTTCTGAAAGCAGGTGAGGGGCATGGTCTGAGCCTATCATGTCTATAAGGCCGTTGCGAAGTCCCTCGCGAAGTGCTTCACGATCCTGCGGAGTCTTTACGGAAGGGTTGCATTTGATACGGCTTCCAAGCCTGTCATAGTCCTGATTGCTGAACCACAGATAGTTGCATGACGTTTCTGCAAGTATGGCAGGGTTGCTGAGCTTGGCCGCCCTCACCATTTCAAGCTCTTCTTTAGTGGAAATATGGCAAAGGACAAGGCGCGTCTTGTGACGGATTGCCATCTCAAGGGCTTTTATGCTTGACTTTATGCAGGCCCTGCGGCTGCGGATATTCTCGTGCTCGCAAAAAGGAACATTCTCTCCGAATTTTTCTTTGGCCAGACGCATGTTCTCTTTGATGATTCCCTCGTCCTCGCAATGGACAAGCAGAGGTTTTCTGCATATGGAAAACAATTTTTCAAGCGCGTCGGCATCGTCAATGAGCATATTTCCGGTCGAAGAGCCTAAAAAAGCCTTGACGCCCGCTATCTTTTCAGCAGCCAGTCCTGTCTTTTCATCTCCTTCGAATGCTGTCCTGCATGCTTCTTCCACATTTGAATCAGTAGCTCCGATATGGAACATCATGCGTCCGGTGCATCTTCCTTCGGATGCAATCACCTTGTCCTGAATTGTTTGCGCGTCTGTTGCGGCGGGAATGGTATTCGGCATATCCATGACAGCCGTAACTCCTCCGGCAGCTGCTGCAGCCGACTCCGTGGACATGTCCGCCTTATGAGTCAGTCCGGGTTCACGGAAATGCACATGCGCATCAATTCCACCTGCCATGAGCCATTTGCCTTCCAGGTCAATGACCTCTGTATCCGGGCATACCTGCAAAGCATGCCTTACCTTTTCATCGTAGCTATCCTCATCGGCATACATCACCTCTGCAATATTGCCGTCAGATATGAGTACTGAACCTTTGCACTCTTTCTCGGCAGTGATTATTGTAGCCTTGTCCAAAAGAATTTTCCTGCTCATGCCTGCTTCGGTCTTATTTTTCTCATTTTCAGTTTCATCACTCCCCAGAAGGCTTCCCCGAATATTCCACTGCTCATCTTTGAGGTGCCCTCTTTCCTGTCAACGAAGATGATAGGCACTTCCTTTATCTTGAATCCAAGCTTATATGTAGTGTATTTCATCTCTATCTGGAAACCGTATCCCTTCATCTTCACCTTGTCGAGATCAATCGTCTCGAGGACTCGCCTGCGGTAGCATTTGAAGCCGGCGGTTGTATCATACACCTTCATCCCGAGAACAGTGCGCACATATACAGATGCGTAATAAGACATTATGACCCTTCCGATAGGCCAGTTGATTACGCTTATGCCATTGCAGTAGCGTGAGCCGATGGCAAGGTCTGCGCCGTCCCTGCTGCATGCCTCGTAAAGTCGCGGCAGGTCTTCCGGATTGTGGGAGAAGTCCGCATCCATCTCGAAAATATAGTCGTAGCCCTTTTCCACGCACCATTTGAATCCGGTAATGTATGCTGTGCCAAGCCCCAGCTTGCCCTGCCGCTCTATCATATGCAGTCTCTGAGGAAATTCCTCCTGCATTTTTTTTACGATAGCTGCGGTTCCGTCAGGTGAGCCGTCCTCAATCACAAGGATATGGAACTCTTCTTTCTGTTCAAAGACGGCTCTGATAATATTCGCGATGTTTTCCTTCTCGTTATAAGTCGGAATTATGACAATTTTTCTGTCCATATAAGCAAAATGTTGGAAGGGGACTGCAAAGCCCCCTCCGATTCATATGTTATTCTATCGTTTTCATCATTTCTGCAACCGCAGCCTCAAGCTGCTTGTCCTCTCCTCTGAGAACGGAAGCCGGGTCGTTGTAAACGGCAATATCCGGTTCAACCTGAAGGTTCTCAAGATACCTTCCCTCTTTTATGCCTATTGCTCCGACCTGAGGGATACCGAAGACGATTGTAGGGTCAATCTGGTTTTCCCACCATACGGCGGTCATTGTACCAGGAACAGGAGCACCGATGAGCTTTCCTATTCCGAGCGTTTTGTAAACATACGGAAATCCCGATGCGTCGGAATAGTTGTCCTCTCCGATAAGCACACAAGACGGCTTGGTCCATTTGCTGTAAGGTTCCGTTCCGATGTATTGTCCCCTCGGCTCGAATCTTATGTAAGCCTGTCCGGAGAGCAGGGTAGCAAGGTCGTCATGCAGCCATCCTCCTCCGTTGTGTCTGGTGTCTACGATTACAGCCTGGCAGTTGCGGTATTTTCCGAGAAGCTCTGAATACACTTTCCTGAAACTATCCGAATCCATGCCCTGCACATGTACATACGCCACTTTCCCTCCGGAAAGTTTCTTTACCATTTCTTCCCTCTGCTCAACCCATCTGCGATATAGTGCGCTATTGTCGGAGTAAGAAGGAACAATATACATCTCCTGGGCCTTCTTGCCGTTCTTGCTTACGGAAATGACTGTCTTCTTGCCGGCTTTCATCTTAAGAAGCCCGTACCAGTCCATCCCGGCAGTTATCTCAGTGCCGTCGATTGCTTCAATAATGTCTCCTTCCTTTATCTCCGGGTCAATGATATACAGAGGGCCGCCCTTGAGGACTTCCTTGATTCTGAGCCCGTCTCCTTTGTACTCATGGTCGAAAATCGCTCCGAGACATCCAGTGTTCAGTCCGCTCCTGTAGTAATATCTTGCTCCGGTATGAGAGCCGTTCAGCTCCCCGAGCATCTCTGACAGCATTTCCTGGAAGTCGAAATTGTTCGTGATATGCGGAAGGAATCTCGCATATGTGTCATGGTATCCTTTCCAGTCTATCCCGTGGATATCGGCTACATAGAATTTCTCGTCAACCTGTTTCCAGATATGGTTGAACATGTATTCTCTCTCCTTTGCCGGCTTGTAGTCAAAATCTCCACTGAAGCTTATGCTCTCCCTGCTTCCGTTGGCTGTGGAAATCTTCGAAATGCCGCTTCCTGACAGCAGGAACATGCTCTTGTCATCAGCGGTAGGGTAGAGAGCGCCATAGACCCCTTTTGCAACAACCTTCACAGATTTGTCCTCAAGATCAAGCATGCACAGGTCCGTACCTTTTTCAAGCCTTACCATATAGAAAAGCTTCTTTCCGTCCCTGGTGAGGTAATGGTCGCCAAGCCTTCCGGAATAAGGGGTGAGCTTTACTGTCCTGGCTTTTCTTTCAGCGAGGTCAAGCACAAGCTTGTCAGATTTCTTTTCAGCCTTGGCACTGTCCTTCTTCTCTTCCTTCTCCTCTTTCTTTTTGTCCTTGTCGCTTTTCAGCATTTCCGAAATGGCGCGGTCTTCCTTGTCCTGCATGAACTCCGCATATCTCTTGCCGTCAAAGAACATTATATAAATGTCCCTTTCTGCACCCCAGCTGCCATGGCTCCTGTAGCCGGCCTTGTCTGAAGACCATGTCATGGCCTTTCCGTTGAGTGCCCAGCGGAAATTGCCGTCACTATATCCGCTTTCCGTAAGGTCTGTGACAGTGCCCTCCTGCAAATCTATCAGAGCCACATCCTCATTGTTCCAGCCGCCGTTTGCCTGATAGTTGCACAGGATATATCTGCTGTCCGGGCTCCATTCGAAGCTCTGGTCACCGTCCGTATATGAATAATTCACATTCCTGTCAAGGACTATTTTCTCTTTCTTGCTCTTGAGGTCCATTACGGCAATACCTGTCCTGTCTTTGAGATATGCTATTGATTTGCCGTCAGGTGACACCTGCGGCTGGAAACATGTTTCTCCTTTTGCTGTAACAGGCTTCTCTTCCGTTTTAACGGCATATGTGAAGCACTTGTCATCTTTGTCGGTCAGTGAAGTCTCCCATATGCCCCAGTGTCCGTCCCTTTCCGCCGCATAGTACAAAGTCCTTCCGTCCTTGGAAAAGCATACGCTTCTCTCCTGCTCCGGAGTATTGGTTATGCGTTTTGTTGTCCTGTAATCGGTTGATGTGACATACACGTCACCCCTGAGCACAATCGCCACCTCTTTGCCGTCAGGTGAAACAGCCATGTCTGTCGCACCTGATGTGAAGACAGTCTCCTGAACCTGTCTCTCGTTCTGGTCTGCTATGATTTCGATTTCAAGTTTCTCCGGCTTGCCCCCCTCTCTGAGAGTGTAAAGCTCTCCATCAAATGAATAAGCGAGCGTTCCGTCGTTTGAAATGGAGAGATATCTGACCGGATTGCCCTTGTGGAATGTAAGCTGGACCGGTTCTGATTTTCCTGAAATGTCGCTTCTGTAGATGTTAAGAGTACCGTCATGCTCGCTCAGGTAATAGAACGTCTTTCCGTCAGCGGCGAATACAGGGTCGCGGTCTTCACCCTTGAATGAGGTCAGCTTGGTGAATTTGCCGTCCGGGCTGATGGAAAAGCTACCGTTTGCCTTGCCGGCAGCAGGAGCGTAATGCCAGATGTCACGTGTCACGGAAGACGTATGGTGTTTTCTGTACGGGTCCTCATAACCTTTGTAGTCTTCATATATGATGTCTCCCTCACTGCTTACGCTTATCTCTGAAATCGGAAGGGAAGTGACAAGCTCAGGCCTGCCCCCGTCCTTACCTATAATATATAGCTGTGCATTTCCGGGAAAATCCCCATATGCAGCGTCCTGCTGGACTGCTGCCTTGAACAGGATGCTTCCGTCTCCAAGCACTGCAAGAGGAGTTTCGTTTCCTGGGTGTGAAGTAAGCCTTTTCGGGCTGCCTCCCTCATGCGGAATCGTGAAGATGTCCTTGCTTCTTTCCCGATAGGAACTGAACACGATGTTCTTTCCGTCCGGAGTCCATATCGGGTCCGAGTCATATGCCGGATTGGAAGTCAGCTGGCGCGCCCTTCCTCCATCGCTGCTCACGACATACAGGTCGCCCTTATAATTGAATACAATTTGTTTCCCATCCGGAGAAATCGAATTCCTCCTCAGCCATAGCGGGGATTCCTGGGCCATGGCAGTTCCGATAAACATCAGAATTGCTGATAAAGCAGAAAGTGTTTTTTTCATATATATCTTCTTTATTATACCTATATAATATAAGGAGACTGCAAATATAGCAAAAGCTGAGAGCAAAACGTCAAGTTTACTTGTAAGTTTTGCCGAAGCCAAGGCATATATATGCATATCAGTGCAAATGTAGCAAAAGTCGTGTGCAGAAGCAAAGTTTACTTGTATTATGCTGAGAACAAAAAACACAATGTAACTGCAATGTCCGGATGGGACAACAAATCTCTTGCACAGGCTTTCCGCTGGAATAAGTTTTGATTTGCGCATTCAAGCGCTTTAGATCAATCTTTGTTTTAGTTTTTACCGCCTCGTAAGTGGGATACGAAATTAAGTCTTTTTCTTGGTCTTATGGTCATATTGTTATATTGTTATGATTTTTCTAAAATATGGAGGTGAGTTGCTGTGCCCAAGAGTGGAGCATTATTATGGGCCTTGCCGGCCTTGGGTTGTTTCCTTAGCATGTCCTGAACCGATGTGCATGCCCCTTTTATGTTGTGCCTTTTCTATGCTCCTTGAGTTATGCTCCTATTTGCCATTAATTTTCCGATTGATGCTTACATTCTGTAAGTGGCTGTAAATAAGTTCTGTAGTGGGTTCTGTTGGTGATTGTAGTCATCCGTTCGA
>DBLW01000011.1 GCA_002298075.1 Bacteroidales bacterium UBA714 | reverse complement strand
CATAGAAAGGCACACCGGTTTCCTTCATCATTGACTTATACTCCGGAAGCAATTCCATCGCGTCCTGCACCACACCCCCGAGACAGATTCCTGCCGTGAAGCGTTCTGCGGCCCTCGCCTTGCATACTGACGAGAGATCGGCCAAAGGAGCCGCACAGAATTTGCCGAACTGTTCATCATTCTTGGTCTGCGGGTCAGCCATCACCACCAGAGAATAATCTTCTGCAGACTGCACAGGCAGCAGGTCAAAGTCAAATGTCTTGGAAGACGCTTTCCTGTAGAACTCAGGAGCACCGGAGCTGTAATCACACACATATCCTGAAGGAGATACCACATACACATATTCGGCATTGTCCGAAAGATGCAAGGTAAACTGCCCGTTCCTGTCTGTTTTCGTGAAATTGTATCCGTCCGTAACAATAACGTCCTCAAGCATAATATCACCAGAGTGTACCATGCCAAGAACAATGTCTGCGGATGGCATGACCGGCTTTGGATTCACTACCGGCACATTGTCCGAACATGAGCCCGCCAAATACATGACTGCAGCAGCACAGATGCATGCCATCATGGTTTTCATATAAGATTTCATTCTTTACGAGTTTTAATTCCGTTTTTGAAAATCCGTCATTTTCCTGCCTGAAAGAATCCACGCAAGATTGAACCGGTAGTGGAGACGGCTGCTGATGAGATGTATCATGCCGTCAGGTGTCTGCACGCTTGCCAGATAACCCTTTGTCTCTGCATGAGAGGCGTCCATTGTGAACTCACGTGTCCATGCGCCCCCGTCAAGAGTACGCTCCACACCGTCCGTGACGAGCCTGCGCACAGGCCATGTGACACCCTCATCGAACGACAGGGCGACGAACATGCCATATCCAGTAAAGGCATTACCTTCCGAGTCCAGGAATTCCATCCCATAAGACTCTCCTTTGCCCTTGTCAGGGTGCCCGGTGAACGAAACGAGCATAATCGGCCCTTCCGCAAGACGCCTCATGGTAACTCTCTGCCCGCTCCATATGGGCAGGAAATCAGGCATAGCCCTGTAGGTCCATGATTTTCCCCCGTCAGAGGAGAAGCTCTGCGGCAAATGCAGTTTCCCGTCAGCTCCCCTTATTCCGACCCCCCTTCCGACTGTCATGAGCCGTCCGTCAGCAAGCTCCACTATCGCGCCATGTATGCCTGCAATGGAAGGACCGCTGCCGCCGTCCTCCGGCGTCACCATCTGCTCTCCATTCCAAGGGTCAGTCCATGTCTTGCCTCCATCCTTGCTGATATGGACAGAAGTGCCCTCCGGCCCGCCACCTGGTCCTGCATCACAAGTCTGTATCATAGTCCCGTCAGAGGTGATTACCGGTCCGGCAATGACCTGATGCCTCTTTGCATGCTCTGGCTCTATAAGCTCAGGACGGCTCCATGTACACCCGTTGTCGGTACTCGTGCGCAGCGTAAGGGCAAGATTCTGCCAGTCACCGCTGTTTGCGACCCCGTTGAAATGCCACAGCCTGCCCTTTCCGTCATTAAGAAGCGAACTTCCTGTCACATTCCTGTCCGGTATATGGAAAAACATGGAAGCCTCGTCCCATTCTCCGGCACCTTTTCTCAAACGCGAGGCCAGCACCACCTGCTCACGACCTTTTTCGTCATCACAAGAAAACCATATGGCAAGAAGATCCCCGTTATCGCACCATGTCAAGGCCGGCTGGTGATTATGACTGTAGAACGGAGTATGCGGCATACTTTCATGTTCAGGCTCCCGGACAAAGACCTGCGGCGGCATGAACACGGGCTTTCGCGGATTGACTTTCTTCCATACGGCCGTCTTTTGGGAGACATCTGCCATATTGCGCTGAATGCAGTCCGCCTCAGGGTCATAATGATTGAGCAGCGTCTCGGACTCCACCACCCTGAAGCCTATCTGAGAATGCCTGTCCAAAGGCAGGGCCGCCATCCTGTTGCGGCTCCTCAGGTAACGAGCCGGAGTGCTGTGGCTTCCTCCCCTGGTAACCCTGTACAAGCCGTCGGAAGGGCCGCAAGGGTCTGTCTGCATTTCGCCGGAATATGGCCCGTACCAGTCAAGGCACCACTCCTCAACGTTACCATGCATTTCCTTGAGCCCGAAAGGATTGGCCGGAGTCACCCCTGTCTTAAGAGGCACTTTCTTCAGATTACGCATGGTCTTCTGGTTCCGCATGCACAGACTGTCAAGATTTTCACCGTTCCAGAAATGAGAATCACTGCCGGCACGGCACGCATATTCCCACTCAGCTTCTGTAGGAAGCCTGTAATTCTTGCCCGTCCTTGCACTGAGCCAGCGGCAATATGCAGCAGCATCCTCCCAGCTGACCATTGTCACAGCCTCGTCATCCTCCGTGGAAATTCCCCAATAATGTCCCCTAAGAGCCTTGTGCGAGGGGTCAAACATTTCATATTGCTCATTGGTAACCTCAGTGACACTCATCCTGAAAGGCATGGTGAAGGTCACGGCATGGGCAGGAGCCTCATCAAAATCCTCTCCATCTCCAGGCCCTCCCATCATGAAAGTCCCGGCCGGAATTTCAATCATCTGAGGCTGCTGCGCCGCTGCAACGGCGTACAATCCGGCCACAAGTGCAGCCGTTAAAATCATTCTGCCTATATTTTTCATACTACTCATCTGATAATTTCAAAAAGATTATGGAAACTTCCGTCTCCCGATGAACCGACCCTTGAAGTCGCGGTTTCAGTCACAGTTCCCTTTCCGTCAGCCCTGTCATTTTCACCTGCCACGATTCTGAGCTTAAGTCCCTTCGATGCATTCCCGAGGACCAGCTCCCCTTCGAATGTCACATAGCCTGTCTTTGAAGGGAAAGTGATTACATTCCCGGAAACGGCTGCCGTGGAAATGATGCCAAGAGCCGGTTTCCACTCACCGGAATCAAGATATTCCACTGTCCAACATTTCTGGGCGCTGTTGGTATTGCGTATCTGGAACTGATAACGAATCCTTGTGCCTGCCGCCAGCTCTTTCCTGGAATTGACGGTAAAAAGCCAATAGTCACCTTTCCACGGAGCTGTCACATAAGGCTCACCGGCAGCGGCTACAGAACGCTTGAAAAATTCTCCGTTTGCCCCCTGCGTCTTGTCAACGGACCAATATTCCAGCATGGACAGTCCGACATCATCCCTTATGGCAAGCCCCATAGTACCTTCCTCACTTGAAGCCCCGCCAGCTTCAGATGAGAACTCTCCCGCGACAATGCCCTTTTTGGCCGAGGTGAAGCACCAGTCCGCAAGCAGCCCCGCCTGAATACGCCTGACAGACAATTCTTCAGACCAGCCGAAATCATCGTTATGAAGCTGTATCTTTCCGTAACTTCCGGCATCTGACAATGCCGTGACAGTCAGAAGCGATGTACCTGGGCTGATTATGTCGGCATCAATCGAAAAGTCACCTTCGAGGACTTCCGCATCAAGAGGAAGATTCGTCGTCACGATGAAAGAAACAGACGATTCGTCTTGCCAGATTGTCTTGGAAACCTCATCAACAGTCACTTCCGGAGAAATGGAGACCTGTTTCAGATTCAGCACGGACTCGATGCCGTATTCCCTGTTAAAGAAACGGACGGCGGCATGACGCTCCGCTCCTGTGTCATTCCTGCCATAAGTGAAATGCATGTCCGTAACCTCAGCCATGGCTCTTGTGTCAGGCACATCAAGGACGCTCACCCAGTCAGCAGAACATTCCACCTCATACTCCACATTCGCCTGAACCTGCACGCTGAAAGAGCCTTCAGCATTGCCAAGTTCCATCGAGTTTCCTTCGACAAGGCTTACAAAAGGCCTCAACTCCTGTCCGGCAGCACTTTGGACAACATTTATGACATAATGAGAAATCCCGGACACAATATCCACAACCCCGCGCCTTGTAGTTGCAAGGCTGCTGTTTTCACATTCAAGCTCAATTTCATACTCTTTTCCGGCCTCACCAGACTGAACAGACAGCCCAAGCCAGTCCACATCAGAACTGACAGTGAAATCATTGTCGGATTTCACCCTGAATTTCACGGGAGCCGCAGGAGAACCCTCGAACACTACAAGATTGTCATTTATTCCGCTTACGGAAATCTCAGCCTTTACAATGGACTCCGAACCTCCGGCAATGCACTGTATTGACGGCTGCCATTCACTGTTTTCCGAACGGTCAGTAAGAGTAAGCCTCCAACTGGCAGTGTTCGGCTCAGTCAAGGCTCCTCCGCTGCATTTCCAATTCGCTGCGCAAATGAACCTGAACTCCACGCGGCCGGTAGTGTTCCCGTATTTCACGGTACGGCTGACCAGTATGTTTGCGGAGGCATTTGCCCCGCCCTCAAAAGCGTCAGTATAGGTGACATTTTCTCCGGTGACATCAGTCACATGAGGCACACCGGCAATCTTCCATTCGTTCCCGTCAAGATATTCGAGCCTCCAGAATTTGTGGCATGAGGCAGACACCCTCGTCTCAAAGGCAATCTTAAGTATAGTTCCCTTTGCCACAGGCATTTCCGAAAGGAACTGCAAATAGTCTCCAGGCCATACGCCTATAGCACGCGGGTCATTATATTTCGTGTCTATATCCAGCTTATACGCGCCTTTTGTATCTATCAGAGACTTGTCTATGCTGACATACCTTATGGTGCCGCTTCCACCATCCGACCTTATGAGCCCCTCGGAAGGCCAGGTCTCGGCAAAATTGTTTCCGGCCACCCCGACAGTCCATTTCAGAGGGAAGCCTTCCACATCCACCGACTGGCCATTCTGGACTATCGGAACGGTCTCCGTCCTGTCCTCGCCGTCAGCCGTATATTTCAGGGAAAGTACCGCCCCCCTGATTGAGTTGAGGTTCCCCTCAACAGAGAATGTCAGGGTGTCAACCAGAGAACCGCTTTTCCCAAGTGACGTGACAAGCCATGACAGGTCTTCCGTAGCATAGGCGGAATCAGGTTCAAGTTCATATGACCAAGGCACATTTGACGTTATCAGAAGCTTTTTCTTTCCTGCGTCTGCCGTAAACTCCACCCTCGCGGCCGACTTCTTCAGAAATTCGTCACTCGGACTTTGCGTCACGACAATACGTCCTCCCACAGGAATGTCCCTGTTCCCGTCATTGGCGATGATTACCCATTCGGCACTGCGCGGAGCCTTCTGATCGCTGTAGCGTCCGACAAAGAAACAGAATAGCCCGTCCCCGTTTCCGGATGCAGGAAATGGACGTATCCACTCATAATCCTCCTCTGATGCAGGCTCAAGCCTCCATGACATGTTGGATGCCACAAGATATTTCGGCGAGGGCAACTGCTGGGCCGTCTCATCCGGTTTGGATATATCCAGATACTCCCAGCAGGTGTAATCAGCCTCATATTGCAGCTGGCTCCCCAAAGACAGCACCGCATTGTCCCGGGAGTCATAGACTTCCAGCTGCGGGTTTGCAAGTCCCGTTTCCATTCCGCATCCTGACGCCATCCATGCAAGCGGCAGCAGTGCAGACAATATAATGGTATTCGTTCTCATATTTCAGATTTGGTTTCTTGTTGTGTCCCCTCTTGATTCAATCAGCCCCGTATGGCCTTCTGTGCCCTCCGGAAAGTTTCTTCCAGCTCCAGTCAAGCGCGAGGTGCATATCATTGGCACCGCCCATCCGTGAAAGCGCAGCCACAGCATTGGCATTATTGGAGGACATTGTATATGAAGGATATATGAACCTTGTAGGCAGTTCGTGGTCATTATAGACGGTACCCTCACCTATTGTAAGAAGCGGATATTCCGTTCTTCTCCACTCATGCCAGGTCTCCCAGCCGACCCAGAAAAGCGACAGCCATTTCTGAGACATCAGGAACTCCTCCTTGCCGGCATAAAGACTTCCATCTGTCCCGGCAAGGTCATACGAGCCGAGCGCAGAGGAGAGATATTTCCCGACATCGGCATTAGAGACCGTAAACGGCTTGGAGAGTTTTGCCGCATAAGGAGCCCATTTCTCCATATTGGCGCGGAGAGCCTCCTCATAAAGTCCCTTCACGGTTTTTCCAGGCAAAGCAAGTTTTCCTTTCAGAAGTCCCTCCGCCTGAATGAAAAGGATTTCGGAATATTCCATCAGGAAGCCCGGAAGATCGGCCGCACCGAGTATATCAAAATTCGGCTTTGATGTCCCGTTGTCATCAGAAGGCCTGTTGACCTGGTTTCCTCCTGACACCGTGCCTTTCCATTTGCCTCCGGTCTGGACTCCCCATATCACCAGCCTCGGGTCAACATACACGGCATTGCCCTGGGAATCAAGTTCGGCAGTCATCTTTATGAGCTGCTGAGTAAGCCTGTGCTGCTGGAACACTCCTTTCGTTGTCTCAGCCTCTCCCCAATAGGATTTGTACGGGTCGGTGCCCTTGAAAGGCACGGCGGCATTGTCCTGGTTGCCCCGGAGCACAGGAAAACGCTCCGCATCGTCCAGGATGGCCTGGATTTCATCCCAATATCTGTCGTCAGTACCGCTCATACGGCACAGATACCGCAATTTCAGAGAATTGGCGAAGCGTCTCCATTTGTCTGTATCAGCATTGTACATCTGGTCAAGAGAGGAATATCCGCTGGTAGGCTTGCGGGAAAAGATGACATTCGCGCTGTCAAGGTCACGGATGACATTTCCGAAAACCTGCTCCTGAGGTTCAAATGCAGGATACCTCTGCTCACTGTAACGGAACGCCTCGGAATAAGGTATGTCACCGAATATGGACACCAGCTCAGCCATCTGCCAGCATTTCATCACAAGGCCGACAGCATGATAAAATTCGTCTCCCTGCGCTATCGCAAGATTTATCATGTGATGAGCATCCGCGGCACGGCGGGCATAATCGTCCCATGCAGACTGGGCGTTTCCGTCTGTGACAAGATAGAGATGCTCCTGCCTTGTCGAGCCTCCCGTGAAAGCAGTCACCTGAACAAGCTCATTGCTCCATATCCAGGAATAATACTGGTTTCTCGCACCTGTCTGGAAAAAAATCGGCTCAAACATGTTGCTCGCCTTTATGTTGCCGAAATTTATCTTGGTCGGATCTGTGTTGATTTTGTCAAAATCCTTTGTGCAGCCGGCAGCAAAAGCCGCAACCAGCACAGCCACCATAATATGTATGTATTTGACAGTCTGTTTCATATCAGAATTTCAGTTTGAGGTTGACACCAACGGACCTGTTCATAGGGAATGAGCCGGATTCGACTCCACGCTTTATGTCCCCTCCAGAGAGGAATCCGGTGTCCGGGTCATAGAAAGGATATTCGGTTATGCAGAACAAATTTGTGGCATATGCGGCTACGGAGGCCCCCTGAAGCACGCGCGTCTTTTTCATAAGGCTGTCCGGAAAGCGGTACTCTATGCGTATTTCCTTGAGTTTCAGATATGACGAGTCATATATATACTCCTCGAAGTTATAGCGGCTTGCCTTGTAGGTCTGATAATACGAATAAATGTTTGAGGTTACGGTACCGTTAGGCCTGCAGACAGCATTCCCGTCAGAATCCGTACCGACTATGTTCACTCCGGGAGCCACTATTCCGTCATAGCGTCCCTCAAGCGTATTGGTGAGCTTGCCCTGGTATCCGAGGATGCTGGCGGTCACGGAATACGTCTTGCCTCCTATCTGGGCGGCGAAAGTAGCTCCGAAAGTCAGGTTTTTCCATCTCAGGGATGTCGAGAACCCGCCAGTCCAGTCCGGATGTATATTGCCGAGACACCTCAGTTCCTGACTGTTCGAAGGCAGTCCGGTAGATGCGCTTATAACATCCTGTCCGGCGCAATCGACCTTGTTGCCGCTGCCATCATAATAATATGCGCCTGCGGGTGCCTTTTCAAGCCCGACCGCCCATATCTGGCCCATTTTCTGGCCCACATAATCGTATACGAAGAATCTCTGGCCTACAGAAGCATAATTCTCGACATGAGGCACCGAATTGTCCCATCCGTCATACATCTTGTCCAGCACCCCGACGTTTCTTGCGGCATTGATGTCTATGGTCCACCTCCAGTCGCGCGTCTTCACAGGAACAAAGTTCAAGGCTATTTCCACTCCCCTGTTCTTGATAAGGCCGATATTGTAGGTATAATATTTCGCACCTGTCACATAATCTCCAGGAAGCTGGTAAATCTGGTTTGTCACATCGGACCAATAGAAAGCCACATCCATTCCTATCCTGTTCTTGAGGAACTTCATCTCCAGTCCGGCTTCCCATGTCTCCACATTTTCCGGCTTCAGATTTTCATCAGGATAAGTATTTCCGGTACGGTATCCTCCCGGATATTGTGACGATGAATAAGAATAGGAAAGCGCATACGGAGTGGTGTCTTTTCCGACATTGGCCCATGAAGCCCGCAGCTTCAGGAATGATATGGCAGGCAGCCTCTCCTGGAAATTGAACAGTTTGTCCAGAACAAGGCTGGCACTTACAGAAGGGTAGAAGAACGGCTCACGAAGAGTTGATGACCAGTCCTGCCTTCCGGTAATGTCAAGATATGCCCAATTGTCCCACGAAAGGGAGACAAGGCCATACAGGCTGTTCACCACCTTGTTCAGACGGGCGCGCTCATGCTGCGGCAAAGTTCCTGTGGGATAATTGTGTATCGTATATACTCCCTCCACGTCAAGCTTGTCTATGGTATATTTGTCGGAACGGACATTATAAACCATATGGTTTCCGCCCAGACCGGCAGTAATGGTAAGCCTGTCACCAAGAAAAGCATCCGAGTATTTCAGCATGAAATCGCTGTTGAACTCCATCTGAAGCGACTCCTGCTCACGATAGAAGCCTTCCGGGTAGGTATAATTATACTTCGGCTTGCGCTGTGTACGGAACTGGTTGCCGATATCTGCTCCTGCCTTAAGCGAAAGCGTAACCTTGTCTTTCCACAGGTTGATGTCAAAGCCCATGTTCCCCAGCACCCTGTCCTTATCCATGCTGTTTGTGAACTCATAAAGCACGCGATATGGGTTGTAATACTCCGTGTGGCTGATGAGGAAAGCATAGTCCTTGAAAGTCTCCGCGTTGTAATGCCCGCCGAAATATTCCTTGGCATATTCTTTCATGCTGACATTGGTCCTGTTCCACACAAGCTGGTACATCGGAGAATTGCGGGCATATGCAGAGGAAGGCATATTGTCGGAATCTGTCCTGTAATAGTTGACCTTGGCGTGGAATTTTATCGCCTTGGACACAGGCACGTTCACGGAAAAAGAATAGCTCTGCTTCTTGTATCCGGTGTTAGGCAGAATCCACTTGTTCCTTGTATCCTTGAACGAGGCCCTCACGGATGCGCCCTTGCCGTTTCCACCCTCCACCGTGACAGCATTGTCCCAAGTGTAACCGGTTCTGAAGATTCCTGTGTACCAGTCATCCTTGTATGTCCACGGCGTAGGCACGATTTCCCCGGTCTCCCAGTCGTACCCTTCATACTGGTATCTGAGTTTGCTTGCATCGTATGCCTCACCGAAAGCATATCTGCTGTAGTTAATCTCCAGACCTTCCGGATTAAGCTCAGCCCGCCAGAAGTTATACGGTTTCTTTCCCATGTCGATTCCGGAGCCATAGACAGTGTTAAATTCAGGCCAGTAGCCAGGCATATCGGCAGTGAATGCCCCGCTGTATGTCACACCTATGCCTTTTGCCGTTGTTCCACCCTTGGTCGTTATGATAATGGCCCCGTTACCGGCACGGGAGCCGTACAGGGCAGTCGCCGCAGCACCTTTAAGTACGGTAACAGATTCTATGTCATCAGGATTGAGGTCGGTTGCCCCGTCACCGAAATCCACAGGACCGTCATCATTGGTATATGTGCTTCCTGAGGCATTTGCGATTGTACCTGAAGACATCGGGACACCGTCTATCACAAACAATGCGGAGCTGTTCCCGTTAAGCGAAGTCTCACCACGCACTACGGCTTTCATTGAACCTATAGGTCCTGAAGCCGCATTATTGAACTGGACACCGGCGACCTTGCCCTGCAGGCCGCTCAACCAGTTGCTCGACTGCACCTCGGTAATCTGGTCACCGGACAGGTCTGTTGCAGCGTAACCGAGCGAGCGCTTCTCACGCTTCATGCCAAGGGCCGTCACTATGGCCTCATCTATTTTCTCACGGTCAGGACTCAACACTATTTCATAATGCACTGCCTTGGAGACAGTCACTTTCGAGTCCAGATATCCCATGAACTGCACATGAAGGACATCTCCTGGAGACGCCTTTATCTCGAATTTTCCGGAAGCATCCGAAAAAGCCGCGATGTTTTTGCCTGATACCACGACGGTAGCGCCCGCCATAGGAACCGGCTTTTCCGTGTCATAGACCGTTCCCCTGACAAGCGTCTGGGCAGACAGGAGCGAGAACACGGAAGTACAGAACAACAAAGTGACAGCCGCAGCCGTCTTGCGTAATGTTCCACACATAATAGGTTGTATTTAGTAGGGTTTGTCTTCAGGTGTCTGGCGGGCTACCCGTAGATAGGGCCGAAAGCAGCGCACGCCCTGTAGTCCGCCCCCTCCGGCTCCATGCCGAATGCATCCCATGCGGACGGGCGGAAGATTTTCTCTTCAGGCACATTATGCATGCATACAGGAATCCTGAGCATCGAGGCGAGTGTAATCATATCTGCTCCGATATGTCCGCAGCTGATGGCGCCATGATTGGCTCCCCACCTGTTCATAACTGCATATACATCCCGGAAAGCCCCATGACCGGTAAGGCGCGGGGCGAAGAAAGTAGAAGGCCAAGTCGGGTCTGTCCTCTTCGTGATGATTTCAAAGGCTTCAGGGTCAATGTCAACCGTCCACCCCTCGGCAATCTGCAGAACCGGACCGAGTCCCTTTACGAGATTAATGCGGCTCATCGTGACTGGCATGCCGCCCTTTGTCAGGAACTGGCTGGAGAAACCGCCTCCGCGCATATATTCCCGTGAAGCGGGATACCATGTCGTATTGTCAAGGCAGGACTTGACATCTTCTTCCGTAATGTCACGGAAATGCTTCATTACCGGATTACCGTCCCGGCCTGTCATCCGGCCTGTCGCATCAAGAGCCGTAGAGCCTGAATTGATGAGGTAAATGAAGCCGTTTTCAGCACGTCCCTCCAGAGCCTTGCCGGTTATGCGCGCATAGGACCGCTCTGTCCAGCATGTCCTTATGTCAGAAAACATCTGCGGAAGTCCGGTCAAAAGATGCTGCAAGAGCATTGTCACGCCATTGAGCGTATCGTTTTCTGTGGCAAACACCAAAGGCTCGCGTATTCCGTTCCAGTCGAAAGAAGAATTGAGAATGGCCTCAGAAAAATCACCGTCAGGCATGAAGTCAGTCCATTGCCTCTGCCCCTGGAACCCTCCTGCTATGGCATTGTGCCCAAGGGCCTCTTCCCCGAATCCCATGTCCGCAAGACGGCTGTTGCCTTGCATCAGGTCACGGAAAATCATTGTCATCTTGGTCACATATTCCCACACTCCATCCAACTCCTCACGGCTCATCCGCAAATGCTGCGGATTCAGGTCCTCTCCCTCGTGCGTCATGCAATTCTTCCGGACCCACCTCATGGCACGTCTGTATTCTTCATGGTCATATATACCCAGCCTTACGCGCCTTTCTATCTCCGAGCAATCCACATATTCATTCCTCATTCCGAGGTAATCCTGAAAAAAGTCAGGGTCTGGGATAGAGCCGCCGATTCCCATTGACACCGAGCCTATTGAAAGATAGGACTTGCCCTTCATCTGCATCACGCACAGGGCAGCCCTGCCGAATCCCAGAAGCTTCTCCCTCACGTCATCGGGTATCTCCATGTCATCCGCATCCCTCACATCGCGTCCGTAAATCCCGAACGCAGGCAAGCCCTTCTGGTTGTGGACAGCCAAGGCACATGCAAGATATACTGCCCCTGGACGCTCAGTGCCGTTAAACCCCCATATGGCCTTAGGCATAAGAGGGTCCATATCAATTGTCTCCGCCCCATAGCACCAGCAAGGGGTGACAGAAACAACGGCTCCGACATTCTGCGAGCGGAATTTTTCAGCAGCCAGGGCAGCCTCCGCCACCCCGCCTATAGTAGTGTCAGCTATTACACACTGCGCAGGAGAGCCGTCACTGTAACGCAGCTCGGCAGAATACAATTCTGCCAGTTTTTCCGCCATTGCCATCGTCATTCCCTCCAGAGACTCACGGATTCCTCCGCGCCGGCCGTCTATGACGGGACGGATTCCGATTTTAGGATAATTCTTAGATTCCATTATTAGTTATATCGTTATAATTATATGGTCAAAAAAAATCGGCCTTTCCTTTCAAAGCGGCATTCGTCAGGGCAGTCCTGCACATATACAGCTCCTGAACGGCAGAACACCATTCCTTATATTCTGCTCCGAAAAGTTCCGGCTTCTATAATCTGTGGTTCAAGTACAATCCTGGTTCGATTCATCACCTTCCCGGCAATAAGCTCGGATATGCTTTTCATGGACTCCGCCGCGAAACTCTTGGCCGGCTGGTCCACGTACACAAGTTCAACATCAAAAATGCCAAAGGCATCATTCCTATCAAAACAGGCTACTTCAAAATCCTCCGGTATGCTGTAACCGTTTCTCACAATTGCAGACATTCCCTGCACGGCAAGGGTATTGGTAGCAAACAGGAAAGCATCCGTACCCCTTTCCACAGCCATCTTCACGATGGAATCCACATGGGCGTCAGTATCATGATGAGGCAGCCTGCCGATAATTATCTCATCCGCCAATCCTGCTTCCTGCATCGCAAGACGATAGCCTTCCTCACGTTCCCTTATATTCGTCAGGGACATGGTATATGACAGCATCTCGATTTTCCTGCAACCTTTTGCAATAAGCCTGCAGGTCAGCTCATGTGCTGTCCTGGCATTATTGAGTACAACCGAATGCCCCGGATATCCTGACGTCTCACGGTCAATGAGAACCAAAGGTATGTTCCTATCTATTATGCTGTCTATTATCTCGTCAGACCCCTCGCAAGGAACTATTATCAGCCCGTCAACTCCCCTGCTTATGAACACGTCAACAAGCTTACCAAGCTTTTCCGAACTCTCATCCGTACTTCCGAACATGATTGAATATCCGCACTGCCAAGACTCATCTTCAATATATCTTGCAATCTCGGAGAAAAAAGGGTTCGAGATATCAGAGAAAATGACACCTATGGTGCCTGACTTTCCGTATTTGAGATTGCGCGCAGTAATGTTCGGCTGATAGTCAAGCTCTTTTGCGACTCTCAGTATATGAGCTG
Source organism: Bacteroidales bacterium UBA714 (assembly GCA_002298075.1). Taxonomy (GTDB): domain Bacteria; phylum Bacteroidota; class Bacteroidia; order Bacteroidales; family UBA932; genus Cryptobacteroides. The sequence goes on along the minus strand of DBLW01000011.1, from coordinate 3,543 downwards.
TCGTTTCTTTGTTGACGCGATACGCGGTCTTGCCTCCCCTGAGATTAGTCATGACAAATGACACCAGAGCCGTAGAAACCCCGGCCTCCCTGGCTATGTCCTTTATTGTCACTTTAGTCTTCATTTCAAGCAAAACTGAGTTTCATTCTGGAGCCATGACTAACTCCGCCACAAATGTATAATAACGTTATAACAAATCCAAATTTTTCTTTCATTTTTTATCTCTGCCCCAACACACATCACCCTAACAATCAACCATTTTGCAAGAATACAATTCCATCAACTGGGGCATCAAATTTCAGAAAGCATTAATAATCAACCAATTACGCACCACAAACAATCACACGCCACAAGTCGCTAAATTAAATCACACCAAGCATGTTCCGGCCCACACTTCCTGAAAGATTTTTCTAAAGATAACACGAATGACTGCAACGCACCTTGCAGGCCAAGCGCCCACAGTCCTATAATCATAGGCATATAAAAAAGGGCAGAATAACTCTATGAGAATTTAACATTGGGAAACAAGGCCGAGGTCAGCCACGCCGAAAACAAAAAAAGGGGACCGACTATTGCTTTCAGCCGGCCCCTTTACAGTTATCATCCAGGCTCTACAACTTTTGCCTGATGACGGAATTATTTGGCATCGGACCTACTTCACAAGGCCGAGTTTTTCCATCAGAGCCTCAGGCTCAGGATCATGGCCGCGGAAATTCCTGTAAATTGCGGCCTCATCCTCTGCACCTCCCTTCTCAAGAATGTTCTTGCGGAATGAGCCGGCAACCTCCTTATTGAAAATGCCCTTTTCTTTAAACAGTGAGAACGCATCCGCCTCCAGCACTTCCGCCCATTTGTACGAATAATAGCCGGCGGAATACCCGCCTGCAAAAATATGCGAGAACGAAGGAGAGAATCCAGTACCCGCCACAGAAGGCATCACAGCATATGGAGCAAGTGTTTTTTGCTCAAATGCAAGCACATCACCCTCCGGAAGTTCCGTAAGAGAATGCCATGCCATATCAAGATATGCAAAATGAAGCTGACGGACCTGTGAATAGGCAGCAAGGTAATTCTTTGCCGCAACAATTTTTTCAATCAGCTCAGAAGGTATCGGCTCACCTGTCTGATAATGCTTGGCAAACGAGTTGAGATACTCCGGCTCATACCCCCAGTTCTCCATGATCTGGGACGGCAATTCAACAAAATCACGTGAGACATTGGTTCCGGTAAGGGACTCGTAACGGCCTTTTGCGAGCATACCGTGAAGAGCATGCCCGAACTCATGAAGGAAAGTAGTGAACTCGCTATGGGTAATCAATGACGGAGCGTCACCTGAAGGCTTGGTGAAATTGCATACAATGCTGACAAGCGGACGGAACTCCTTGCCGTCACGTATGCTCTGACCTCGGAACTCAGTCATCCATGCGCCTCCCCTCTTGCTTGCCCTCGGGAAGAAATCAGCATAGAACAACGCCAGATGGCTGCCATCCGCATCCGTCACATCATAGACCTTCACATCCTCATGATAAACAGGCACATTGTCCAATTCCTTGAAATTGATGCCATACAATCTGTTAGCCAACCCGAAAACCGCATCAATGCAACTTTCCAGCTGGAAATAAGGCTTGAGCTGCTCCTCATTTATTGCATATTCCGCCTCCTGGTAACGCTCTGACCAGAAAGAGAAATCCCACGGCATAAGTTCGGTTCCCTCAAAGCCATTTGCAGCCGCATATCTGTAAACATCTTCAACATCTTTCTTCGCGAACGGAAGCGAAGGCCTGAGAAGATCCATGATGAAATTGTCAACCGTCCTGCGGTCCTTGGCCATTCTATCCTCCAACGCATAATCCGCATAAGTCCCGTATCCGAGAATATCCGCAATCTGCATCCTGAGGCTGACAATCTTCTTCACGATATCCGAATTGTCAAACTCCCCTCCGACTGCCCTCGTATTATATGCAGTCCACATATCCTTGCGAAGCTCACGTACAGTGCTGAATTTCATGAAAGGCCCATAGCTGGGATAATCCAGGGTAAACGCCCATCCCTCAAGACCTTTCTCAGCTGCAGTCTCCGCTCCCATAGTCTTGACATATTCAGGGAGACCTGCCAAATCCGCAGAATCCTTTACATTAAGAACGTAGGCGTTGGTAGCGGCCAGCACATTCTTGCTGAATGCAAGAGTCGAGAGAGAGAGTTCCTCGCTCAACTTGCTGTAAACCGCCTTATCCTCAGCGGAAAGATTTGCACCTCCACGCACAAAGCCCCTGTAATTGTCCTCAAGCAAAGTCATCTGGTCCTTGTCCAGCCCGAGCGACTCCCTCTTTGCATAAACTTTCTTAACCCTTTCAAAAAGTCCGTCGTTCAGAGAAACATACATCGAATACTCAGTAAGCATCGGTGAGACCTCCTCTGCAATCTGCTGCATCTGGTCGTCAGTGTTTGCTTCCATGAGATTATAGAATATGCCTGCCACCCTACTGAGAGTCTGGCCGGCCTGCTCCATTGCCTCAATCGTATTCTCAAAGTCAGGTTCCTGAGGATTTGCAACGATAGCGTCAATCTCGGCCTTGGCCTCGGCTATCGCCACTTCAAACGCCGGCATATAATGCTCATTGCGTATCTTGTCAAACTGCGGAGCCCCGTAAGGTGCGGAAGACTCCATAAGAAGCGGATTCTCCATATTGCTGCAACTGCTGATAAATGCAAGCGCAACGCCTGCGATTAATGTTTTTTTATTCATGACATTAGGATTTGTTCATATTCGTACACCCGAATGCCGCTTTCCGCGCCAAGGCCCAATGCCTCCCGAGCCATCGGAAAACAGAAAGTGACTATTCCTTTTTCGTGCCGGAGTGCAAAGGTAAATAAACATTTTGTATTTTTGATATGGAATATATCCGCGTGCGCGTCATTATATAGCGTATGTCAAAGCATCCGAACTCATCATGCTTTCCTGACTTTCGGAAAGAGGTCATGACCCCTGGCGCAAAACCCATAGCCACCGCATCCATCAGGTCAACGGAACTTGCACCCGAACGGAGAATTTCATTGAGCACATCATAATTCCCAGACAGCATGGAGAGCACCTTACGCCTGAAAGCTCTGCTGCCCTTGGCAAGATTGTTATAATGGCGGTTCTTGCACTCGTCACAGCAGAATTTCTTGTCTGTCCTGCCGTACCGGATCTGGTCTCCGCACTCAAGGCACTTTGGCATATGCCTTTCTATGTTCTTTCCGTAATTCATCGTCCTAATTTTTCTTCAAATGTCAAGACACCGCCATTAACATGCAATATGCAGACTGAGATTTTACTTTTTCTTCGGCAATGTTTTTCCTTTTTTTATAATTTTTACAGTCTTTTAAAACTTATTTTATATCGCTTGATATTTTTTTTACAATGAAAGAAAAATTTTTACAGATGTAAAAAACAGAAAAAATTTAAAGAAACAGAAAAAGTAACCTCAACATGGTGACAAACAGATGATTGTGAGAATTATTTTCATTTACTTTGCCCTCAACCTACTGAGCGCGCATAAG
>DBLW01000081.1 GCA_002298075.1 Bacteroidales bacterium UBA714 | reverse complement strand
GCACACGACAGGCTCATCTGCCTCACTACGAACGTGTATGTGGACGACCCGGACAGGATGCGCTATACCCAGCAGGAATACATGAAGAGCACAGAGGAAATGCTTGCGCTCTTCCCTGAGCATCCGGAGGTAATCAGCAATACGCTTGAAGTTGCGGAAAAAATCGAAGGGTACAAGATTGACAAGGACCCTATCCTTCCGAAGTTCAAGATTGCGGATGAGTTCATGCAGGAGATAGACATCTATCTTGAAAAATACAAGGACATAATTGATGTAGGACGTTGCAACAAGGACGGCTCGGAGCGTGGTGAGGAATTTTGCCAGTCCGTGGCCTATCTGTGCCATCTGACATACAAGGGAGCACATTGGAGATATGGTGAAAACCTGACGCAGGAGCAGGCGGAAAGGATTGAATTTGAGCTGAAGACCATATGCAAGATGGGCTTTCCGGACTACTTCCTCATTGTGCAGGACTTCATAGCCGCTGCCCGCGCTGAAGGCATATCCGTAGGCCCTGGACGTGGTTCTGCCGCAGGTTCAGCCGTTGCCTACTGCCTCAAGATAACCAATCTCGACCCTATCAGATACCAGCTCCTGTTCGAGCGTTTCCTCAACCCGGACCGTATCAACATGCCCGATATCGATATCGACTTTGATGATGACGGCCGTTACAGGGCATTCAAATATGTGGAGGAAACATATGGAAAAGACCATATCTCGCATGTGATTACATTCGGGACGATGGCGGCAAAAAGTGCCATCAAGGATGTGGCACGCGTGAGCCGGCTTTCCATAGATGAGTCCAACAGGCTGACTAAGATGATTCCTGACAAGCCGATTACCCAGATGGAGGACACTGAAGAGCCTTTCGGGGAAAACGACATGCTGCAGGAGGGCCAGAAGCTCATCGAAAAAGAAGTGGAGATTGACGACCCGGACAACGAGGGCAAGAAAATAAAGGTCAAGAAGACTTTCAAGAAATACAAGAAAGAGGTATCCTACAAGCCGAACCTGAAGAATTGCTACAAACTCATTCCGGAGCTTAAGAACGAGCTGGAAAACGGTACTCCTGAGGTCAAGGAGGTGCTGAATTATGCATTGAAGCTGGAAGGCTGCATACGCCAGACCGGAGTTCACGCATGCGCGATGATAATCGGCCGTGGAGACCTCACCAACTTCATCCCTATCAGCATGGCTGCCGACAAGGCCACAGGGGAAGACGTGTGGGTGTCGCAGTACGACGGACACTACATAGAGGAGGTCGGAATGCTCAAGATGGACTTCCTCGGGCTCAGGACACTTTCCATCATAAAGGAATGCCAGGCCAATATCAAGAAAAGATTCGGCCTTGAGTTCGATATAGAGAAGATTCCTATAGACGACAAGCTGACATACGAATTGTACGGACGCGGAGACACCACGAGCGTGTTCCAGTTCGAGTCTCCCGGCATGAAGGAGTGGCTCATTAAGCTCCAGCCGACCAGATTCGAAGACCTTATAGCGATGAACGCCCTCTACCGTCCGGGCCCTATGGACTATATCCCCTCATTCGTAGCCAGAAAGCAGGGCACGGAGAAGGTCGAATATGACCTTCCGGAAATGGAGGAATTTCTGCAGGACACTTACGGAGTGACGGTCTATCAGGAGCAGGTCATGCTTTTGTCACAGAAGCTCGCAGGCTTCACTAAGGGCCAGGCAGATACGCTCCGAAAAGCCATGGGTAAGAAGATAAAGGCGCTTCTGGATTCCCTCAAGGGGCTCTTCATAGAAGGAGGAATCAACAACGGACATCCGAAGGAAGTGCTGATGAAGATATGGGCCGACTGGGAAAAGTTCGCCCAGTATGCCTTCAACAAGTCACATGCTACATGCTACGCATGGGTAAGCTACCAGACGGGATGGCTCAAGGCGCATTATCCAGCAGAGTTCCAGGCAGCCAACCTTTCCAAGAATCTCTCCAATATGGACGAGATAAAGAAAATCATGGATGACTGCAAGAAGAACGGCATAAAGGTGCTTAACCCCGATATAAACGAGTCTGACGCACATTTCACTGTCAACAAGCACGGAGAGATACGATTCGGACTCGGCGGCATCAAAGGCTTCGGAGACAATATTGTGAAGGCCATTCTTGCTGACCGTGAGGAAAACGGGCTGTACGAAAGCATCTTTGATTTCGTGGAAAGGATGGCTGGAACAGTCAACAGGAAGGCTTTCGAGTCGCTTCTGCATTCCGGTGCATTTGACAGCTTCGGAATATGCCGCAAGCAGTTCCAGCTACCGTGCAAGTCAGGGGACATATTCATGGACACACTGATACGATACGGAGACCTGTACAGGAAAGACAGCATGGACAGCACTGTGTCGCTTTTCGGTGAGGCTGAGGAACTGAAACCGGAAAGGCCTGAGATTCCGTCCATGCAGGGAGACGAGGACATCCTTGAGAAGCTGAAATACGAAAAGGAGCTTGTGGGAATGTACCTGTCGTCACACCCGCTCGATACTTTTGCATTTGAGCTTGAGAATTTCACGAGCTGCCAGATAAGCGACATTCCGACCATAGTAGCAGAATGCCAGGCCAAAAAGGAGAAAAGGAAGATTAATGTCGCAGGCTTCGTGACAAGTGCCTCTGAAGGACTTACAAAGACAGGACGCCCGATGTCCAGGATGACTGTCGAAGATTACGGCGGAAGCTACGAATTTGCTTTCTTCGGCAAGGACCACGAGACTTTCATGCAGTATGAGAAGACGCACACCGCCCTTTTCATCGAAGGCTCAATCGAGGAGAAGTTCTATATAAAGCCGGAAGAGAGGGCAAAGGGCAAAGAGGTGGACTATGCTTTCAAGCCGAAGAACATGATGCTGCTCGGCAATGTTGCTGATACCTTCGTGAAGGGATTTTCGATAAGCATTTCGACACCTATGCTGAACCCGGAGTTCCGCGAAAAGCTCGTAAAACTGATAAAGAGGAACAAGGGAGGCGTTCCGCTCACAATGTTCCTCTATGATCCTGAAAAGAAATGGAATATAGAATTCCTTTCACATAAATTCCGTGTTTGCGTCTGCATTCAGTTCATTGAAGAACTGAAAGAGATGGGCATAAAATATAATGTCATCAAAAAATGAGTCTTGCGAATATCGGATAGTGGTCAGAGACAAATGCCCTGTCGGCGTATTTCTTGGTCACGGTCTGATATTCTACGCATTTTGAGAAGCCTGAGCAATAGATATAATCTATGACTTCGTTAGCCTTGCCCCATCCGTTGTATGTGCCGAGGCTGTCAGTCTTTTCAGCTATCTTCCTTGTGCTCTGCATGACGGCATCCAGCCCGGCAAGGGCCTTGTTGTCCGGCGTTATGTTGAAATCTCCGGTGAGAACCATCGGATATCCTTTCGGATTTATGGAAGCGATGTGGTCCAGGATAAGCTTCAGACCGTTTTTCTGAGCCTCTTGCCCGACATGGTCAAGATGCGTGTTGACATAATAGAACATCCGGCCGGTCTTCTTGCATTTCATCAAGGCCCATGTAGCGGTTCTGATGCAGGCCGCATCCCATCCCTTTGAAGGCTTCTTTGGAGTCTCTGAAAGCCAGAAAGTTCCCCACTTCATCAGCTTGACCGTTTTCTTGTTCCAGAATATCGACATGTGCTCGTCTTTCTTCCTGCCGTCCTCACGCCCTACTCCTACACAATCATAATCACGGCAATTTTCCTTTATGAAAAGGACCTGATAATCAAATGCTTCCTGTACACCGAACACGTCCGGCTTCTGGTCTTCTATCATAAGTGCCGTAGCCGGATACCTGTAGCGCCATGAATTTGTGCCGTCATTCGCGGCTCCCATCCTGATATTATAGGACATGACCTTGAGTTCAGCAGATCCGTCATTCTTCTTTTTGGCATATGAGGCCTGCGGCAAGACCGTCATAAGTACCATCAACAGCAAAGCAAAATGTTTCATTATTATTGGATTTAGTTAGTGCCGCAAAAATACGGCTTTTATTCGACATTCGGCCTAAAATTTTGCCTTCCCGTCCCCCTGTTATGCAGCAAGGCGGGATGCAGGATTTCTGACGGGTATTTTGGTGGAGATACACATCCGGAACAGCCTAAATTCGTTTTAATGCAGATTTTTGTGTCATCCCATATTTCCGAATGGCATCGTCCTCTTGATTGCCATATTCTACCCTATGGTTCACGTCTGCTATAAATCCGCCATAAATCACGAAGCATCCATGATGCCTGTTCCAGTGTAAGCCCCTTGCTTCAAATAAGTCAAGGATACAAAGTTCCCAACGTGCATTATTGTGGCATATCGGGAACTTGACTATTTTGCAACATATCTGCAATAAGCACATTGAGATTCAGCACCGTTCCCAATGTGCATTTTTATGTCCCATTGGGAACATCAAGATTTTGCAAGACATTGATTATCCTTAAGTTATGATTCATCATGGTTCCCAACAGGCGGTTTATTGTCATGTTTCACGCAATCTGCATACGGACTGACAGAATAATACTTTTCTGCCAGCGGGTCCATGGTGGTCCAGCGGGAGGACAGAGGGTGGTAGAACCTTGCACCGTAGTCGAGGTACGGAAAACCGGAATTTTTCAAAAAATCTCCAGGCAATCGCAAGAATCACCTGGAGACATGAACCTATTTTAGCCTAATCATTTTTCCATTGTCTTTGCATACGCTTCGACGAGAGGATAGGCATTGATGAATACCTGCGGGTCATAATCAGGCAAAGGAACATGACCATGATCCGAAGCACGGACTTCCGACCATACGGAGTCAGCAGGCAAAGAACGCATGTGAAAACGGCGGACAAAAGATTCCGAATTTGAAAGGTGGGCACGGGCAACACTACCGCTTTCGGGAATCAGTGTCAAAATATAGTCCGTCTCATTGGATTCAAGAAGCATCTCTGCCAGGACACCGTTGGAATCATAAGAGATTATACGGCAAAGCAGCTCAGGCTCGGAAGGCAGTTCATAATATAAGGCATAAAAATTCTGCTTGCCGCAATAGAACGAGTCCTCGGAGAACTTTTCCAAGTTTCTCTTCTCAAAAATGTACGCAGAGCTACCCAAAGGAAAAGGAAGATACAAAAGAGGCTCGACTATTTGAAAATTATTGGCACGGATGACATCTGGTATACCACAATAGGATTTATGACTCCTTTTCAACAATGTACAAAAATCCCAGTACAGTTCCATAAGACGAAGCAGAGGTCCATCCCAATCACGCTTATATGTTACACGGTAAGAGTAATATTCTGACAACGGACCGTAATACAATGCCTGCCAAGCCGAGTCTAAACTGCTGTATAGCGGCCGCTCATTTATCCTTATGTACTCACGTTCGGTATGAGCAGGGTAAAAATATAAACGACAATAGCCAGAAATATAGTCTTTGTTGTCAGTTTCATTACCCCATTCACCCGTATCCGTACGCTCATTCCTATAACTCAAATGGAACTCCGTATCTTGATACTCCGGCTTCAAGCGACAATACACCTTATTGGAATCACTGTAAACCACATTGTACAAAATTTCAGGCGGATAATAATAAGCGGAAATGTATTTTCTGTCATTGCCGTCCTCGAAAATATAAGCAGAATAACCGTCGTCTTGAAAATCAAGGCAAAACATAGGATTTGTAAATCTGAAATTCCTGTCAATGCCACCAGATGGGCACTCCAAGTACTCAGGCTCTGGAGGGGTACTGCATGAAATTACAGTGACAAGCAGAGCGAAGCAAATTAAAGATCGTCTCATAATATTTTCTAAAATAAATTCATTACTGGGCACTTATTCCC
>DBLW01000130.1 GCA_002298075.1 Bacteroidales bacterium UBA714 | reverse complement strand
CGCCGAACAGGCTGCGCAGGTCATCTACGGTATAGTCGGTGTCTTCCACGACATCATGCAGCAAGGCTGCCACTATAGACTTGTAGCCGAGCCCTATATTGCTTACGACAATCTTTGCAACAGCTATCGGGTGCAGGATATACGGCTCACCGGAGCGTCTTCTGACGCCCTTGTGCGCTTCATTGGCAAAGTCAAAGGCTTTTTGCACGACCTCAAGCTCCTTTATGTTGGAGCATCTTTTCCGTGCCGCTTCCTTCAGGTCCGCATAGTCTCTTGCAATGACTTCATGGTCCTGTTGAGTAAATTCCGATATTTTACCCATTATTGTCCTGTTGTTATGTTATACTTCTTTTACAGTCATCTGCCCCGGCACGGTCAATCATGCTCTCCGCGTATATGAACATTTCTCCTCAGCCAGACCCGGATGTCTGTATTATACTTCAATGTTATAGTTGTCCACATGCTGGAATGCGTATGACAATTCCGCTCCGATGAGGATTATGAACCAGCCGATGTTAATCCATACCATGAAAAGCGGTACGGCGGCGAATGCTCCGTATATTGCGTTCAGTCTTGTCACGAAGACCTGCGTCTCAAGGTAAAGGTATTGGACTACGGTAAATGCCGCCCCTGAGAGCACAGCCGCCCTGAGGGCATTGGAATAGTACACCTTTGCATTAGGTATGAACTTGTACATTGCCGAGAATGTCAGTATGGCCACTGCCGCGAAAAGTACCCAAGTGAGCAGGGTCTTGAATGCGCTCAGAGCCTCCATGTCAAGTCCGATGTATTCAAGTGCGTTGGAATAGATGAACGAACCTGCGAAAAACACCATTATCACGAAAGGCGAGATGAGAAGCACTGCCAAATAGAAAGGCACTCTCTTCAGGAGCCGTCTTGATTTCCGCACTTTCCATACATTGTTGAAGACCCTTTCGACGGACACCATCATCCATATTACAATCCACACGAAGAGTAGCGCGCTTATCAGCCCCATTAAGCTGCTTTGCGCCGTGCTTATTATGTTTTCAGCCGAATTGAGCACGGCGTCAATTATCTGCTGGCTGTTCTCAAAATTATGGTACAGCAGATCCTTCAGTTTTCCGGACAGGCCGAATCCTCCGGTAACGGCTACGGCCACCGCTATGAATGGAACTACTGACATTGTGCTGAAAAAGCTCAGTGCCACGGCCTGGAAACCGATTTTCTGGGCCGAGAATGTCTTGATTGTTATTATTACGACCTTGAGATATTTTACGAACCTGGCCTTGGCCTTGGAAAGTTCGCCAAGGTCTATGTTCCAGATATCATCACTAAGGAAGTTTTTTATTTTGCGTGTGTTGCCTCTAATCCTTTTCATTTTTCCTCCGCACGGCATATTTCCATCAGTTCCTCTTCACTAATCACAGGCACTCCGAGTGCTTCTGCCTTTTTCAGTTTTTCCGGTCCGGGCTTTTCTCCGGCGAGCAGCCATGATGTCTTTCCGCTTATGGAGCCGCTGTTCTTTCCGCCGTGTGATGTTATCAGAGCCTTCATCTGGTCGCGTGATATGCTGAAATTGCCGGATATTACGATTGTCTTGCCTTCCAGTGCAGATGACAAATTCGCCGGTGCCCCGTCTGTCTCAAACCTGAGCCCAGCATCCTTGAGCCTTCTGACTGTATTGAGATTGTGCTCATCTGCAAAGAACGCATATATGCTTTCGGCAATCACCTGGCCCACGTCCTCGACTTTCAGAAGCTCTTCCACGCTTGCAGATGCTATGGCGTCAATGTTTCCGAAATGGCGTGCCACGGATTTTGCCGTGGATTCACCGACATATCTTATCCCCAGGGCATAAAGGACTTTTTCGAATCCTGTCTTTTTTGAGTCCGATAGACTGTTCAGGAATCTTTCCGCAGAGCGGTCTTTCCATCCCTCGAGCTGAAGCAGGCTGTCCTTGTCAAGTTCATAGAAGTCCGCAGGGCTCAGTACCATGCCCCTGCTGTACAATTGCTCAATTGTAGCTTCTCCTGCAATCACATTCATTGCCTTGCGGCTGAGGAAGTGTATGAGCCTTTCTTTTATCTGGGTAGGGCAGCCTCCCGTGTTCGGGCAGAATGCCTTTGCTTCCTCGCTGTCCCTGACCAGGCTTGTCCCGCAGTCAGGACAGGTGTCCGGGAAATGCGGCACCGGTGCGCCGTCCGGTCTTTTGGTCATCTCGACTGCCGTTATCTTGGGGATGATTTCCCCTCCTTTCTCTACATATACATAGTCTCCGATGTGTACGTCGAGCAGCTTCATCTGGTCTTCATTGTGTAGAGACGCGCGTTTTACGACAGTTCCGCTGAGCAGGACCGGCTCCAGATTGGCCACCGGTGTCACCGCTCCTGTCCTTCCTACCTGGTAATCAACTGAAATGAGCTTGGTCAAGGCCTGTTCAGCCTTGAATTTGTATGCTACAGCCCAGCGCGGGAACTTGGCGGTATATCCAAGCTCTTCCTGGTACGGAAGCTCATTTACCTTTATGACTATACCGTCCGTGGCAAAAGGCAGCGTCTTGCGCTGCGTGTCCCAATATGCGATGAACTCTTCTATGTCTGCTATGCTGCGGCAGATTTTCCTTTTGTCCGATACTGGCAGCCCCCAGCTTCCGGCTGCTTTAAGTGCCTGGTCATGGGTTGAGAACGGAAGGTCTTCTCCGAGGACATGGTAAAGAGTGCATTCAAGTCCCCTGTTCGCAATCATTGAACTGTCAATGAGCTTCAGAGAGCCTGACGCGGCGTTGCGCGGGTTCGCAAAAAGCTGTTCCTCATCGCGCTGCCTCTCTATATTTAGTCTTTCAAAAGCGGCCCACGGCATGTAAATCTCTCCGCGTATCTCAAACTCTTCCGGCCAGGGCCGGCTTTCAAGCAGGGTGGGGAAGAAGCCTTCAGGAACTTTCAGCTCCTGCGGTATGTTTCCGATATGGCGGACATTTTCAGTCACATCATCACCGACCGTTCCGTCTCCACGGGTAAGTGCCCTGAACAATTTGCCGTTGCGGTATGTAAGGCATATCGCCGTGCCGTCGAATTTCAGCTCACAGCTGTATGTGAATGCGTTTCCTATGCTTTTGGCTGCCCTGTCCGCAAAGGCTTCCACTTCCGTTATGTCGTATGTGTTGCCAAGGGACAGCATCGGATATTTATGGGGATATTGTTCAAATTCTTTGGCATTGCCTCCTGTGCGGACGGATTTGCTTTTGCTGCCCTTTGCACGCCCCGGCCTGGAATTCATGTCAGGAAAATCAGGGAAGATCGTGCCTGTGCCGCTGAGGTCGCTGCCGACTTTAAGGGTAGGGGAATCAGGGCTTGCCAGGTCCGGAAACTCCTGCTCGAGAGCTTCCAGCTCTTTCATGCGCATGTCGAATTCATAGTCGCTCATCATCGGAGAGCTGTCAACATAGTACCGCCTGTTGGCCTCATTTAAGAGGTCTCTCAGTTCGCTTATCCTTATTTCCGCCTGTTCTCTGTTCATCATGCAAGTTCTATACGGCATTAAAAACTACAAAATTAGTGAAAAAGACTGAGATGCCGTTTAAAAAATACTTAAAAGTTGCGAAAAAAATGAAGCAGAATAATGTTCACTTTCTCGATTTATCTGAAAAAATTTCTAAATTTGCGGCGCGTAAAAAAGACGTTTATTAAACATTTAAATACAACAAAAAATGAAAGACGCAGTCATTATTCTTTGCGGCGGCGGCCCGGCACCGGGAATGAACTCAGTTTCAATGAGCGTTGCAAAAACTTTCCTTTCAAAAGGATACAGGGTAATCGGCCTTCACGGCGGATATTCAGGACTTTTCAGCAAGAATGCACGTATTGAGGACCTTGACTTCTTCAAGGCTGACCGTTATTGGAACCGCGGCGGTTCATACCTTGAGATGAGCCGTTTCAAACCTACCGACAAGGATTTTGAGGAGAACTTCAACCTTGACCTCTTCAAGGACAACAACATAAAGCTTCTTGTTACAATCGGAGGCGACGATACCGCCTCTACTGCCAACAGGATTTCGAAGTTCCTTGCTGCAAAGGACTATCCTATCGCAAACATCCACTGTCCGAAGACAATCGACAATGACCTTCCTCTTCCTGCAAACGCGCCTACATTCGGCTACAACTCAGCGAAGAACGAGGGTGCCCACCTCGCAAGGACAATCTACGAGGATGCGCGCACTTCAGGAAACTGGCTTGTGATTTCTGCAATGGGACGTACTTGCGGAAGCCTTGCTCTCGGAATCGGTGAGGCAACTCACTGCCCGATGACAATCATTCCGGAGATGTTCAACAAGACAGCCATGACTCTCGACAAGATTATCCGTCTTTCTATCTCTGCCATCCTCAAAAGGAAGGTGATGGGCATCGAGTACGGTACAATCGTTGCCGCTGAGGGACTTTTCCACAATGACGGAGTCGCACAGGAGGCTGTTGCTGCCGGTGTTCACTTCACATATGATGAGCACGGTCATCCGGAGCTGGGCAAGATTTCAAAGGCTGTCCTCTTCAATGACCTTCTCGAGAAGGAGTTCAAGAATCTCGGACTTAAGGTGAAGAGCCGTCCGGTAGAAATCGGATATGACGTCCGCTGCCAGGACCCTGTCGCTTACGACCTTACATATTGCACTGAGCTTGCAATGGGTGTTTACCAGCTCTTCAGCGAGGGCAAGACAGGATGTATGGTCTATGTTGACGCATACGGCAACGTTTCTCCTCTCTATCTTGCAGACCTGCAGGACCCTGAGACAGGAAAGATTCCTCCTCGCATCGTTGACATCAACGCCGGTACAGCCCAGAACTACTACAATTACATAGCCCACTATGTGACTGAAGCTGACTACGAGGCTGTCAAGGCTCTCGGCATCAGCAATCCTGAGGCATACGACTTCAAGAAGATTCTTGAGTGGTAACAAGTGATCACTAAAGATTAAAAAAGTCAACTGAAGATATAGAAATGCTTATAATTGAGCCGCTTTTTGCGGCTCTTTTTTTATGCTTTTTAATCACTTTATATATCTATCTTTGCAGGCTACCAAATTTTGTCGCTTATTTGTTGGAAACTTATTATCAAAGGTCTTAAACGATGTTTTCCGGTGGTGATACAAAGTAGTAGTATGACACATGTGCTACATTGTGAAACATCATGAAACATGGTGACAAATATTTTGGAGTAATAATGGACTGATAATCGGGCATGGTCAGGCGACTGACTGCCTTGAACTACATGTGGTGTTATTGCTATGAGTTTTGTTAAGAAATGTCAGTGGTGCGGCAAAGAATTCACTACAAAGCGTTGTCCAACCAAATTTTGCGGCCCGTCATGTCAAGAGAAAGCTTGAGTTAATCAAGCGGTATGATTCTCACATCAATGTAGTCATTGATGATGGTAAACTAAGATATATCAAACAGTGCGATCACTGCGGTATGGAATTCAGGGCTTGTAGGCCAGACGGTCGGTTCTGCTGCACAAAATGTCATGATCAATCTAGAATATGAGAAGTAAATCATCGTAAACAATTATCTTTGTGTCCAGTGAAAACGATAGGATATGAAGTACACAGAATTTGAAAGTATCATATCTCCGGAGCGAATGAGGAAATACAATGTCGCGTGTGGAAGGAATAAGGTGAAGGCAATGACATTATATCGTCATAATCTCCGCCTGTCGCAAGAAATGTTTGTCGTAGTAAGTTGCTTTGAGGTGGCTCTGAGAAACAGAATTGATGCCGTGATGACGACACATCTTGGCAACGACTGGCTCAGAGACCTGATTCTTCCTGGTGGAGCATGGTATAATGATCGAAGACTAGAAAAGACCAGAAAGATTATTGAGAATGCATATAATGGTCTCGTGAAGAATGGAACCTACTCAAATTCCAAGCTTCTTTCTGAAATGGAATTCGGAGTATGGAAGCATATGTTTTCAAACGTCCAGTACCGCCTGTCTGGTAGAAAATTGATGGGTATATTCCCCAATAAGCCAAAATCCACTCAGAGTCATAAATTTGACAACACTTATGTGTTTGGCGAACTGGATTATATCAATAAACTGAGGAATCGTATCGCGCATCACGAGCCCATATGCTTCAGTAAAAATCCTGTCAGCATAGACACGAAATACATACATAACAGATACCATAGAATAATGGAGCTCTTCAGGTGGATGGATATCGACGGGGCATCACTTTTGTATGGATTAGGTCACATTGATAACGCATGTAATCAAATAGATGCGTTACTGAAATAAAAAACGAGCAAAAATTTGTTTATTATAAAAAACAGCATAAATTTGCAATGTTTAGTCCCGGTAGCCCCTGATTCGTCAAGCTATCGGGTTTGGTTTTTTTAAGTGCATGTGATGTTAACTATCGCTTCAGGTTGCACTATAAAAATCAATCTGGTCGTCGGGAGTAATCTCGGCGATTTTTGATTTATGCCTCTGAAAGATTCAGAGGACAGAAATGTATATAGAAGAAACTAGCTCCCGGTTTGGTCTTTAATGATTTTAGGCGTTCAATGGCAGTGAAGCCTTTAAGAGATTGGGTAAAAGCATCCTGACTACTCAGCAGTATTTTCATCTTGTGGATGAGAAAGCTAGGGAAGCGGCAAATCTGATACGGATTGAATAGCTGATATTATACGATATACCGAAGTTTCTTATTCAGAATCCTCGGTATATTCTCGGTCTATTTCATCTGCAAGGTAATGGTCGCTTCTGCAGTGAAGGTCTGCGACTCCGTCCTGTATCATCTGAGCCGTGACGGAATTATAGAAGACCTCCATTGCCTTGTCGATTGAGCCGTCAAATCTATCAGCAAGGATTGCTATGATTCGGGCGTTCTTAGCCTGAATGATTATGTTCTTGGAATCTTCCATTATCTTGTAATTACTTCGGATGATGTGAATGACAGGAGGGTGAATGCACGGGCGGTCCTGAAACAATACTGGTTATTGGGCTTTTCATACTTAAGTCGTCTTAATGCCTCGTCTTTTGTGATGTCGCCGGTAAAATACAGGTCAATCGTCTTGAATATTTTATCGTTTGCGATACCACCTATAACCAAGTCATAGTCTGTGGTATCTTTTCCCTGTCTGCAAGTTAAAATAAAGTCAAGCCACTCCTCGTCATATGTTTCAAATACCTTGACATTAAGCTCAATCAGATTTTCAGGAACTTCGTATTCGTTCATTACGGCAGTACGACCTCTTAGGAGATATCGTTCAGCATATGAAACCGCTTGTTCTCTTAATGAGTAAGATAGAAACCTTTACCGAAATCCAGGTAATCTCTTGAATGGTCGAGGTCCGGATGCTCTACTTTGATTGTTGAAGAATGGTACAGTTTCATGATAGAACTCCTTTTTCCTGCATATAAGAGATCAGGTCCTCCATGAGGTATTCTTTGCCGAATGTGTGCAGGACATCATAACCTTTGACGATATAATCATCAAGGATACCTGTAGACTTGAGCCTGGTGTAGATTGCCTTTTGAGGCAACTGCAGACGTATCGACAAATTCCCGATACAATAGTTGATCAGAACTCATAATCC
>DBLW01000099.1 GCA_002298075.1 Bacteroidales bacterium UBA714 | reverse complement strand
AGGCATATCTGGTCATAGGCGACCTCAGATCCTGCCGGAAGGATTCCGTCAGCCCTTCTGAGCACATATCTTACATTCAGATACACATCATGGGCAGCGAGGGACTCAAGCGAGCATACATCCATTATGTCAGCCTCATTGAATCCGAGCGCAACCTCGGCGGTCTCCTGAGGAGCAATGTCCGGCATGGAAACGCAGCCGGAAAGGACAGATTCCCCGTCAACCTCGACGTTCCAATGCATCATATATCTTGACAGGTCTATAAAGAAATTCTCGTTATATACATTCACCCTGCCTGAAAGCGCCATTGACTCAGAAGCGGAAGTCAAAATAGAGCGATACTGATATGCCACCTCGTATGCATGCGGGTGCAGAGTACGGTCAGCAGCAATCACACCATTGCAGCAAAATGAGTTGTCAGAAGCGTCATAGTCATTGAAGTCACCGCCATATACGAAAACATGGTCAGTTCCCTCTTCGTCAGACGGCCATTTCAGAGCCTGGTCAACGAAATCCCAGATAAAGCCGCCCTGATATGACGGATATTTCCTCACAAGGTCCCAATACTCCTTGAAGCCTCCCATGGAATTGCCCATAGCATGAGCATACTCACACTGGATGAGAGGACGTTCCGGAGAAGATGCCGCATATTTCTCGCAATCGTCATAATTCCAGTACATAGGGCACATGATGTCATTGTACTGCGTATGCTTGGCAAGCTCATACTGCACCGGACGTGAAGAATCCATAGCCTTTGCCATTTCATATCCCTTCTTGAAATTACAACCATATCCGGCCTCATTTCCGAGGCTCCATGTTATGACGCTCGGATGATTGAAATCCCTTTTTATCATCCTGCCTATCCTTGAAAGATGCGCTATCTCGAATGACGGGTCATCAGCAAGCGTCTCCTTTCCATATCCCATTCCGTGAGACTCAATGTTGGCCTCGTCAACGACATAAATGCCATACCTGTCACAAAGCGAATACCACAGAGGGTCATTAGGATAATGGCATGTCCTGACTGCATTGATGTTCAGCTGCTTCATTATCATTATGTCCTGAAGCATGTCAGCCTCACTTACCACATAGCCCTTATAGGCATTGAGTTCATGACGGTCCGCACCCTTTATCAGAACCGGCTGGCCGTTCACAAGAAGCTGGCCGCCGCTCACGCACACATCCCTGAAACCGAAGTCCAGAGACGCGTTCTCCGTAACATCATTCTTTGCATAAGACACCGCCTTAAGAGTATATAGCCACGGCGTTTCAGCAGACCAGGTTTTCACGGAAGGCACCTGGAGAGAAGCGCTTACTACAGGAAGTCCCCTGTCCGATTTGACGGATGCCTTTACAGGCACATTCTGCGACGCGACCTCCCTGCCATAAGGGTCCAAAATGGAGAACATTACGGAAGTGACTCCTTTTGTCACCTCAGCTGAAATCTCAGCCTCTCCGGCAGCAGACCCTATGACATGTATGTCATCAATCCTCTTTTTGGCACGGGAGAAGACATATACGTCCCTCGCAATACCGGACAGGCGCCAGAAGTCCTGGTCTTCCAGATAAGTGCCGTCACACCAGCGGAAAATCTCAAGGGCAATGAGATTCTCGCCGCTACGCACATATTTCGTAATGTCAAAGCGTGCCTCAAGCTTGCTGTCCTCGCTATATCCGACCTCCTTGCCGTTGACCCATACACGCACATTGGACGTTGCAGAGCCTATGTGAAGGAAAATGTCATTCCCGCTCCAGCCATCGCCAAGATTGAAAGTGCGCCTGTACTGGCCGACATAATTATGCTCATATGCAGGTACCGGCGGATTGTTCTGATAATGCCCGCGCCACGCATATCCCACATTGACATATATAGGGTCCCCGTATCCGTTCAATTCCCACATCCCCGGCACAGGCATTGTGCCCCAGGCCGAGTCATCATAGCCGGCTGCCCAGAAATCAAGGGGACGTTCATCTATTGTCTCGTTCCAATTGAATTTCCAGATGCCGTCAAGAGACAATTTCATTCCGTCCGTATCGAAAGTCGCAGTCATTGGAGCACGGTTTCTCTCCACGATCCCAGGGTTCTGCCAGTCAGGCAGGACAGTTTTTCCGGAAGACGGAAATGCAGGCACAAGTGCAGAGATGCACAAGACCGCAGTCAATTTTTTTTTCATGTGATATCAATTAATGGTTTAAACCTGTTGTCAAATTATACCGAGACTCCCGGAAGGAAGCCATCCCTGCCTTCCGTCCGCAAGCGCCACATTGTTCCATTCGCCTACCGTATCAAGAATCTTCACCTTCGTGCCTTCATGCAATATGAACAGGTCCTTGGACGCTTCGGCAGAAGGCGAACTCTTTACGGTGACCACCGGCTTCATCACAATAGCCGCATCAGCCCTCATGCAGTCATTCTTCTGCCAAATCGAGAAGCTGAGGGCAGATGCAGCAAGCAGAATCATGGCCAGCCCTGTAAAAAAGCCGGTACGCCTGCCTGCGACAGAACCGGAAAGCAGGAAAAGAAGAAGCATCGCGACAGAAAGGCACAGAAGCACTATAAAGGCGACAGCCCATGAGTCAGAATCCATAACATAGCACAGGCGCTTCATCCAGACTCCAAGGAAAAACTCCGGCACAGGGTCAATCCTGTCATATATCCGGCTGTTCATCAGCTCGAGGTTTGTCCTCGCGTCCGAATATGACGGGTCGAGCTTCAGGGCCTTCTCATAGTACAATATCGCCATCGGCACATCTCCGTCCTTGAAGAAAGAATTGCCCATGTTGCAGTACAGGGAAGCGGAGCTGAATCCCATTTCCTCAATCATCCTGTAGCCAGTAATCGCTTCGGCCCATTGTCCCTGCGAATAAGCATTATTGGACTCGTTCCACAGGGAATCCGCCATTGCAGTGCCCTGGGCGAATGATACAGACGGAATAGCCAGCATAAGCACAAGTGCCAAGGCTGCGGTCCGTGAAATGTTTTTGCCGGATTTCATATTGGAATCTATTGATGATATGACTTCTGCCGCCTCACTGAAATGGGCTGCCATCTCCTCATGCCTGGCCTCAGGGGCATATCTTGCAAATTCACAGGCATCAAGCATGGCAATGAAAGAGGAAACGGCATCCTCAGGGACACCTCGGCCCGAAAGTTCCGAGCAAATCCTGTCATGCGACAGTTCGGCAACCGGAACGGCAAGCTTGTCGGAGATGAATCCGAGCAGCGCCTTATGCAATTCCTCATAGAAAGCGGAATGCAGGTTCTGCTTCAGCAGTTCATCGGCTTTTCGCAAACGCTTCAAAGCCATCTTTGTAGCTTTCCTTGTCTTGGTACCGGCGATGTCGGCACGCCTTGCGGCCACCTTGCGCATAACAGCATAAACTGCAGCTCCCAAAACAAGCACAAGCGCCACAATAACCCAAAACAGTGCAGAGCCAACAAAAAAACGTCCTTTTGCCTTCAGGCCGGGATTTTTTGTGCTTATGAAGCGGATGTCGCTGTCAAGGCTCTTCACATCATTGCGGGCCACCACAGGCATGGCCGTGCCGGCAGAACCTGTATCGTTGCCCTTGGCCACTTCCATCCTTATCGGTGCAGTTTCCAGGGTGACATATTTCTTTGAACGCACATCATAGTACGAATATTTTATAGGCTCTATTACAAACTCCCCATGGCTTCTCGGAATGAAAGGATACTCATATCTCTTGCTGCCGGAAAGACCGTTCTTGGACACATTGCCTGTTACCTTTGTATCATAGACTTCCATATCGGCCGGGAATTTCACTTTAGGCATCTCCAGCAGTGCCACATTGCCCTTTCCCGACACGGTCACTATCAGTGATGCCGCCTCATGAGTCTTAAGTGAATCCTTGCTGAGGGAAGCAGAAATGGCATATTCGCCTACTCCTCCGGCAAAAGATGCCGGAGCACCGGACGGAAGCGAAGACACATTCACAACAAGCGGCCTTGAAGTCACTTTCTTGCGCACAGTCCTGTATTCATCGAAGAAGCCGTCGAATATGCTGGCTCCTCCTGAGGATACCCTCACATTGACAAGGCAGACAATCTCTGCAGGCTCTATCCTGAGCTGTCCTTTCTGCTGGGGGATGAGGACATATTTCCCGAGCTGGGCCGCATCATAGAGTTTCCCTCCGTAAGACTCGCGGACAAACTCGATGCCTCCTTTGGGAGCCTCGAGCTGCTGACTCCAGAATCCGTTGAATGTAGGATAGGATGCCCCCTCAAGCCCTGTTATACCTACTCTCCTGTACAATTTTATAGTAGCTATGATAGGCTCCCCGACCACCACATCGGTGCGGTCCAGGTCCACAGACAGCACTATGTCATCATCTTCAATTCCTGCCTGCGCATTCCTTGAAGATGTCTGGTCCGGCCCGTCCTGACCGTCCTGACCGCTCCCATCAGAAGAAGACATGGAAGCAAGCACCTCAACCTCGACAGGCTCTGAAGTTATTTCGCGGCCCTTGACCTTGGCAACAGCACCAGGTATGACGAATCTGCCGGCCTTGGTAGGCTTCAGCACATAAGAATACGTACTCTGGACAGACTTCGTCGTCTTGCCATTTATTATCTGCATGCTCGTGGAACGCCCCTGCTGAGGCCCCCAAACAAGTATGAAGTCCTCACCATGGTTCCAGGTAAATCCGGACGGCCTGTCACCCCCCTCTATTATGAAAGTCACATTGAACTGCTCATCAGATGAAACGACCCGGTGCACCTGCACCTGGATCTTGTCCTGAGCATACGAAACAGCCGCACAAGCGGCAAGGAACAATGTAATAAACAATTTTCTCATCATCTCTCCCTATTACCAGTTCTTCTCTTTCTGTCTGGACCTTGCTGCCGCAGCCTTGGCTTTCTGCACCTTGTCCTGTGTTTCCTTTTCCTTAGCCTGAATTGCCTGAAGCATCTGTTGGGCAGCCTGAGGGCTCAGCTGGGACTGCTTCTGTCCGTCATTCTTGTCCCGTCCGTCCCGGTCTTTCCCGTCCTGACCATCGTCATTCGGCTTATCCTGACCGTCCCCCTCATCCTGATTCTTGTCGTCCTGGTCATTCTTATTCTGGTCATTTTGGCCATCGCCCTCATTGTCACGGCCATCATTCTTGTCCTTGTCATTCTGACCGTCGCCTCCCTGCTGCTGGTTCTCCAGCATCTTCCGGGCATATATGAAATTCTCCTTAGCCTGAAGGTCATCCGGATTAAGCAGAAGCGACTGCATAAACGCTTCCACAGCACTTTTCCAATCCTTCTGGGCAATGGCGACATCCCCAAGGTTGAAATACAGGTCAGCCCCATGCCCGGACAACGGGGCCGCAGCCGACACCTTCTCCAAAGATTCGCGCGCCTTTCCGTATTCCTCCTGCCTATATAGTGCCGAAGCAAGATTATAATTTGCCGCAAAAGACAGCGAATCCTTGACCAGGGCCTTCATATAATCAATCTCTGCCTCACGGAAATCCCCTTTCCTGAAATCACGGTTTCCGCTCCTGACTTCTTTCCTGTCCGTCTGCGCAAATGCACAGAAGCATGGCAGGCACATGAGCATCACCACAGCGGCATGACAAAAATATCTCCTGTTTTTCATATTCTCAACTCCTGAAAAGATTAATCCCGGACTTCCTGTCCCCTACGAGCATCTCAAGCACGAGGAAGAACAGGGCAACGGAAAGAAAATACATGTACACCTGGTCATATTCCTCGAAAACGACAGAATTGTACTGTTCATCGTCCATCTTCCTGATTTCCTGTATTATCGGATTCAGGCCGAACTCGCTGTTCCCGGCACGCACATACAGGCCTTTGCCTGCAGAAGCGATATCATTAAGAACCGTTTCATCCAGCCTTGTCACGACAATCTCCCCGTTCTTGTCACGCAGATAATCCCCGCCGACAGGTATCATCTTGCCCTCCGGCGAGCCGACTCCGATAACGAACACACGGATTCCCATTTCCGCAGCCTGCCTTGCCGCAGCGACAGGATCATCCTCATGATTCTCTCCGTCAGTTATCACTATGATTGCACGGCTCTTGTCGCTCTGGCTGCTGAAACTGCGTATAGCAGTATTGATGGCATCACCGATTGCTGTTCCCTGTACTGGCACAGACTCAGTTGATATTGTATTGAGGAACATCTTGGCAGACACATAGTCCGCCGTTATCGGAAGCTGCACAAACGAATTGCCGGCAAAGACAATCAGTCCGAGCCTGTCATCACGCAATTTGTCCACGACCCTCGAAATGGCCAGCTTGGCACGCTCGAGCCTGTTAGGGGAATAATCCTGGGCAAGCATCGAATTGGATACGTCAAGGACAATCATAACCTCTGCCCCTTTCGTATTATGCTCCTTCAGGACAGCTCCGACCTGAGGCCCTGACAGAGCGATTACAAAAAAGAAGAAAGCCAGTGAGAACAGCGATGTCCTGACCCATGCCTTGGCCTTTGAATAAGAAGGCATCAGTTTCGCCACAAGGGCCTCATCACCGAAACGGCGTATCCTGCGTGCCCTAAGTTTCAGCACGACAGCCTGCACGACGGGAAATACCGGTACAAGCAAAAGCAGCAACAGATAATCAGCATGTGCGAATGTCATGGCAACCTCCTTATTACAAACCAATTCAAGACAAGCTCAAGCAGCAAGGCCGCCAAAGCCCAAAGCAGATATTTCCCGAAAAGTTCCTTATATATAGGGAAACTGTCAACAGTGGTACGGGCTTTCTCCAGCTTGTTTATTTCACTGTATATTTCAGACAGCTTCGTGTTGTCGGTAGCCCTGAAATACCGTCCTCCGGTAGCTTTGGCGACCTCGGCAAGAAGCTTCTCGTCAATCTCCACCTTCATGTTCTGAACCCTCATTCCCCATGGTGTCATTACCGGATAAGGAGCCATCCCCTCTTTTCCGACACCTATGGTATAGACACGCACTCCGTAGGTCTTGGCTATTTCCGCAGCCATCTGGGGCGAGACCTCACCGCTATTGTTGACTCCGTCGGTAAGCAGTATCACCACCCTGCTCGGAGCATCAGAATCTTTCATGCGCGCCACGGCAGTCGCAAGCCCGTTACCTATCGCAGTCCCGTCCTCAATGATGTCAGTCGAAACTTCCTTCATCAGGTTTATGAGCGTTGCCCTGTCAGTTGTAAGCGGACACTGAGTAAAGCTCTCTCCGGCAAAGACGACAATTCCGATTCTGTCGGACGGACGCGCCGATATGAACTCTATAGCTATATCCTTGGACGCGCTTATCCTGTCTGGGGTCAGGTCACGTGCAAGCATACTCGTTGAAACGTCCATCGCAAGCACAATGTCAATTCCCTCAGTGTCAACAGTCGAGAATTCCTCCGAAGAGCGGGGCCTCGCCAATGCAAGCACGCACAAGACCAGGGCGGCAGTCCTCAGCAAGAAAGGCACATGACGGACAGCGCCCATCAGGCCGAAGCTCCCGCCAGCTTTCCACGGAGAGGCGGCCGACACTCTCAGATGAGGATGTCTTCCGGACAGTTCCAGATATATGTAATGGGCCACCATCAATGCCGGCAGGGCAAGCAGCCACAACAATGCAGGATATTCAAAAAACATATCCACCTCCTATTCTTTGTTTTCAGACGACGGTACAGCCTCATGTACCTCTCCCTCTGTTTCCACCATACCGGCATCTTCTGACTCAATCTCACTGCGGTAAGTGTCCGTAACGAATCTGACTGCAACCGGCAGCGCAGCCGCATTCTCCTCCTCAGAGGCCACATGCTTGGCGAACTTGACAAAGTCAGCCCTCTCAAACAGCGACCGAACTTCACAGAGAAGTTCTTCCGGAGCATCAGTATCCTTCATCCGGCCAAAAATCTCGGCTGTAGTCATCTCCATGGCACCGATACCATAACGTGAGGAAATATACTCCCTGAGCGTATCAGTAATGCCGGAATAGAACGCCTTCTGCTTTTCAGGAGCCCACATCTTGCTTCCGCGATATGTGTCAAGCCTGCGCAAAGCCACAATATGGGCAGGCTCCCGGTAAGAATGCTCCGGAGAATTTCTGCGCCTGTACACAAGTACGAGACACACGCCCAAAACTATGAGTATGGCAGCTGCCTGAACTCCGAGAATCCAAGGTATAATCTCCGCGAACGTAACAGGATAGCGGACCTGGCCTTTTATGTCGTGTGGCTTGAACGTAGCCGTGTCCACAGGCATGGTCCTGACCTGCAGCTGCACAGGCTCGAACACGAGAGTGTCTGTCACACCGTCCTTGGACAGCCTCTGAAGGGCTATCTGAGGCAGCACGAAATCACCCTCGTCAAAAGAAGTCACAAGGATGCTGCCCTGCAGGTCAAGCAGCCTCGGTTCTCCCTTTTTTCTTTTTGTCACCTTTACCGTATCCACAGTCCATGAAGACACGGCCATGACTCCCCCGTTGGGATTGTTATGCCACTGCGGGAGTACGAATTCCGTCCCCTCCTCAACCATACGCAACTCGAAGCCATATCTCAGCTGGTCAGCTATAAGCACAGAATCGCGCTCATGCAAAGAGGCAAGGAAAGCCCCTTTCATGGGCACGACACGACCATGTGCGACCGCCGAAGAATCAGCAGTCCGGACAGCATCCCCTTCCGGGACATCATTCCCTCGGATCAGTCCTCCGGCCAGCGGCAACAAAAGCGCGATCAAAAATATAGATGCACCACGCATACAATAATCATCTGTTTTTGAACAAGGCCATAAGCCCCATGACATAGTCCCCGTCAACCGGAACCGACACCTTGTCCACATTATATTTCATAAAAAGCCTGTCCGCAGCCTTCCCGGCATTGCGGAACCACTCCTCATACGCCTCACGGACCTTCCTGTCCGAAGTATTGACCCAAAGCGTCTCGGAAGTCTCGGAATCCTTCACATTCACAAGCCCGATGTCCGGAATGCTCCTCTCCCTGGGGTCATAGACCTGAATCACAGACAGGTCATGCCTGTTCGCCGCCACCTTGAGGGCCTCCTCGTAGCGCGGGGAGCCGTCACCGGTCACATCAAGCAGGTCCGAGAGAAGGAAAGCCGTGCATTTCTTCTTTATCGCATTGGTCAGATAACGCAATGCACCGGAAATGTCAGTCCCGTCCGAAGAAGGACGGAATCCGATTATCTCGCGTATGATGTGAAGAAGATGGGTGCGTCCTTTCTTTGGCGGAATGAATTTCTCCACCCTGTCACTGAAAAACAGGGCGCCTACCTTGTCGTTATTTATTGACGCGGAAAATGAAAGAACCGCCGCTATCTCGGCAATAACATCCTTTCTCACCGCACCGGAAGTTCCGAAAAGCCCCGACCGGCTGACATCGACAAGAAGCACGACAGTAAGTTCCCTTTCCTCCTCGAACACCTTGACATAAGGGGAACGCAGGCGTGCAGTGACATTCCAGTCCATATTCCTCACATCGTCACCGTACTGGTATTCACGCACCTCACTGAAAGCCATTCCACGTCCTTTGAACGCAGAATGGTACTCCCCCGCAAATATCTGATGCGAGAGAGCCCTTGTCTTGATTTCTATCTTCCTGACCTTTTTAAGAAGGTCGTTGGCTGACTGACTGCTGTTCATTCTGAAAGATCCTAAGGAACTTCAACCGCATTTACAATCTCTGTGATGAGCTGGTCGGCAGTGATATTCTCAGCCTCGGCCTCATAAGTAAGACCTATCCTGTGGCGCATGACCTCATGGCACACGGCCCTCACATCCTCAGGGATTACATATCCCCTCCTCTTTATGAACGCATAAGCCTTGGATGCCATGGCAAGCGAGATGCTGGCACG
>DBLW01000135.1 GCA_002298075.1 Bacteroidales bacterium UBA714 | reverse complement strand
TGCGGTATGCTTCAACCGCCTGTATGGCTTCTACAGGATATGAAGGATTTGCTGCATTGAATGCTTCAAGAGCTTTTGTGTTGTTGTATCCAAGTGTCATGCTGCGGCGCGTATCACGCTGGTAGAGCGATACCGGTGACTGGTAAAGGTCGCCTACGTTGTTTTCTACCCAGCTTCCTGTTGTGGAGTTGTATGTGTTGCAGGTGCTTTGCCAAGGTGACGGGTTCAGTTCTGAAAATGCTGCCACTGCCAGTCCGTGTGTGCACTCCGGATGGTCACGGCGCAGGGCAGCGTCGTCTGTTGTGGCATTGCCAAGCCAGAAAACCACACCTAAAAGTGTCTTGCCTGATATGATGGCGTCTGAGGTGCTTCCGTCCGAATAATAATAGTCACCGACCGCGACGGCGCGCTCCACTATTACCGGCACTGACGCTTTTGCTGTGCCGGAGCTGGCCGTAACGGAAACTGAGCCTCTCGCTATCGCTGTTACGTTTCCATTGCCGTCAACTGTCGCGATGCGCGAGTCGCTTGAATTCCATTCCAAAGGAGCGTCTTCCGGTTCAACCGAAAAGTCAATCGGGACAGTCTCTCCGACGGCTAATCTGATCTTATCATGGTTGATTGTGATTGTTACTTCCTCCGGTTCCGGTGTGGGAGGATTTGGCGCGTCAATGGCTCCTCCATTGTCGGAGCATGATACAAGGCATAGCGATATGGCGGTCGCCATCAATAGTTCAGTTCGCATAAAATAGGGATTATATAAGATTAGTTATAAATGAATGGCAGTGACCATATTCTTTGGGGACAATGCCGCAACGTGCAAGTATATATTGATTAAGGATTGCGAATATAATCTATATTTTGTGAAAATGCAAGAGGTGTGGACGCGGCAGTTTTGGCATAGCCAAAATTAATTTTGTCTCTGCTCTCGACTTTTGCTATTTTTGTCCATACGGACATATATATGCTGGCGTTTCGGCAAAACTTTACAAGCAAGCTTGACGTTTTGCTCTCGACTTTTGCTATATTTGCCAGAATATGTGCCATGAACCTGGCTGATGCCTGATTTCAGACGGGTGACATGCTCATGGCATACGTGAATGAAAACAATTGTAATTAATTGATATGGGAAAGATTATATTGACAGGCGACCGTCCTACAGGCAGGCTTCATCTGGGCCATTATGTAGGCTCGCTCAAAAGAAGGGTGGAACTTCAGAACTCCGGAGAATTTGAAAAGATTTTCATAATGATAGCCGATGCGCAGGCTCTTACGGACAATGCTGACAATCCCGAGAAGATACGCCAGAACATAATAGAAGTGGCTCTTGACTATCTTTCATGCGGGCTTGATCCTGAGAAAGTCACAATTTTCATACAGTCTCAGGTTCCTGAGCTGTGCGAACTCGCGTTCTATTACATGAATCTCGTTACAGTCCAGAGGCTCCAGCGCAACCCTACTGTAAAGTCAGAGATACAGATGCGCGGATTTTCTGAAGGCGACGATGATTCCCAGCAGTCCAGAAAGGGTATCCCGGTCGGTTTTTTCACATACCCTATAAGCCAGGCTTCTGACATCACGGCTTTCCGGGCGACTACTGTCCCGGTCGGTGATGACCAGGCTCCGATGATAGAGCAGACAAGGGAAATTGTGCATAAATTCAACGCAGTCTATGGCGAGACCCTCGTCACTCCAGAGATGCTGCTTCCGGAGAACCGGACATGCTGCCGTCTTCCCGGTACGGACGGCAAGGCCAAGATGAGCAAGTCACTTGGCAACTGCATATACCTTTCAGACACATCAAAGGAAATCAAAAAGAAAGTCAACAGCATGTTCACTGACCCCGGGCATCTTCAGATAACCGACCCCGGCAAGGTTGAGGGCAATGTCGTGTTTACCTATCTTGATGCTTTCTGTGAGCCGGAGCATTTTGCCAAATTCCTGCCCGAGTATGCCAATCTGGAGGAAATGAAAGATCATTACCGCAGGGGAGGCCTTGGTGACGGCACATGCAAGAAATTTCTTTATAACATAATGGAGGATATCCTGAAGCCTATCCGTGAAAGGCGCGCTGCATATGAGCAGAATATACCTCTTGTATATGAAATCCTCAGAAAAGGCAGCGAGGTTGCCCGTGTGGAGGCGGCAAAGACTTTGGCTGACGTGAGGAAGGCAATGAAAATAGATTATTTTGATGATGCCGAGCTTATAGCTGGGCATACGTTGAAATACAGGAAATAAAAAACGTATCGCAGGAGCTATGCTGATTTTCGGCATGGCTCCTGTCATGATTAATGTATAACTGTACTGAAACCTTTGCGATAATGAAGAAATGGTTGACCCAATTCGCCTCCGAAGACTGGATTATAGTTTTCGCTGGCGCAGCAGTGCTGGCTCTTGCCGCGATTTTTCCGGAGGCTATGCCTCATATGCCCAAGACTTTGTCTTCGCCGGCGGACTATCTGGCGGCAGGGTATATGCTGCTTTCCGTACTCGTGCTTGTAACTCTTGCATCTTTCGCCTTGCGCAAACCTCTCAAAAGCATCGTCTCGTCCATACCGGCACTGCTTGTGATTTTTGCGCTTACCCTTGTCGCCCAGCTGTTGGCGAATATACCGGCGGTTAAGGAATTCGGATTCGAGTCCGTGTTCTTTGCGGTGATACTCGGACTTGTCATAAGCAATTTCCTTAAAGTTCCGCAGTGGATGAAGCCTGCGGTGAACAGTGAGTTTTATATAAAGATAGGTATAATCTGCCTCGGTTCCACAATCCTTTTCGGTGATGTCATGAAATCGGGGGCATACGGACTTGCCCAGTCAGTGCTTGTCGTATTCTCAGTATGGTATTTTGCATACTGGATAGGCCGCAGGATGAAAGTGGACCCTGAAATGGGGACAATGCTTGCGAGTGCGGTGTCCATTTGCGGAGTTTCGGCTGCCATCGCGACATGCGGAGTGATCAAGGGTGACAACAAGAAACTGTCCTATGTCGTGTCGCTTGTGCTCATTGTGGCTGTTCCAATGATGTATATTCTCCCGTGGCTTGCGAATCTGATGAATCTCTCTCCGGAAGTTACGGGCGCATGGCTCGGAGGCACAATTGACACTACGGGCGCAGTAGCTGCTGCCGGAACGCTTGCTGACACTCCTCAGACAGGTGACCTTGCTGCACAGACAGCCATTATTGTCAAATCATCACAGAATGTGCTTCTTGGAGTCGCCGCATTCATCATATCGCTCATGTGGACTTATCAGGGACGCACTGATGAGGCCAAGCCTACGGCGGGACTCATATGGGACCGTTTCCCTAAGTTCGTCGTGGGATTCATCCTCGCTTCGCTTGTGTTCAGCTTCTGCATGGAGCCTGAGACTGCCAAGGCTGTAGGCAAAGTCACCAAAGGCTTCCAGAACACTTTGTTCAGCATCGCCTTTGTGTGCATAGGGCTTGAAACAAGATTCAAGGAAATCTTCAGCAGGGAGAACAGGGTTCCTCTCAAGGTGTTCCTTTCTGCGCAGGCATTCAATGTGGCCGTTACGCTGGTGATTGCATATGTGATTTTCGGAATCATCAAGCCGGCTCTCGCATAGTGCCGTGATATCAGCATATAAAAAACGCCGCAGCAAAATCAGCTACGGCGTTTTTTTATATGTCCCCGAAGGTTATTTGCAGATGCGGAAGCTTGCCTTTCCGAGTCTTTTTGCCTTGTCTTGGACAGATGCTGCTGTCGCTTCGGATGCATCTTTGAACTCCGGCAGAGTGCCCGTGAATGTTCCGGATATCTTGTGCGGAGTCACGGACGGATCCTGCTTGTTGAAGTCATCATATACTTCATAGCTGAAAGTATAATTGTTGCCTGACTTGCTTACTGTCACAGTGCCTTTTACGAGCGGTGCGGCTGCTACTGCATCTCCGTCCTCATTGTATTTGACATAGCATGACGGGGTGGCGTTGTCTCCCAAGTTTCCAGGAATCATAGTCCATGCCTCCTGTGTATCTGCGATGGTGAATGTACCGGTAGGGAACACCTGGTCATCTCCCTGTGTCTTGGGCGAGAACATGTCAAATGCCACAATCTCCAGCTCAGTTGCAAGGAATACCATATAGTTGGTAGTATTGTTTTCATACAGATCACCGAAATATACTATTTCCGTGCATGCGAGAGGGTTGCATACTACATCTTCCGTCAAATTAGTCTGCGGAGGTGTGACGAATTCCTCTATTGCGCTTGTCCAGTTGCCTTTTACGGAATGTCCGTCAACTGTAGTGAGATTCACATTGAAAGTATATGTCCCGTCCGAATTGCGTGAAATCTTTATCTCTCCCTGGTTCATTACGCAATATTGTATGCTCATGTTTGCGTTGACGCGCTCGCAATATGTTCCTGCGGCAAAAAGTCCCATGCGCTCACCCGGCTCGAAACTTCCTGTCTCTTTTCCTGGCCTGTATGTTCCGGCGAAGTCTCCTCCTTTTGGTATGCGCAGGCTTATCTGGAACTTGGTTCCCTGCTCGTTGACGTGCAGACCGTCCGGAGTCACGTTCCTTGTATCAAAGCAGCGGAGCAGCCAGTTGTCGCAATTGTCTTCTTCGAAAAGTGTCTTTGTGACATATACAGGTGCGAGGGTGACATCTTTCCCGATTTCCCAAGTCGGTTCGTTGTCATTGCTCCAGTCATCCATGCTCACGGAGCCGGTGTATGTGAACTTGTACTTATCTCCTTCGGCTGTTGTGAGCTCAGCCTTGATGCTGTATCCGCCGTCAATGTGGCTTACCTCAACCGTTCCGTCACTGAACCTTATGTTAACTATCTGGAACTGCTCTCCATGCTGTCCCTTGTTATATACAGCCAAAGTATTCGTCAGGTCGAATGCTCCTTCTGCGCGTCCGTTATTTGCGGTATATACGCCTTCAGGTAAGATAGGCTCGGTATGGTCCTCCGAGATTGCACCCCAGAGGTCAAATGAGAGGATGTAGTCGCCTGCGTTCATAGGTACGGTCACTGCACCTCCGTCGTCTATCATTCCGATTTCTCCGTTTGCGAGCTCAAAGTAGTAATTGGCGTATCCCTCTTTCCAGAAATCACCGAAGTACATGCCGCTTTCCTCAACCTCACGGTCAAGCGCTATTTCTGTCTGCCCGTCTGTACCTGGCTCCGGTTCGGGACCAGGCCCCGGATTCGGAGTCTCAATCGGATCCTGACATGAAATTGCCAGAGAAGCGAGCGCTACAGCTGCGGCGGAAAGTCCTCTCCAGTGAAAAAAGTCAATTTTCATAATGTGTAAACGTAAAAATAATTGTAAATATGTTATAAATTGTAAGTAAATCGGCTTTTATTCTTATAAAAAGTCATTGTAAAAATGCTTAAAGCCATAATTCCGCAGCCAGATACGATAAATTGCCCGTATCTGTCCTTGCGAAATGCTTGACAAACATAGGTTAATTTTTTTGCAGGAAAAAATTTTTAATAAATAATTTGATATATTTGCATGCTCTACAATGTGATTCGGACAATTTTCAAATGAAGTATTTTGTGTGTTGTCATGGTTTGTAGCGGGATTTATAAGCATATATCAAAATTAACTTATAATTTATAATCATTATGAAGAAAATTTCTTTTTTTGCGCTTGCCGCATGCGCCCTGGCCTTTAATGCGTGCAACGGTGATGACGCACCAGACACTCCTAAGACACGTATCGAGACCATCTCGTTTGAGGATTGCGAGTTTGCCGCAAACAAAAGTGACAATACCGGAGCATATAATGAGGAAATAGCATACGAAGAGTTCGGGGCGACATTTGCACATTTGAACTATTACAACATGTATGGCGGTGCAGTGATTGGCGGATCCGCAGACACTTCTGCTGACGGCGCTTCCCAGTCCAGCCATCTGCGTGTGAACGGTGACAAGACCTCTGAGACGCCGGGAGCAGCCGGAACGGCAAAGTTTGTGTCATTCTGCCTGAGCAAGTATGTGAAGGACTATGACATGTCTTTCTCTTTCGCCGAGGACAAGGAGCACAAGATAGTTTCCGCTTTTGTAAACAATTCCGCATGCATGTACCAGCTTATGAAGTTCGGCCGCTATTCTACAGCGGGATTTGTAGCCGGAGATTATTGCGAGGTAGTGTTCAAGGGTTATGATGCAGCCGGCGAGGAGACCGGTTCGGTTTCATTCGCTCTCGGAGATTACCGTGACGGCAAGGAGTTCGTTTGCGAGGATTGGACTAAGGTTGACCTCGCAGCTCTTGGAACAGTCAACAAAGTCGTGATTACTGTAGATGCTTCAAATGCTTCAGGTCTTGTCGGTGCTGAGGCTACGGCGGGCTTCTCAGTATGCCTTGACCAGATTGAGTTTGAGGTTCCGGCAGGGGAGTAATTCCTCTTCCGTATCCAGAAAGAATAAGGAGGTGCCGCCGCTCGGGTTGCACCTCCTTTTCTTGTGAAGTTACCGGAATTTCCGGAAGCCCTTATCTTTCGTATTCTACCTTGGCCCTTACTTCTGCAATTGTCTTTACGTATTTTATGACATTGTCCCTCATGGAATCTGCCTTATAGGCTGCGAGTGCCTCCCAGTTTTCAAAGTCGGCGAGCATGACGGCATCGTAGGATGTGGCCCCTTCGTTGCGGTTGATACCGATTTCAATGTTCAGCAGTCCCGGCACAAGTCCCATGAGAGACTCATATTTTTCCTTGACTTCTTCCGCGAGTTCTTTGGGAGTCTTGTCATCTGATGACTTGAACTTCCACATTACGCAATATCTTACCATAATCTGTGAGTGTTTAGTGTTTTAACCGACGACTAAATTACGCAATTTCAATGACATTTCCAAAAGAATATGCCGGCAAAGGACAAAAAATGCTACAATGTGAAATAGACTTCATTTAATTGCGCATAATTTATTACATTTGCTATTTGTAACTGTCCTGGCCACGTTCCGATTTCATGCGAAGACGCCTTGCCGCGGACATTTGCCAAAGCCGCAATGACGACGCCGATAGAAAACGAACATGCTACAAAAGGAAGGCTGATAGCCCGTAACACCCTGATGCTTTACGTCAGGATGCTTTTTCTTATGCTCGTGAGCCTCTATACCTCAAGAGTTGTCCTCGGTGCTCTCGGAGAAGAGGATTATGGAATATATAATGTCATCGGAGGAGTCGTGGCGATGTTCACCGTCATCTCCGGTGCCTTGAGTTCGGCCGTAACGCGCTTCATAACATTCGGTCTTGCGCGTGGGGACAGGGAAGAGCTGGGCAGGATTTATTCTACGGCAGTGACGGTCCAGCTTGTCATCGCTGCGGCGGTTGTGTTGCTTGCCGAGCCTTCCGGATTGTGGTTCATATCAAACAAGATGACAATCGACTCTTCAAGGATACCTGCTGCGAGGATGGTACTGCATTTCTCGGTCTTTTCTTTTGCTGTGAATCTTATGAGTGTGCCGCAGATGGCTTCGATAACGGCACATGAGAGAATGGGAGCCTATGCCGGAATCGGTATTTTCGACGGGCTTTGCCGACTTGCCGTGGCTTTTCTTATAATGGCGTCTCCGTCTGACAGGCTTGTGTCCTATGCCGCACTTATGGCTGTGGCGACCTTGCTTGTGCGCAGCGCATATTGGCTGTGGTGCAGGATGCATCTTCCGGAATGCCGTTACCGTTTCATATACGACCGGAAACTCATGCGGGAGATGGCGTCATTTGCCGGGTGGAATTTCATCGGGGTGACATCCGGGGTGCTGAGAGACCATGGCGGCAATATACTGGTCAATATTTTCTCCGGCCCGGCAGTTAATGCGGCCAGGGGAGTGGCGGTGCAGCTCAACGGAGCGGTGCAGGGGTTTGTTTCCAATTTCATGACGGCAGTAAATCCGCAGATTACCAAATCATACGCCTGCGGGGACAGGGAGTACATGTTTGCTCTTATGCGCCGCTCCTCAAGGATGTCGTTTTATCTGCTGCTCGTGCTTGCCCTGCCGGTGATTTTCAATGCAGAATATATCCTCGGGCTGTGGCTTAAGGATGTGCCGGGGCATTCTTCCATGTTCGTCAGGCTTTTTCTTGTTTTCGCGCTCAGCGAGTCTCTGTCTTCTCCGCTCATAACCGGTATGCTTGCCACAGGAAGAATCAGGAATTATCAGATTGTTGTCGGAGGACTTCAATTGCTGAACTTGCCTGTGTCGTACATTTTCCTTAAGGCAGGCTGTATGCCTGAGGTTACGGTGATTGTGGCCATAGTGCTTTCTCAGGTGTGCCTGTTTGCGCGTCTGGTTATGCTTGGCGGCATGACGGGCTTTCCTGTGGGCAGATATGTGAGGGATGTTTGGCTGAATGTGATTATTGTGGCATTTGCCGCTTGCGTGATTCCGGCTTTGCTGAACGGACGTCTTGGAGTGGGATTTTGGGGCTTTGTGCTGAGTTCTGCCGTATGTTTCTTATGTGCGTGTGTCTCTGTGCTTTGGGCCGGATGCAGTGGAGATGAGAGGAGATGGATATTGAATGTTGTCAGAAAAGGAGGCAGGGCATGATAACTATAATTGACAGTGCGGCTTGCTGCGGATGTACGGCTTGCGTTAACATATGCCCGGTGCAATGCATTGTGATGCGGCGTGACCGTGAGGGCTTTGATTATCCGCTTGCCAATCCGGACAGGTGCATAGGCTGCGGAAAATGTGAGTCAGTCTGTCCTGTACTCGAGCCTCTTGAGCCGCGCAGGCCATTGGCTGTGATGGGAGGCCGCAGTGACGAATTTGTTGAGGAAAGCGCATCTGGAGGAGTATTTCCGTATGTCGCACGCAGGGTTATCGGTAATGGTGGAGTGGTGTTCGGTGCGGCTGTGGAGGATGATATGACGGTTGCCCATTGTGAGGCGGGAAGTATGGAGGAGGTCAATCGGTTCAGAGGGCCTAAATATGTACAGAGCGAGTTGTATGCGGCGTTTGAGGATGTGCATGACAGACTTTGTGAAGGCATGGAAGTGCTTTTCTCGGGTACTCCTTGTCAGGTGGCAGGTTTGAGGAAATATTTGGACAAAAAGGCGCATGAACTTGATCTTTCTTCCCTTGTGACTGTTGATTTCGCCTGTCATGGCGTTCCCGGGCCTGGGCTTTGGGAAAAGTATGCAGTCTCTATGGAACGGGCGTACGGCTCCGGAATGACCGGAGTCAAGTTCCGTGACAAGAAGCGCAGCTGGTTCCATTATGATGTTGTCTATGAATTTGCAGGTTCGGCAGACGGTAACTCTGTGGCCCGTGATGACGGGGCTTGCAGCTCGTCTGTACGCAGGAAATATGTTGAAGACCCGTATATGGCACTTTTTGTCCAGGACATGACATTGAGACCGTCGTGTTATAAGTGTCCGGTCCGGTGCGGGCTAAGCGGGAGCGACCTTACTCTTGCGGATTTGTGGAGCGTAAGGCAGTCGATGCCGCGCCTTGACGATGACAGGGGAGCGAGCCTGGTGCTGGTCAATACTGAAAAGGGGCGCATGCTGCTCGAAGGTCTTGTGCTGGAGGAGCTTGTTCCGGAACTTGCTATGGGAAATAATGGAGGTTTCGCGGAATCGGTGCCTGTGCCTGAACGGCGCAAAGAGTTTTTTGATTCTTTGGATTCGGCGGGTGACCTGCAGTCCTATATGTCAGGATTTGTACGCAGGGGGGCGCTTCCCAAAAGAATTGCCAGAGCTGTGCGTGCGGCTCTGGTCGGATTGAAAAGGAGGATTATGCGATGAGGATAGCTATAGTAACGTTGCCGTTTCACACGAATTACGGAGGTGTCCTTCAGGCCTATGCGCTTAGGAGGGTTCTTATGGAAATGGGACATGAGGTTTCCGTTCTTGCCCTCAGACACGGTATGCCGCTTCCGGTTTGGTGGAAGGCTCCGGCTGTATATGCCCGCAGGTTTTTTGTCAGACTGTTAAGAGGTGCCGGCGCTCCGGAAGTGTTCCGTGAACTGCGATACAGAAAGGAACTTCCTGTTGTGTCCTCCCATGTGGGCCGTTTCGTGGATGAGCAGATAAGCCCGGAAGTCATTAATTCATACCGTGACATTAGGGAGGGACAGTATGATGCTTTCGTCGTGGGGAGCGACCAGGTGTGGCGCCCGAGGTATTTCGGACGGATTGAGGATGCTTTTTTAGAATTCACAACAGGATGGGACGTGTTGCGGATGTCATATGCTGCGTCTTTTGGCACGTCTGAGCTGGAGTACAGTCCGGCGCAGCTTGCGTCATGTTCGGCTCTTCTGGGGAAATTTGATGCTGTTTCTGTGAGGGAGGAGGATGCCGTAGGGATTTGCCGGGATTGGTTCGGGTTTGGAAATGCCGTGCATGTGCTTGATCCTGTGATGATTCTCGGTCGTGATGTCTATTCGGAGATTGCTTCGCGCGTGCCTTGCAGCGGTGCTGGGGGAAAACTTCTAAGCTATATTCTTGACAATGATTTCCAGAAGGAGCATGTGGTCAGGTTTGTCGCAAATGCGGGCGGAATGGAGGTGCATGATGCTTCTGTCAGACCATACGACAGGAGGATTCCTGTCAGTGAGAGGGTCGTGCCGCCTTTGGAACATTGGCTTGCATGTCTTCGTGATGCCGCGTTTGTGGTGACGGATTCGTTCCATGCCTGTGTGCTTTGCATTTTGTTTCATAAGCCGTTCATTGCAGTCGGCAACAGGGCGAGGGGAATGGCAAGGCTGAAGTCGCTGATGGAGATGTGTAATCTGGGGCAGAGGCTTGTGCACGGGATAGATCCCGGGGACGACTGCCGGTTTTTTCTGGATGGTCCGTGCTGGGATGATGTTGACAGGAGGGTTCTCGCGCTGAGGCGGGTTTCTCTTGATTTCCTTTGCGGAGCATTGGAAAAGTGATTTGTAAATTCTGCTTTTTGATGTGCTTCGGGAGGGGACGGAAGAAAGGCAATTAATGTTGATGATATATGGATAAGAACATGGTAAGCATAATAATCCCTGTTTATAATGCGGAGGAGTATTTGGACAGGTGTCTTGGAAGTGTACTGGCACAGGATTTCACCTCATATGAGGTTATTCTGATTGATGACGGAAGCACGGATTCCTCTCCGCTTATATGTGACAGGTATTCTGCTACATCAGCGCGTTTCCGTACTCTGCACAAGCCGAATGCGGGGGTCAGCTCCGCACGCAATGCCGGCCTTGACATCGCTGAGGGGGCATATGTGATGTTCGTTGATTCTGATGATGCGCTTGCGCCTGGGGCTCTTTCCTCCATGATTAAGGATGTTTCCGGGGAGGATATGCTGCTTGGCGGATATTCCGTATATGTTGACGGGATACCTGTGAAAGACGTCTGTCCTCTGCGTGCCGCTTCGTACTGCCGTGATGAGATGGATGGTTTTTTCCAGGAAAACATAAGGCATAACTGCGAGATGCTTGACGCGCCGTGGGCCAAGATGTTCCGCCGTAAGGCCATAGGCAAACTGAGATTCTGTGAGGAACTGAGTTATGCGGAAGATAAACTTTTCGTGTTTAATTTCATGGCGGAGTGCAGTTCTGTCCGCACATGCCCGGTTCCTGTATATGACTATCATCTGCGTGCAGGCTCTCTGGGCAGTGACACTTCTTCCGACCGTCATCTGATGCAGCTCAGGAGATTTCTTCCTATGTATGCGGATGTGCTTTGCCGTCTTGCGGTGAAATATCCTTTCTGTGTGAAGGTGAATGCCCTTTACCGGAAAGACCTCATCGGGCGTTATGTGTGCCGTGTCATGAATATCTTTGCTTCGCGCAGGTCGGCGCTTCTCGGACGTGACTATCTCACTTGGCTGTATGGCATGATGGATATGGATTCCGGGCTCGGCCTGTTCTCATTGCGCCCTGGACAATTTTTCAATCTGCTTCTGTATAAGATGAATAATGTGGATATGTCCTTGCGCGTTTATCGTTTTACATCCGGAATATTGGACAGGAAAAATGCGTGAGAAAATAAGAGTAGCCGTGATTTTTGAGAGCAGTCCCTTTGACCGCAAGGGGCTGTTCAATGCTGTGCATGAGCGTATAAGGCATCTTGCCGGAACAGGGGAGTGCGAGGTTGATGCGTTCTGCATACATGCACGTGACAATGTGCTGACACGTGTGCTCAGGCATACTTCCAAGGTGCCTTGTCCGGACTCGGTTGTCATTGATGATGTGAAGTACAGGATGCTGTGGTACAGGTTTTCGGTGACAGACCATATTCTTGTATGGAAACTCCGCCGTGAGCCGCTGTTTTTCAAGGCGCTCGTCAGGCGTGCGGTCACTATGCTCGAAGGCTATGACGTGGTGTCTGCTCATTCTTTTGCAGGTGCTCTAGTTGCGGCGGAGGCGTCCGCGAGGTTTGGAATGCCGTATTATGTGTCCTGGCATGGTTCTGATGTCCATACTTTCCCTCAGCGTAATCCTTTGGTGCTGAGACGGACAAAGGCTTTGATGGAAGGGGCCGCGTGCAATTTCTTTGTGAGCAGGGCTCTTTTGGAGTCGTCGTCATATATCTGCACCGATGCGTGCAAGAGGGTGTTGTACAATGGCGTTTCAGAGGTTTTCGTACGTTTTCCCGAGCAGGACAGGCTTTCGCTTAGGGCGCGGTTCGGGGTGGATGACAATAGCAGGGTGGTGGCTTTTGTCGGAAATCTTGTGGCGGTGAAGAATGTG